>NZ_JAMYKW010000205.1:0-502 GCF_040317555.1 Mesorhizobium sp. M1406 | reverse complement strand
GTCGGCGCTGTACCACCAGCCTTCGGGACGCGCCTCGACAACCATGCTGCAACCGCCCGGCGCGCGGTCGAAAAAGCGTGTATAGGCGGCAAGGTGTCCGTGCACCGTGAGCTTGGCGCCGAAACATCGCGCCAGCCTCCAACTGCGGCCGGTCGCCCAAACCACGGCGCGGGCAACGATATCTTCATCGGCCAGCTTGAGCAGCCAGCCTTGATCGTCGCGCACTGCCGAACCCACGGCCGAGCCAAACCGCGTGTCCACACCTGCCGCCTTGGCCGCCTGCACCATCAGCCGGTCGAATCGCGTCCGGTCGAGCTGCCAGCCGGCACCTTGAGCGGAAAACATGCCGTGCCGCTCGCTGGGAACTTCATTGGCCCACACCGAAACAAGCGCACGATTTTCAACGAAGCCGGCCTCGGCGAACGGCGTCCAGACACCAAGCTGACGCAGCAGCCCATTCGCTACTGCCGGCAGCACCTCTCCCGGCTTTGGCCGATCATGC
>NZ_JAMYKW010000204.1:0-503 GCF_040317555.1 Mesorhizobium sp. M1406 | reverse complement strand
ATCAAGTGCCGCGACGTAATGGCTCCGTATGCGGACCGCATTTGTTGCCGCACCGGCGGATTGTCTCATACGAAACCACGATCCCCTCCCGGGCCATTTCCTCGACGAGACACGGCTCAAGGGGAACCTGAAGGAGAGCCAGACCGCATGGGCGATGATCTGCGGCAGGAAACGATGGCGCTGCTTGTAGCTGACGGCATATCTTCTCCTGTGTGTGTCTGCCAGACGAGCGGGCGGGCACGGAAGTGGTCGCGCTCTGGCCGCCAGACATAATCGTCGAACCTGATGAAAACCTGACATGTCACCCAGCCCAAACCGGTGCGATGGGTCGGTCTAATACCAAAGGCTCTGAGGGCTGACTCTCTAGCCCGAATATCTCACAGAGTTGAGGTGCATCGGGGCTCCGAATCAGGGAAAGTGCTTCTGCGACAAAGACTTACCCTAGGCAGAGGTGTTCCCCGATGCAAACAGAGTGTAGCGCAGAACGGTTTGATTTTGGAGCT
>NZ_JAMYKW010000203.1:0-504 GCF_040317555.1 Mesorhizobium sp. M1406 | reverse complement strand
CCTCGATCGCGACCCGTCGCCGACAGGCGAAGACTGACAGGATCGACGGCGAAGCCATGGTGCGGGCGCTGCTGGCCTACAAGCGCGGCGAGCCGCGGGTGTGCGCGATGGTCAAGGCCCCCGGCCGGAAAGAGGAAGACCGCCGTCGCATTACTCGACAGCGCAAGGTGCTAACCGGCGAATGGGTGAGCCACGTCAACCGTATCAAGGGATTGTTATTTGCACAGGGCATCTCCGGATACGAACCGCTGCGCCGCGATCGGCGGGCACGGCTTGAGGAACTGCGGACCGGCGATGGCAGAGCGCTGCCAGCGCATCTCAAAGCGCAGATATGCCGCGAACTCGATCGGCTGGAACTGCTTCTCGAGCAAGTCAAGGCCGTGGAGGCGGAGCGAGCCGCGTTGCTGGCCGAGGCGCAAGACGCGGCAACGCCCACCTCGGCGGCGATGTTGCTAGACGTGAAGGGCATCGGACCGGAGTTTGCTGCCATGCTTTGGTCGGAAG
>NZ_JAMYKW010000202.1:0-535 GCF_040317555.1 Mesorhizobium sp. M1406 | reverse complement strand
GCGCCCCGTGGACGCATTCCTCGGCAGGCCAAGGCCTGCTTTTGCGCTGCCCCATGGCTTGACCCATGGCACGGTACCGCGCTCCAGCTCGGCAATGATGCGGTCTGTGATCTCCTGATAGAGGCTGGCGCCCGGGCGCCTGCCCTTGCCTGCGCCAGCCTCTCCGCTGGTGGTACGCTTGCTGTTTGCATGCATCGTTTCATCCTCCGCTCACCAATCGCCGCGCCTTTCCCCGGAAGCGGGGTGGGCGGCGAGTCGCGACCGGAAAGGCCCGCCGTGGTAGGCGGACCGCATCCGAAGGACCGGAACGAAGAGGAGGACCCTGACCGGCACGCGAAGGGTTGCGGGCTGCCGCGGCGGGTCTAGAAGGGAGTGCCGCCCACCCCGCCGCCGGGAAAGGCCAACAGACAAACCGCGCCGCCCGCAAGGGCGGCGGCCGTCACAGCCCGAAGGGCTGCCCACGCCAAGGGGCGAAGCCGAATGGCCGAGACCGCCTGAGCTTGCCGAAGAAAAGCGGGCTCGGTTCACGAGCACC
>NZ_JAMYKW010000201.1:0-554 GCF_040317555.1 Mesorhizobium sp. M1406 | reverse complement strand
TGTCCAGCCGATAGATGGGTAACAGTTTGAACCGGATACATAGGTAACAGTTTTCCCCCTTATGATTGGTTCGTCGGCGCGCCAAGCGGTTTGGTTGGCGCGGCGCGGCGACGAACCAGTTTCGTGTGCTTGTGGTCGATGAAGCCGAGCGGATGGGCATAGAAGCGCATCGCCCATTCGCCGTTCTCGGTCTCTTCGATGGCAACCGGCTCGCCTGCCAGCGTGGCCGAGACGTAGATTTCGGCGCCCTGCCATTTGACGGCGCCGTTCTGGCGCACGCTGCGCACCGCCGCCTCGGCCGGATAATCCGGCTCGGGGGTCGTCTTGGGCATGGGACGGGTCGAGGGACGGTAATGCTGTGCTGGGGTGTCCATGCCAAGCGCCTCGTGCGGGCGCTCCTCATTGTAGCTGCGCCGGAAGGCCTCGAACGCCTGGGCTTGAGCCGCCCTGTCGGCCTCCGGTGCCTTGGCCATCGGCAGCATGGTCAGGTGGAAACGCTCATGGCGCCCGTTCTGCTGCGGCTTGCCCGGCTGGATGCGCTCAAGGGCGATGCC
>NZ_JAMYKW010000200.1:0-562 GCF_040317555.1 Mesorhizobium sp. M1406 | reverse complement strand
CGTTGATACGTCTCTTTCGGGCATGCGGGTTGCCCGCGAATTGGACCGGCTCATTACCGAGCGCGGCCGGCCGAGGATGATCGTCAGCGACAATGGCAGCGAGTTCACCTCGAACGCCATCCTTTCCTGGGCGGATCAGAGCCGCGTCGAATGGCATTACATTGCGCCCGGCAAGCCGATGCAGAATGGCTTCATCGAGAGCTTCAACGGCCGACTGCGCGACGAACTGCTCAACGAGACGCTGTTTACCTCGCTGGCTCAGGCGCGCGTAGCCATCGCCCTGTGGCGCGCCGACTACAACACCGCGCGGCCGCACTCCCAAATCGCCTGGCAGACACCGGCCGAGTTCGCCGGCACCTTCAATCCGCGACGGTCGCTCGCGCTGCGCTATGCCAAAGGCTCCGCGCCAGCGCCCGTCCCTCGTAGGAAATGACGATGCCGCGCTCGAGCAGCATTTCTTCGGGCATCGTCAACTTCACGAAGCGTGGATACCGATGTGCGATGACGGGCTATGACAGAGCGTGACCCACTCTACCGCCGCCATCGCTTCCCCGCCGAGATC
>NZ_JAMYKW010000199.1:0-564 GCF_040317555.1 Mesorhizobium sp. M1406 | reverse complement strand
CATCCGTGCGGACATTGGCACCGTCCTTGGCGAACTGGTCCAGCAGATAGCCGTTGGCGCCATGAATCTCGACGCCATCGAAGCCCGCCTCAATGGCGTTCGCGGCTGCTTGCCGGAAATCGTTGACGATCCCCGCAAGCTCGTCGAGCGCCAGCGCGCGGGGCTCCGAAACCTCGGCAAAGCCGTTGTTCACGAACGTCTTGGTCGCGGCCCGGATTGCCGAGGGCGCCACGGGCGCGGCGCCGTTCGCCTGCAGATCGACGTGCGAGACGCGACCAACATGCCAGAGCTGCAGGAAGATACGTCCGCCCTTGGCGTGCACGGCTGTCGTGACCTTGCGCCAGCCGTCGATCTGAGCCTGGGAGTAGATGCCGGGCGTGTCTTGGTAACCTTGTCCCTGCCGCGAGATCTGCGTGGCCTCGGAGATCAGCAGGCCGGCCGAGGCCCGCTGGCCGTAATACTCGGCGGCAAGATCGCCCGGAACGAAGCCCGGGCCAGCGCGATTGCGCGTCAGGGGCGCCATGACGATACGATTGGAGAGGGTCAGCGAGCCGAGGGTATAGG
>NZ_JAMYKW010000198.1:0-565 GCF_040317555.1 Mesorhizobium sp. M1406 | reverse complement strand
GGCCGCTCGACCGGCTGATGGCGCTGATGGAAGGCAAGACGCCTCCCGGCTGAACCGGTGCGCGCGGACCTGGAGGTCGCCGATATCTTCCGTGCTGCCGGCCCCGGATACCGGGTCGCCCATGCAGGGCATCTGAGCCTGCAGCAGCTCAAGGTGATGTCGGCGATCGAACACTGCCGCACCGCTGCGTTGGGTGGTCATGTCGAAGCCTGTGAGGACTGCGGCCAATGGCGGATCGCCTACAACAGCTGTCGCAACCGGCACTGTCCCAGGTGTCAGGGCGCGGCCGCCCGTACATGGCTCGCCGAGCGCGAAGCCGACCTGCTGCCAGTCGGATACTTCCACGTCGTGTTCACGCTGCCTGCCGAGGTCGCCGTCATCGCGTTCCACAACAAGGCGCTGGTCTATGAACTGCTGTTCAAGGCGGCATCGGAGACGATGCTGACGATCGCGGCGGATCCCAAGCACCTCGGCGCGCGCATCGGCATCACCGCCGTCCTCCACACCTGGGGCTCGGCAATGACGCATCATCCGCATGTCCACATGATCGTACCAGGCGGCGGCA
>NZ_JAMYKW010000197.1:0-576 GCF_040317555.1 Mesorhizobium sp. M1406 | reverse complement strand
CGGTCCAGGCCCGGCGAGTGGGCTTTGAGCAGCACGTGTCCGAGGCGCTCCGGCCGCTGTTCGATGGTCGAGCTGACGAGCCGCCAACCAAACCAGAGGAGCTTCTGCGACTGGAACAGGGGGTTTCGCGAGGTGCTTCAGCGAGGGCAGGATCATCAAGCCGCCTCGTCTTTTTTCAGCAACCCAGGGATGCCCGCTGGACGGGATGACCTCAAGGGAAGCGTGTCGGAGGCTTTCGCAAGCTCTGGGACGCCGGAGTTCGGGCCGCCGCCCCCAGTCTTGGCTGCCAGCCAACAGCAGATCCGCCCTTCGCCGGATGAGCTTGACCAGGGCAACCACCTGCCACCCGAGTGAGTCGTCCCAACAATGAACATTCACCAGCGCTGTTGTGGCCAGCGCAGACGCAGAGGGCCCTGAATACGCCGCAAGCCGTCGCCATTCAGCAGCAGCTGAGCGAAATCGGCAATTCAGGCGGCCGCGTGCATATGCAGAGAGGGGCTGATGCGATCTCCGGACCGGTAGCTCTCGCCGTAATTGATCAGGCTGGTACTGTTGGAAGGCTTGATCAGCCTCGTC
>NZ_JAMYKW010000196.1:0-582 GCF_040317555.1 Mesorhizobium sp. M1406 | reverse complement strand
TATAGAGCTCGCCCACCGCCCCCAACGGCACCGGCGCACCATGAGCGTCCAGAAGATAGATCCGCGTGTTGGCGATCGGACGGCCAATCGGGACAACTGACCCGTCAAAGTCATCGGGGCAAGTCCAGGTCGTTGCACAGACTGTCGTTTCCGTCGGTCCATAGGCATTGATAACAGATGCTGCAGGCAGGCGACGGATGAGTTCGGCCTTCGGCAGCTCTCCAGCAAGAATGAGAGCTTGCGACGCCAAATATTCCGCACTTCTGCTTTCCTGAAGCAAGGCCGGAGGCAGCGTCGCGTGGGTGATAGCTTGGCTTCGCAGATAATGCGATAGCCTGGCACTCGCCTGGCGGAGCTCATCCGCAGGCAAATGCAAGGCGGCGCCGGAGCCAAGCGCCATAATCATTTCCGAGGCACTGGCATCAAAACCCAAGGAGGCGAACTGCACCACTCGACTGCTTGAACCAACGCCAAACAGTCCGATCTGAGCCAGCCCCAGATTGACCACTCCGCGATGCTCGACCATGACGCCCTTGGGCGTCCCGGTGGAGCCCGAGGTGTAGATGATGTAGGCGAGATGGC
>NZ_JAMYKW010000195.1:0-594 GCF_040317555.1 Mesorhizobium sp. M1406 | reverse complement strand
GCTGCGGCGAGACACGCGATTTTGTTCCAGATTTGCATGGCGGCGTTACGCAGGTCTCGATGTTGAGCCGATGACAGCGCATTGCGGGGAAAGTGGAACAGGTTGGCAATCGGATCATGGATGGAAACGAACCGCTGAAGCTGGCGTGCCGACTTGAAGCGTTTCATGGTCCTTTCGCGTCGTCGGGTCGGCTGGTGCGAATTTTCCGCTCGATTATTCAGGCCTGTGTGCGACCGGTGTTCGACACCGGGCATGAGGTCGCGCCTGGCGGCATCATAGGACCGGAGCTTGTCGGTGATCATGACCCGTGGTGTCCGCCCTTGAGCCTTCAGCAACTTGCGCATCAGACGCTTTGCCGCCTTGGCATTTCGGCGGCTTTGCACCAGCACTTCGAGGACGAAGCCGTCCTGATCGACGGCACGCCAGAGCCACTGCTTCTTGCCATTGATGGCCACCACACATTCGTCGAGATGCCATTTGTCGCCCAGGCAGCCGGCTGACCGTCGCTTGATCTCCCGGGCGAAATGCCGCCCGAATTTCTCCGCCCAGCTTCGAATGGTCTGATGCGTGACGATGATGCCGCGGGCCGCCAAC
>NZ_JAMYKW010000194.1:0-609 GCF_040317555.1 Mesorhizobium sp. M1406 | reverse complement strand
CGCCAACATCCAGGATATCTATTGCCTGTCGCCGCTGCAGGACGGCATCCTGTTCCATCATCTTCTGGCCGGGCGGGGCGATCCGTATCTGCTGGTCTCGCAGATGGCCTTTGCCGATCGGGGTGTGCTCGATCGCTATCTTGCTGCGGTCCAAAAGGTGGTGGATCGTCACGACATTCTGCGCACGGCCTTTGTCTGGGAGGGTCTGTCGAGCCCGGCGCAGGTGGTGTGGCGCAAGGCGGCCCTGGAGGTGCGCGAGGTCGAGCTGGATGAGGATGGCGGTCCCGGTTCCGAGCAGCTGAAGCGGCGGTTCGATCCGCGCCAGTACCGCATCGACCTTGGCCGGGCGCCCTTGATGCGCGTCGTGATCGCGCGCGAGCCCGGCAGCGGGCGCTGGCTGCTGTTGGAGCTGCTGCACCATCTGATCGGCGATCACACGACGCTGGAGGTCATGCATGCCGAGGTGCGGGCCGTGCTGGAAGGTCGCGGGCATGAGCTTGCCGCGCCGCAGCCGTTCCGCAAGCTGGTGGCGCAGGCGCGGCTGGGGGTCGATGCCAAGGCGCATGAAGAGTTCTTCCGGGCGATGCTGGCCGACATCGACGAGCCGAC
>NZ_JAMYKW010000193.1:0-628 GCF_040317555.1 Mesorhizobium sp. M1406 | reverse complement strand
GGCGAACGGCGTCCAGACACCAAGCTGACGCAGCAGCCCATTCGCTACTGCCGGCAGCACCTCTCCCGGCTTTGGCCGATCATGCCTTCCTGCTTCCAGCAACAGCACGCTCCGCGCGGGTGCATCGTTGCCAACGCCAGTCCGGATGTGGTCGCCGCCGAACGTGATCGTCTCAGCGAGCTGGCGGGACAAAATGCCAACCTCAAGATAGCGTTGGCCCGGATCAGCGAGGCGGACTGAGGAAGACTTTAAATTCAAAAGGTGCCACGCGGCAATAGTCGCATGCCGCTGTAGCCCCAGGCTCCGCTTCACGGTTGGGACCGATCGGTCGCACTCTCAGCCTGGGGTTCTTCTCTGCCACCCATCATCGAATTTTGGTGGATTGTCCGTCTCCCGCACCGGTTTGAGCGCGATAGACAAGAATCGCGTTTTCTGTGCCGGCCAGGCTTCAATGACGGGGATGGCGAAAAGCTGAGTGCTCGGGCTTGCGGGCCGAGCTTGTCGGTCGCTCGATGGAAAGTGTCATCTGAGGCGCTTCCTCTCCCGCGTGCAACTGGAAGACACGCTCGTCCAGTTCCTTGTCCACTTCCGTCAGACGATGATTGAGGCGAAGGTAGTCCGTCCAGGT
>NZ_JAMYKW010000192.1:0-642 GCF_040317555.1 Mesorhizobium sp. M1406 | reverse complement strand
CGTCAGCTCGGGCCGGTTGAGGTAGCCGCGCGCAACGCCGGCCCCGCCGATATAGAGCTCGCCCACCGCCCCCAACGGCACCGGCGCACCATGACCGTCCAGAAGATAGATCCGCGTGTTGGCGATCGGACGGCCGATCGTTTCAACGACGGTGTCTCCCCTGGGCATGCAAATCCAGGTCGAGTACGTCGTTGTCTCGGAAGGGGCGTATAGGTTACAGATCTTCTCGACGCGGCTGTGCTCGAAGATTCTCTCGATCAGAGCTGCGCTCAGCGCTTCGCCCGCCAAATTGATGGCGCTTGCCGCGGCGGGGACTGCTTCCTTGTCGAGCAGAGCGGCGATCGCAGAGGGGACTGTATTGATCAGCGAGACGTCCAGAGGCGTTTGCGCCAGTGCCAGCGCATTGTCGACGAGATAGAGCGTGCCGCCCTGTGACAGGGTAGCGAAGCACTCATAGACGGACAGATCAAAGCTGATCGAAGTGGAGAACAGCATGCGGCTGGTCTGCGCTTGCGCGTAGACGCCGCTACTCCAACGCAGCAGGTTCACGGTGCTTTGATGCTCGACCATGACGCCCTTGGGCGTCCCGGTGGAGCCCGAGGTGTAGATGATGTAGGCGAGATGGCGGGGGGTGAGCCCCAG
>NZ_JAMYKW010000191.1:0-651 GCF_040317555.1 Mesorhizobium sp. M1406 | reverse complement strand
GAGATCGAAGGATTCGAGGCGCAGGAAATTGCCTGTGAAAAAAGGATCGAGGTTCTCCTAAAGGAAATTGCTGTTCTGAGTGGGCTGCGCGACCAAGGCATTGTCTCGGACCAACGGTTGAACAGCCTGAAGATCCAGGTTGCCACTTTCGGTGGCGAACGCGGTGAGAAGATCGCACATCAGGCACAGACAGCAGCCCGCATAGCCGAAACGCGCCTGCAGATCCCGCAGATCGATCAGGATTTCAAGACCGAAGTCGGCCAGGAGCTCAGAGAGGTTCAGGCGCAGATCGGGGAGTATGGTGAGCGCAAGGTGGCGGCTGAACAGGAACTGCGACGGATCGATATCGTCGCGCCGCAGTCAGGCACCATTCAACAACTCGCAGTTCATACGGTCGGCGGAGTGATTACGCCCGCCGATCCGATCATGCTAATCGTGCCGGAAGGCGACGATCTTGCGCTGGAAGTACGGATCACCCCGAAGGACATCGACCAAATCCAGCTTGGTCACAAGGCCGTGCTGCGGATGTCAGCCTTCAATCTGAGAACCACGCCGGAATTGAACGGATATGTCAGCCGGATCGCAGCCGATCTGGCGACGGACGAAAAAAACGGCATTTCGTATTACCTGGTGCGTCTATCGGTTCCGCAT
>NZ_JAMYKW010000190.1:0-652 GCF_040317555.1 Mesorhizobium sp. M1406 | reverse complement strand
GCTCGATTTGGTGTCAGCTATAGCGCGGCCATTGAGTGGCTGAAGCGTGTGGAACAGACCGGCAGCGTGGCGCCCAGCCAAGTGGGCGGTTACAAGCCCAAGAAGATATCGGGAGCGTGGCGCGACTGGCTTGTCGAGCGCTGCCGGGAAAAGGACTTCACCTTGCGCGGCCTTGTCGCCGAACTGGGTGAGCGCGGCCTGAAGGTCGACTACCGCTCGGTGTGGGAGTTCGTGCACGAGGAGAAGCTGTCTCACAAAAAAAGACGCTGATCGCAGCCGAGCAGGATCGCCCCGATGTCGCGCGGCGGCGGGCGCAGTGGGTTCAGTACCAAGGTCGGATCGATCCCACCCGCCTGGTCTTCATCGACGAAACCTGGACCAAGACCAACATGGCCCCGCTCAGGGGCTGGGCACCGCGCGGCCAGCGCCTTAAGGCCAAGGTGCCGCACGGCCACTGGAAGACCATGACCTTCCTGGCGGCATTGCGCCATGACCGCGTCGATGCGCCATGGCTCATCGACGGACCAATCAACGGCGAACGCTTCCAGCTCTACGTTGACAAGGTTCTCGTCCCCACCCTCAAGCCCGGCGACATCGTCGTCATGGACAACCTCGGCTCGCATAAAGGCAAAGCCGTGCGCCGTGCCATCCG
>NZ_JAMYKW010000189.1:0-653 GCF_040317555.1 Mesorhizobium sp. M1406 | reverse complement strand
CGGATCGGCGCGATCACCAGTCCGCAGACATTGCAGGAGCTGCTGGACGGGCCACGAACAGCCTTTCCACGTTTTGACCAGCATGAAGCTGCGATGCGCGTTGCTCTGCATTCGCGGACAGGGCGCGACATGCGCATGGGCACGGTTCTCGACCGCCGCCGCCATTTCGCACATGCTCTCAATGCCGCAACCGCCAAGCTTCCGGCAGCCGAAACCCGCAGAATCGAAGCGCTGGCGCATCTCCTCTTCTCAGCCTCCGCTTGGGAGGTTTTGAAAGACTATGGCGGTCTCGACGGCGCCCAGGCCGGCGAAACCGCATCCTGGGCGCTCGAGCTGATCCTGTCCGCAGTCGGCCAGAGCCATCCTCAAGCGGGCGTGTCATCAAAACCGAAGGAGAAATCATGACGATTGACGTAGTACCATTCGATGGCGGCGAAACCGTCTGGGTCATCGCCGACCGCATCCGCTTCCTGGGCGGCGTTGCCGGCTCGAACCTTGAAATGCTTGAGGTCACGGTGCCTCCCGGCTCCGGTACCCCACCGCACGCCCACCCTTCACCGGAGATGTTTTACATCCTGGAGGGTGAACTGAGGATCCGCCACTTCGAGGCTGGTGAAGCGCCGCGCACGGTAGTCGCCGATCCAGGCAGCGCG
>NZ_JAMYKW010000188.1:0-653 GCF_040317555.1 Mesorhizobium sp. M1406 | reverse complement strand
CCCCCCGCCATCTCGCCTACATCATCTACACCTCGGGCTCCACCGGGACGCCCAAGGGCGTCATGGTCGAGCATCGCGGAGTGGTGCGTCTTGTGGCGGGGAACGATTTCGCAGAGATCTCCCCGCGGGACGTCTTTCTCAACGCATCCTCGCCCACATTCGACGCGACCACGTTCGAGGTCTGGGGGGCCTTGGCGAACGGCGCCAGCATTGTGCTCTATCCTGAACGTCACCTTTCGACCGCAACGCTGGCCCAGACCATCCAAGACCAAGGCGTCACTATCGCCTGGATGACTGCCCGATTGTTCGACGTCTATGTGGGGGAGGAGCGGAGTACTGATCGGCTACAGCAACTGCTGGTCGGGGGCGAAGAGGTCTCCGCGGCTTCCATAAGAGCATGCCAGAAGCGACATCCGACGCTGCGGGTCTCAAATGGCTATGGCCCGACAGAGAATACCACCTTCAGTCTCTGCTATTCGGTACCTGCTGTTTTCGATAGCCGGCAACGGGTGCCGCTGGGACGACCAATTCGCAATACGGTTGTCTATCTTCTGGACGCTCATGGTCAGCCGGTGCCGTTGGGGGCGGTGGGCGAGCTCTATATCGGCGGGGCCGGGGTTGCGCGCGGCTACCTCAACCGGCCCGAGCTGACG
>NZ_JAMYKW010000187.1:0-664 GCF_040317555.1 Mesorhizobium sp. M1406 | reverse complement strand
ATCCAGGTTGGGCGCAGGCGAGCCGATCAGGGTGGTCGCAGTCGGTCCTGGAGTGCCCGCCGATCGGCAACGAGGTTATTGAGGTTTTTAAGGTGCTGCCGCTGCCGCAGTCCTTGTGCCAATCGTCCAACCAGTTCCCGCGTCGCGTCCAGCACGCAGACGCCGCAATCCCAACCGTTATCCTGCCGCTTGATGAAGCCTTCGAGCGGCGCGAACACGCCCAGCCTTTCTGCGAGCGCTGTTGCAATCCCGTTGTTGAATCCCCCCAAGGAGTCGTAGTGATAGGCAACCGGGTTGTCTCGGTCCGTGCGATCAAAGAGCAGCAGCGACCAATGGTTGCCGCGGCTACGAGCACTGGCATTGTTCACTGGCAGGAACAGGAAGTCGGCTGTATCCGGGCCGCCGCGCCGGCCGCCGCGCAAGATCATCTCCCATTGGTGTTCTAGCGCCTGGCCGGGCTGCGTCCACAGTAGGCTTATGCTGGCATCCACGAGGCGCGTCCGAGCGGCCAGATTCGGAAGGGTCTCCTGCAACTCGCGCTCCAGGAGCAGGTAGTCCCTTGTGATGTGCTCGTCGCCTAGCCATTGCTCGTCGTCGAGCCAAGCTCCAGGGTGAAAAGTGAGATGAACACCGTCCGACTGCAGCGCGGCCGTGTAAAGCTGAC
>NZ_JAMYKW010000186.1:0-664 GCF_040317555.1 Mesorhizobium sp. M1406 | reverse complement strand
TGCAGCCTCCAGCTCCCAGCATTGGCTCCAAGATAATCGCAGCGAGTTCATCCGCATTCTCTCGCATAATCTTTTCTACGCCATCCTCATCGTTGTAGTCGGCAAGCAAGAAAGGAAATGGCAAATTCAGTGGTGAGCCCCCGTTTGCAAAGACCATCACGCCCCCATGATAGCTTTCTCTGAACACCAGTATCCTGGTTCGGCCCGTGATTGCCCGCGCGGCCGTCAAAGCCATGATATTCGCTTCCGTGCCGGAGTTGCAAAAGCGTACGCGCTCAATCGCCGGGAAGCGCTCAACAATAGCAGCGCCTAACTGTGCCTCATATCGGTTTGGCCCACCGAGCATGACACCGTCCTTGATGGCATCAATCATGGCTTCCGCTATCGTTGGGTCGGAATGTCCGTAGAGTCCCGCAGTGTATTCCGACAAGAGATCCACATATTGATGGCCATCAAGGTCTGTTACATAGCAGCCATTCCCGGACACCAAAGTGAGTGGAAAAGGATTGTACCAAAGGATGGCGCGGGTGTTGCCGCCAGGCAGTGACTGCTTGGCGTCTATATGGCGGGCCAAGCTTTTGGGATTGCGGTCGACAAATCGCTGCCGTGCGTCGTTGAGCACGGAGTCGATATCAGCATTTCGTTTAAACGAGTCCGCAGTGGC
>NZ_JAMYKW010000185.1:0-672 GCF_040317555.1 Mesorhizobium sp. M1406 | reverse complement strand
TGCGCCCCATGCACGAACCCGCTTCGCGGGAGGGTCGCCTGATTCTGAGATGGCGCGGTATTCATAGGCCTTGAGCGGGTAGAGCCCGCGATCCGACCATGGAGTTCCCTTCAACGAGAGGAACTTGCCATGGCTACCCTGTCGACCGACGCTCCGATCACACCGCTTCGCCAGCGCATGCAGCAAGACATGCTGATGCGGGGCCTGGGACCACATACGCAGCAGGACTACGTTCGTCATGTCCGACGCTTCGCAGCCTTTCTCAGACGCTCTCCCGATACTGCGACGCCCGAGGACATCCGTCGCTTCCAGTTGTATCAGCATGAGAACGGCGTTGGGCCTGCGACCATCAACGGCGCGGTCTCGGCGTTGCGGTTCCTGTTCCTGGTGACGCTGAAGCGGCGGGATCTGGCACGTGTGCTGGTGATCATGCGCTATCCGCACAAGCTGCCCGATGTGCTGAGCGTTGAGGAAGCGGCGCGGCTCCTCGAAGCAGCACCAGGCATCAAGTACAAGGCCGCGCTCGGTGTCGCCTATGGCGCGGGCCTGCGCGTGTCCGAGGTCGCGCACCTCAAGGTCGACGACATCGACTCGACACGCATGCTGATCCGCGTCGAACAGGGCAAGGGACGCAGGGACCGCAACGCCATGCTCTCGCCGCAGCTACTGGAA
>NZ_JAMYKW010000184.1:0-689 GCF_040317555.1 Mesorhizobium sp. M1406 | reverse complement strand
ATCCCGACCCGCGCGCGCTGGGGCTCACCCCCCGCCATCTCGCCTACATCATCTACACCTCGGGCTCCACCGGGACGCCCAAGGGAGCACAGAATGAGCATCGGGCTATTATCAATCGCCTGATCTGGATGCAAAAAGCCTACGCTCTCAATGCAACCGATGTCGTCTTGCAGAAGACGCCATTTGGCTTCGATGTCTCGGCCTGGGAGTTCTTCTGGAC
Source organism: Mesorhizobium sp. M1406 (assembly GCF_040317555.1). Taxonomy (NCBI): domain Bacteria; kingdom Pseudomonadati; phylum Pseudomonadota; class Alphaproteobacteria; order Hyphomicrobiales; family Phyllobacteriaceae; genus Mesorhizobium; species Mesorhizobium sp. M1406. The sequence goes on along the minus strand of NZ_JAMYKW010000184.1, from coordinate 469 downwards.
GTTGCTTGAAGGGGCGACCCTGGTGCTGGCGCCTCCGGCTGCACACAAAGACCCAGACGCGCTTGTAGACTTGATAATCAGCCAACGCATCACCACGGCACACTTTGTACCCTCGATGTTGGTCAGCTTTATCGATACAAAGGGTGTCGATCGCTGCACATCGCTGCAGCGTCTCATATGCAGTGGCGAGGCGCTTGCTGCCGCCAGTGTGCACAAGGTTAGGCGCCTATTGCCTTGGACTGGCCTGCACAATCTATATGGTCCCACGGAAGCAGCTATCGACGTGACGGCCTGGAATTGCCCGGCTGATTTTGACGGGTCAGTTGTCCCGATTGGCCGTCCGATTGCGAACACGCGGATCTATCTTCTGGACGCTCATGGTCAGCCGGTGCCGTTCGGGGCGGTGGGCGAGCTCTATATCGGCGGGGCCGGGGTTGCGCGCGGCTACCTGAACCGGCCGGAGCTGACG
>NZ_JAMYKW010000183.1:0-697 GCF_040317555.1 Mesorhizobium sp. M1406 | reverse complement strand
CTGCTCACGGGCCGTCACTCAGAATCAGCGGTTTAGCTGGGTGCGTGTAGGCAAGAGGGAACGATGAACAGCCAAAAAGTCGCTAAATGCCTCCAGAAAGCCTTTCGCTTCGACCTCACCGAAGGGGAGCGAGAGAGAGAGAAGGCCGCGTGGCGCCACATAGAAGCCGCGCAGCAGCATCTCCACGTGCCAAAGCTCCAGCCAGCGTACGTCTCTTTCCTTAAGTTGCGCCGGTGTCTCAACCACGCCCTCTACAAAATGCAGATTCATCAGCGATCCTTGGCCGAGTACTGTGGCAGCAACCGCATGCCGCTCGAGAGCTGCGTTCATCTCGCTTCGCAACCAGTCGCCTGTGGCATTCACTTTTCGGCTTGCTTCTTCAGTCAGAACTTTTGTGAAGCCAGCCAATCCCGCAGCCATGCTTAAAACGTTGTTGTTGAAGGTGCCGCTATGTGACAACGAATTGGCACGTGCAGGATCAAAGCGATCCATGATCGAAGCCTTACCGCCGAAAGCGCCGAAGCTTGCGCCGCCGCCGAGATACTTTCCAAGCGTGACCATATCGGGACGGATTCCGAGTTCACCGTGCAACGCTCTATAGCCTAGGCGTGACGTTTGCACCTCGTCGAAGATCAAGATGACACCGAGTTCGTCAGCCAAATCGCGGATACGCGGAAGGAATGTTGGCTTCGCGACA
>NZ_JAMYKW010000182.1:0-704 GCF_040317555.1 Mesorhizobium sp. M1406 | reverse complement strand
GATACAGCCGGTCGCCCTCCACAAAGGAGCTGGCGATGAACCGCTCGGCCGTCAGCTCGGGCCGGTTGAGGTAGCCGCGCGCAACGCCGGCCCCGCCGATATAGAGCTCGCCCACCGCCCCCAACGGCACCGGCTGACCATGAGCGTCCAGAAGATAGATCCGCGTGTTCGCAATCGGACGCCCGATCGGGATATTTCGATGAGGCGCCTCAATCCTCGTCTCGGTAAGAAAGGTGGTCGACCAAATTGTCGTCTCCGTCGGACCATAAAGATTTCTGAGAGATTTTACCCTTCTGCCGAGGTTGGAGGCCAGATCTGAAGGCAGCGCTTCGCCGCCGCACAACGCGCTTAAGTCGGGCGCACCCTCCCAGTCGGCGTCCAAGAGCATACGCCATGCTGCCGGGGTCGCCTGCATCACATTTATCTTGTGATGGGATAGATGCTGCTGCAATCCAACAGCATTGCTCCGGCGAGCAAGGACGACGTTAGCTCCCACGGCCAGCGGGAGATAGAGTTCCAGCCCGGCAATGTCGAAAGAGATTGTCGTGACCGCGAGGAGTGAATCATGCTCTGTGAGGCCCAATACATCCAAAAGAGCGCGTAGGATATTGAGAACACTCGCATGCTCGACCATGACGCCCTTGGGCGTCCCGGTGGAGCCCGAGGTGTAGATGATGTAGGCGAGATGGCGGGGGGTGAGCCCC
>NZ_JAMYKW010000181.1:0-718 GCF_040317555.1 Mesorhizobium sp. M1406 | reverse complement strand
CCGTCATCTTCGGTGAGCGCTTCATCAAAGCCATGGCGGCGTGATGTTCAACCGCCCGCCCGCACACGAAATTCCTGACAGTCCCTGTCGAATTGGGCGACTGCGAAGCTCGAGCGTTTCGGCATCGCGGCGCGCAGGCCCCACATGAGATCCTCACATGGGAACATCTGTGTCAAGTTGGTTAAAACATATCGTCATCTCAAATTATCGGTTCCAGGTTCCAAGCCCGACTGTGTGACACGGCTCGTTTTGCCGAGCCTCATCCACCTCACATACGGTCGCCGTTTATTTCGGCTGCACCAACATCCCGCTTCCGGCGGGCAGGGCTTAGGTCGACAAAGCCATTCTATGAGACGGCATCTCGCCAAAGATTCTCTCGGTCGTCGGCCTGGAACCACCAGGGCTCATGAGACCTTGGTGGTATCTTAAGGGGGAGAGTGAAAGCGTTATGGGGCCTTTATGATTGCGCCGTCGATGATGACCCCAGAGGTGACATACTTCCAAAGCGCGACCAACAGCTTGCGCGCCAGCGCGACGATGGTCGTCTTCTTCATGCGACCACCATTATGTTCAACACGCCCCCTGAACCATTGCGCCAATGCCGAATCCGGCTGATGCCGCAACCACAGCCAGGCTGGCACTGTAAAGTTATCAGCGGATTGATGCAGCGATAGCTGGCCGGGACGGCTGTCACGCTGCGGCGAGACACGCGATTTTG
>NZ_JAMYKW010000180.1:0-759 GCF_040317555.1 Mesorhizobium sp. M1406 | reverse complement strand
GACGAGAACGGCAAGCTCAGAAAGCTGGTCGCCGACCTGTCGCTGGACAAGGAGATGCTGCAGGACGTGATCCGCCGAAAACTGTGAGGCCTGGTCGCAAACGCGAGCTGGTGGCCGATACCTGTGCTGATTGGAACGTGTCGATCCGGCGAGCGTGCCGTGTTCTGGAGTTCGACACCTCGACCTATCACTACAAGTCCCGCCGCCGTGACCAGGCCGGCCTCGAAGCTCGGATCAAAGACATCTGCGCGACGCGGGTTCGCTATGGCTACCGGCGCGTGCACGTGATGCTCACGCGGGAGGGCTGGGACATCAACATGAAGCGGACCTATCGCATTTACAGGGACTTGGGCCTTCAACTGAGGAACAAGACGCCGAAGCGCCGGGTGAAGGCGAAGCTGCGAGACGATCGCCAGCCAGCCGTCGAACCCAACGACGTCTGGGCGATGGACTTCGTTCACAACCAGCTCGCGACGGGCAAGAAGATCCGGGTCCTGACGGTCGTAGATACGTTCTCACGCTACGTGCCGGTGCTCGACCCACGCTTCAGTTACCGAGCCGAGGATGTGGTCAGGATGCTGGAACAGGTCTGCCCCAAGATCGGCTATCCAAAGACGATCCGGGTCGATCAAGGCTCGGAGTTCGTCTCTCGCGACCTCGATCTGTGGGCCCTACACCAAGGGCGTCACGCTCGACTTCTCGCGACCGGGAAAGCCAACGGACAACGCTTACATCGAAGCCTTCAACGGCCGCTTCAGG
>NZ_JAMYKW010000179.1:0-775 GCF_040317555.1 Mesorhizobium sp. M1406 | reverse complement strand
GGGCCGCATGCTGTGCGCTATGGGGATTTGTGTGGCGGGGTGTGCCAGCGCCTGTCGCGAACGCTCACATTTCGTGCTGCGGGCGTGTCGAGGAAGTAACGTCCGGGCTTGGTCGGGGAGCTTGTTGCGGTGATTCTGACTGGGTTCGCATGCCTGATGACGGGCGCAACAGCAAAGCGCACATGCGTTTCCGTTGACCTGCGCCGGCGTAGCGCGGTCGTGGGGGCAAGCGGGCCATGCCGGATCATGGAGAGTTCTCCCGGCTCGCTGCGGTCGCGTTGGGCGGTCCGCGCGGCTGCCTCCACCGTTCGAACACCTCGATGACGATCATGCGTCCGCCGCAGCACGGGCATGACGGGCGGAAGTCTTCCGGCTCGTGCGGGGTGTCGTCATCGGGAGGTGTGGCAACGCTGAGCAGTTCGCGGGCGAGCGCGAGGCTGGCCTTGCGGGAGCCGCCGGCAAGCAGGCCGTAATGCCGGATGCGATGGAAGCCGTGCGGCAGGACATGGAGCAGGAAGCGGCGGATGAACTCATCAATCGCGAGCACCATGACCTGCTGGCGGTTGGCGCCTTCGCGACGATAGTCTTTGTAGCGGAAGGTGACGCTGTTCTTGTCGAAGGCGATCAGGCGGCTGTTCGAGATCGCAACCCGGTGGGTGTAGCGCGACAGGTAGGCAAGCACGGCTTCCGGCCCGGCGAAGGGCGCCTTGGCATAGACCACCCAGCGCTTCTTCCGGACTGGCGACAGGTGCCGCAGGAATGCCCGGCGGTCGCC
>NZ_JAMYKW010000178.1:0-800 GCF_040317555.1 Mesorhizobium sp. M1406 | reverse complement strand
GCTGGGGCTCACCCCCCGCCATCTCGCCTACATCATCTACACCTCGGGCTCCACCGGGACGCCCAAGGGCGTCATGGTCGAGCATCGCGGAGTGGTCAATCTTACAGCATGGCATGTGCAAACGTTTTGTCCGCAACCAGAAACCTGCTGCACACTCACGGCTGCAGTGGCTTTTGACGCCAGCACCTGGGAGCTATGGTCCGCATTATGCAATCGTAGCACATTGCTGCTCCCGCCCAGGGCGGCAGCAGGAGATTCCTCGCGTCTGTTGCAATGGTGGCGTGATCAACCACTGGACGCCGCCTTTCTAGCCACACCGCTGGCTATAACCGCATTGCAAGACGAGCTGGTAAATCCAAAATTGGGACATTTGCTGATCGGCGGTGATCGTCTCCAGCGTGTTCCTTCCCGGATACCGTCTCCTCTCAAGTTGATAAACAACTATGGCCCTACGGAAGTCACCGTTGTGGCAACGTCGGGACGACTTCTCAGTGACAACGCCGTGCCGCATATTGGCCGTCCGATTGCGAACACGCGGGTGTATCTGCTGGACGGTCATGGTGCGCCGGTGCCGTTGGGGGCGGTGGGCGAGCTCTATATCGGCGGGGCCGGGGTTGCGCGCGGCTACCTCAACCGGCCCGAGCTGACGGCCGAGCGGTTCATCGCCAGCTCCTTTGTGGAGGGCGACCGGCTGTATCGGAGCGGCGACCTGGCCCGCTATCTGCCGGACGGCAATCTGGAGTTTTTGGGCCGCAACGACGAGCAGGTGAAGATCCGCGGCTTCCGCATCGAGCCGGGCG
>NZ_JAMYKW010000177.1:0-803 GCF_040317555.1 Mesorhizobium sp. M1406 | reverse complement strand
TGGTGGCGCAGGCGCGGCTGGGGGTCGATGCCAAGGCGCATGAAGAGTTCTTCCGGGCGATGCTGGCCGACATCGACGAGCCGACGCTGCCGTTCGGGCTGAGCGAGGTCCATGGCGACGGCAGCGGGGTCGGCGAGGCGCATCGGATGCTGCCGCAGGCGCTCAACGATCGGCTGCGGGCCCAGGCGCGGCGGCTGGGGGTGAGCCTGGCCAGCCTGTGCCATCTGGCCTGGGGGCAGGTGGTGGCGCTGAGCAGCGGGCGTCAGCAGGTGGTGTTCGGCACGGTGCTGTTCGGCCGCATGCATGCCGGTGCCGGCGCCGACCGCGCCATGGGCCTGTTCATCAACACCCTGCCTGTGCGCCTCGACCTCGACGGCACCGGGGTCGAGGCGAGTGTGCGGGCCACGCATCGCCGGCTTTCCGAGCTGCTGGCGCATGAGCATGCCTCGCTGGCCTTGGCGCAACGCTGCAGCGGCGTTGCCGCGCCCGCGCCGCTGTTCGGCGCGCTGCTGAACTACCGCCACAACACGCCGGCCATGGCCGGCTCCGGGACGGAGGATGGTCTGTCCGGCGTGGAATGGCTGGGCAGCGAGGAGCGCACCAACTATCCGCTGACCTTGTCGGTGGAGGACTTTGGCGAGGCGCTCGGCCTCACCGCACAGGTGGTGGAGCCGATCTCTGCGGATCGGGTCTGCGGCTACATGCAGCGCGCGCTCGAAGCGCTGTCGGAGGCATTGGAGCAGGCTCCCGACAGGCCGGTGCGCGCGCTCGACATTCTTCCGCCCGAGGAGCGGACCTACCTT
>NZ_JAMYKW010000176.1:0-836 GCF_040317555.1 Mesorhizobium sp. M1406 | reverse complement strand
ACCCGCTGCCGAACACCGACGACACATCGGCGGACACCGTGCCATACTGGAAGGCAACGCCGCCGATGAGCCGACCGGCCGCGCTGTCGGACAAAAGCATGTCGGCGCCGGTCTGCAGCCTCCAGGTCGAGGTGTCGTAAGTCGTTGCGGTGGTGGAGCTTTGCGGATCGTAGGAGCCGCTGGTGCCTTCGATCCTGCCCCACAACCCTATGCCGGCCTCCGCCTTCACATCATCGGAGACCCCGTCGGCGCCTTGCGCTTCGATGGTCCATGAGCGGTTGCCGAGCCGCTGCTGCAATGTGCTCAGTTGGTTGAAGCTCTGCAATGTACCGGCATAGGCCTCGTAGAGTGGCGCGCCGGCCTGATAGAGCGGAGTTCCGGGTCCGCCACCATTGATCAGCGCGGAGCGCAAATACCAGTCGCCGTCGGTTGGTGTGCTCGTGCCGCCCTGGTAGAGCCTGTAGGCATAGGCGCCGCCGACGACCGCCTTGTCGCCTTCGAAGGTGTAGTCGCCCTTGAGCGCGAAGGTTCCGTTCGAAACGCCGCCGACATCGACGATCTTGATGCCTTCGAGCGTTTGGTCTCCCGCGCCGCCGAAATTGGCGACCTGGAGCGTGCCCGTCCCCGATGTGCCGCCTGCGACAACCAGCATGTCGGTCACCGAACCGTCGCCACCGAGCGCGGTGTTGAGGACGACGGTGCCGCCATTGCCGACATAATCGCCGCTGATGGTCAGCGTGTTGCCGAGACCTCCGCCGGCGATGCGCACCGTTCCGGCGTTGGTCAACCCGGCAAGCGTCTGGGAGGTGCCGGCAAGGTCAAGCGTGGCGCCAGAG
>NZ_JAMYKW010000175.1:0-838 GCF_040317555.1 Mesorhizobium sp. M1406 | reverse complement strand
GCAGCCTCCACGCGCAGCCCCGGCAGATCCAATGACCCGACGGTGTTGTTCTGCCAGGCCAGCATCACCTGGAACAACGGCGTGTGATCGAGGGCCCGCGGCGGCTTGACGATCTCGACGACCTGCTCGAACGGCAGGTCCTGATGCTCCTGCGCGGCCAGCGCCGTGCGCCGCGTCCGCTCCAGAAGCTGCGCCAGGCTCGGCGCGCCCGACAGGTCGACCCGCAGCGCCAGCGTGTTGACGAAGAAGCCGATCAGCTCTTCGATCTCGCGCCGGCCGCGATTGGCGCTCGGCACGCCGATCACGACGTCGTCCTGGCCCGACAGGCGCGACAGCACCGCCGCCCACGCCGCCAGCACCGTCATGAACACCGTCGTGCCATGCTGGCTGGCCAGCCGCTTGAGCCCGCGCGTCAGAGCCGCGTCGATGACAACCGGCACACCGGCCCCGGCGAACGACTGCTGGGCCGGCCGCGGCCGGTCCGTCGGCAGCGCAAGCCGGGCCGGAGCCCCGGACAGGGCGTTGCGCCAATACTGCGCCTGGGTCTGCAGCCGTTCCCCCGACAGCCACTGCCGTTGCCAGGCGGCATAATCCGGATACTGGATCGCCAGCGGTGGCAGCGGGTCGTCCTGCCCGGCCACAAACGCCCGGTACAGGCTGTTCAGTTCACGCATCAAGACGCCCATCGACCAGCCGTCGGAGACGATGTGCTGCTGGGTCAGCAGGAAGACGTGCTCCTCATCCGCCAGCCGGATCAGACGCGCGCGCATCAGCGGGCCGCGCGACAGATCGAACGGCGTGTGCGCCTCTTCACGGCACAGATCCGAAAGCGCCGCCT
>NZ_JAMYKW010000174.1:0-864 GCF_040317555.1 Mesorhizobium sp. M1406 | reverse complement strand
TGACCTTGCCCCTCTGATCTAATCCGGTTTGAAGTTCGTTCTGGCCCATCGAGAGGACTAGGACATGAAACGTAGCCGCTTCTCTGAAGAGCAGATCATCGGGATTTTGAAGGAACATGAGGCCGGGGTATCGGTTGCCGATCTGTGCCGCAAGCACGGGGTTAGCGACGCCTCGATCTACAACTGGAGGGCCCGCTTCGGCGGGATGGATATCTCCGAGGCTCGGCGACTGAAGGCGCTGGAGGACGAGAACACGCGGCTAAAGCGGCTTTTGGCCGACGCCATGCTCGACAATGCCGCGTTGAAGGATCTTGTGGGAAAGAAATGGTGACGCCCGCGGCCAAGCGGAAAGCTGTCGCTTGCCTGAAGGAAGGCTTCGGGATGAGCGAACGGCGGGCGTGTAAAGCCATCGGCTGTTGCCGCATGACGGTTCGCTACGAGACCAGCAGGCCGGACGACCGCGAGGTTCGCGAGCGGATGAAGGCGATCGCGCAGGAACGTCGTCGGTTCGGCTACCGGCGTCTTCTCGTGATGCTGAGGCGGGAGGGCCTGATCGTGAACCACAAGAAGCTGTTCCGGCTCTATCGGGAGGAGAAGCTCGCCGTTCGCCGCCGTGGCGGCCGCAAACGGGCGATCGGGACAAGGGCGCCGATGCTGGTGCCGCTGAGGCCCGACGAGCGCTGGTCGCTCGACTTCGTATCGGACCAGCTCACCGACGGGCGCCGCTTCCGCATCATGGCCGTCGTCGACGACTGCACGAGAGAGTGCCTGGCACTCATCGTTGATACGTCTCTTTCGGGCATGCGGGTTGCCCGCGAATTGGACCGGCTCATTACCGAGCGCGGCCGGCCGAGGATGATCGTC
>NZ_JAMYKW010000173.1:0-880 GCF_040317555.1 Mesorhizobium sp. M1406 | reverse complement strand
TGATGGCTCTTTTGAAGCCAGTCGACATCGTGGATAACCGTGATGTCTCGGGTCTCGATACGACCGTGGTTACCATCGACCGTGCTGGCGCGGCTCACGGTGGCGTCCTTGAAGTTGCGGGCTTTTTGCTCGGCGGCAAAGAGTTCGACGTCATCGCGCAGCGTGCCCTGATTGCCTTTGAGGGCGAAGATGTAGTCGGCCTTCTTGTCCAGGACCTTCTGGGCGATGGTGCGCTGGCAGCCCATGGCATCGATGGTCACGATGGCCCCCTCGATGGCCAGCATGTCCAGCAGCTTGGGAATGGCGAGGATCTCATTGGCTTTGTCCGCCACCTTGACCTGCCCCAGCACCAAGCGTTGACGGGCGGCGAAGGCGGAAACCATGTGTATCGGCTCCTCGGCATTCCTGGAGCCCTTGGAGCGGCGGACCGTCTTGCCGTCTATGGCGACGACGCCTTCCGGCGCGCCCGTTAGTGACGCTACCCATGCCACAAAGCAGCGCTGGAAGTGTTCGGCATCGAGGCTGGCAAGGATATCGCCCAGATGATCATGAGACGGTACGCCCTCGAGAAAGGGGCGAAACCGGCGCAAGAGATCAAGCTTCTTGTCACCAAAGCGGGCGATGTCGGTGATGGTTTCCGCCCCGGCGATCACCGCCACAAGACATAGCAGCAGCACCTCATCCAGCGGATACCTTACCTTCGCACTCTGCCGACCATCAGGCAGATCCTTGAAATGACCCAGAAAAACAACCGTTTCCGACAACGCACCGGCATCGCAAGCCACATCATCCATCCAAAGCATCCTTCAAAGAATCAGATGCTCTCGACAGATTCAGCTCCTAAACCCCTTGTCACGCGTTAACTCACCCGATTGCCCTG
>NZ_JAMYKW010000172.1:0-925 GCF_040317555.1 Mesorhizobium sp. M1406 | reverse complement strand
ATGGTGGATAGCGAGATACCCAACGGCAAGGGTCATCCTTGCATCGAAGTGATCGAAGCCTGTGGCGAATGGTTCGTCCGTGTGGCCGAGGAAGATCAGGGACTAACCCGATCATTCGACCTGGAATCGCTCGCCCTAGCCTTCGCGGAAGGCCAGCGAATACGCCTGCAGCTCGACGAGTTCGTCCGGCTGTAGAGCGTGACCGACCAGCGCATGACGGCGGGCGATTCCGCAGACAGCTCGTCGGTCAGGCCCGGCACCTCGTTGGCGTTGGGTGTCGGGCCGCATGGCCGGGCGGAGCGCTCGGGTTGGTTTGGCTCGGCAAAAAAACTGAGACCAGTCGTACCCCTATATCGCGGTGCCCGTCAGCCCGCCAAGCCGCCGGCGCGATGCTGCATGGCATCGAAAATGACCTCGAGCACGATCCAGATCGCCAACTCGGCCGACAGCCAGAAACCCGATGCTATGAAGAGTTGGACCACGGCCGCCAAACAACCGCATCCCCTATCCCCCATATCCGCCCTGAAATAAAAGCCCGCCGGCCGGAGCCAGCGGATAGGGCAGGGATTGTTCAACGACCGGCAGCCGTGTTGGCCGCCTGAGCACCGTCATGTGTCCGCCGCTCCGCTAAACACGGGGGCTGCGCGGCGGACACGCCGACGTCACCGCGATGCCACGCCTTTTGCAGAACTTGACGCACACAACTGTCGCAAGACCACAGAGCTTGGGATATGGCCGCTCGATGCAAGGCCGGGAAATGCAGCGCAGTCCAGCGAGAATGATCTTTTGGTCACCGGCGAGGAATCTGATTTCCGGTCGACCGCGCAGCCGGCATGGAACACACGCATCACCTCGCGCCCGGCCGCCAGGGCCAGCCGTTCGAAGATTTCGAGCATCAGCCTGTCGTCAGATGCCGCCGCCGTTG
>NZ_JAMYKW010000171.1:0-953 GCF_040317555.1 Mesorhizobium sp. M1406 | reverse complement strand
ACGCAGGTTTCAAGCCTCGGCTGGTTGATGCAGACTGTCGCCATCAGCTGGCTGATGGCAACGATCTCGACTTCCGATCTGATGGTTGCGCTGGTGCAGGCTTCATCGAACCTGCCCGCTTTCGTCCTGTCCGTTTTTGCCGGAGCTCTCGCCGACAATTTCAGCCGGCGCAGGGTGATGTTCGCCGGTCGGTGCCTTATGGTGATTGCGTCCGCGATGCTGACCGCATCGGTGGCGCTGGGCTTTGTCAGTCCGTGGATGATCCTCGGCTTCAGCTTCTTGATCGCAAGCGGCGGTGCTCTCAATGATCCGGCCTGGCAAGCGTCGGTTGGCGATATTGTGGATCGACGAGATGTTCCCGCTGCCGTCACCCTGCTTTCTGTTGGATTCAATACCGTCCGAACTGTGGGCCCGGCGCTCGGCGGCATTGTAGTTGCCTCGTTTGGCCTTATGGCGGCATTCGCGGTGACCACGCTCACCTATTTCGTACCCTTGGCCACTATTTGGCGCTGCAAGTGGAAGGTTCGTTCTTCCCCTCTTCCACGCGAGTCGATGAGGACGGCGATCTATGACGGGCTGCGCTTCACGGCGATGTCATCGGAAATCAAGGCCGCGATCGCGCGCGGAACCCTCTTTGGCTTGGCGAGCATCGCCATACTCGCGCTGCTGCCGGTGGTTGTCCGCGATCAGCTGGGAGGAGGCCCGCTCGCCTATGGCGCGCTCATGGCCGGCTTCGGGACCGGAGCCGTCTTCGCTGGCCTCTCCAACAGCCTGTTCAGACGGAGCTTGTCGCAGGAGCGGCTGATGAGGCTCTCCTGCGTCGCCTGCGCGGCGTGCTCACTTTCCCTGGCACTGACAACTTCGATCGGGGTGGCGGCAATTGCACTCGCTTTGGGCGGCGCGGGCTGGGTCACCGCCTGGTCAGGGGTCGGTGTGAGCGTGCAGCTGGCAAG
>NZ_JAMYKW010000170.1:0-978 GCF_040317555.1 Mesorhizobium sp. M1406 | reverse complement strand
CCGGTGCGATCGGCGCGCGCCACCACCACCGCATCGCCGACAAGCTCGTGCTCGCAAAGCCGCGCCGCGACCTCGCCCGGCTCGATGCGGAAGCCGCGGATCTTCACCTGCTCGTCGTTGCGGCCCAAAAACTCCAGATTGCCGTCCGGCAGATAGCGCGCCAGGTCGCCGCTCCGATACAGCCGGTCGCCCTCCACAAAGGAGCTGGCGATGAACCGCTCGGCCGTCAGCTCCGGCCGGTTCAGGTAGCCGCGCGCAACCCCGGCCCCGCCGATATAGAGCTCGCCCACCGCCCCGAACGGCACCGGCGCACCATGAGCGTCCAGAAGATAGATCCGCGTGTTCGCAATCGGACGGCCAATCGGGCTTCCCGACGCGGCAGTATCGGGCTCGACAAGAGGCCGATAGGTTGCATGCACGGTCGTTTCCGTGATGCCGTACATGTTGATCAGTTGTGGGGTGGAATCTAGGTGCTTTGCATACCAAGCCTTCAGAATTGGCGGCTCCAGGGCCTCCCCACCAAAAAACACATATCGAAGACGGCTGCGAAGACTGCTCTTGCACTCCGCATCGATGAACGTTTTGAACGCCGAGGGGGTCTGGTTCAAAACCGTCACGCCCGACTTGCAGATTAGATCATGGAAGTCAGGAGCAGACCGTGCAGTATCGACCGGCACGAGTATCAAACGCCCGCCGTAGCGCAGTGCACCCCACAGCTCCCACACTGAGAAGTCGAACGAGAAGGAATGGAACAGGCACCATATGTCGTGTTCGGTGAAGCCGTACCAATCCTGGGTCGCTTCGAACAAACGGACAATCTGCGCATGCTCGACCATGACGCCCTTGGGCGTCCCGGTGGAGCCCGAGGTGTAGATGATGTAGGCGAGATGGCGGGGGGTGAGCCCCAGCGCGCGCGGGTCGGGGTCGTCAGCGCCCTGGCCGGCCCATGGACGCGCGCCGTCCGAGAGGTCGACCGCC
>NZ_JAMYKW010000169.1:0-990 GCF_040317555.1 Mesorhizobium sp. M1406 | reverse complement strand
TGACTCTTTGGCCGTTGGCTTTGGATAGGCCTTGGCCAATTTAAGGCGCGCTTGTTCGGTTGAGAACATCCAGTTGATGCGGGCGCGGCTGGTGTTTCGCAGGTGCTCCCAGGCAGCGGTCTGTGCGACAAGGCGATCGTAGCTGTCGATCCGGCGATCGAGGCACTGGCCGCGCAGAACGCCGATCTCGATCTCGACCATGTTGAGCCAGCTCGCGTGTTTGGGCGTGTAATGGAACTCCAGCCGTCGCAGGATGCGTCGCGCCTCTGATGCCGGCAAGGCCTGATAGAGCGCGGCGGGCGTGTGGGTCGACAGATTGTCGAGCACCACCCTGACGCGTTCGGCTTGCGGGTAATGGATATCGACGAGGTCGCGCATGCAGTGGGCAAAGTCTTGTGCTGCGCGCCGCTCGGTGACCTTGACCTTGCGCCAGGAACGATGCGCATCGAGGAAGACGAACAGGTTGGCGGTGCCGTTGCGTTTGTACTCGCAGTCGTAGCGCTCCAGCCTTCCCGGCGCGGCCTGGATCGGCTGACGCACTTCGCCGATGAGTTGGGTCGGGCTTTCGTCGAAGCATACCACGGGCCGCTTCGGATCTGCTGCTTCGGCATAGAGGTCGAGCACGTCCTCCATGCGCGCGACATATTCTGCATCGATCTTGGGAATGCACCACATGTCCTTGCGCCAGGGCTTGAGATCGTTCTCGGCCAGGCGCCGACGCACCGTCTCGCGCGACAGCTGTTCGTGCTCGGTCAGCTTGACGAACGCATCGGCCAGCAGCTCAAGGGTCCAGCGGGCCCGCCCGGGCGGCGGGCTGGAGCAGGCGGTGGCCACCAGCAAGGCTTCCTCCTTGCCGCTCAGCTTGCGCTCCGCCCCGGGGCGCGGCTCTTCGCTGAGTGCCGCCTCCAAGCCCATTTCCACGAAGCGGCGCTTGGTGCGGTAGACCGTGGAGCCACCGACCACTACCGTCGTCGCAATGGTCTCGTCGCC
>NZ_JAMYKW010000168.1:0-994 GCF_040317555.1 Mesorhizobium sp. M1406 | reverse complement strand
TCCTGGGTCCGCCTGCTTTAGATCCTGGGTCCGCCTGCTTTAGATATGGAGTATTAGCGCTGCCTGAATGTCGGCTGTTTTGCGAGCATGAGTTGCCGCAACACCCCGCAAGGACAAGGGTGGCTGAATACAGATGCATGACCCCATGAGGAGGAATACTGGTATGTTTCGTTTTATTTTCGCCGGACTTGGCCTTTCGCTAGCCAGCGCCGCGATGGCTTTTGAACCTGCCTCGTTTGAGCAGTTTTCCAGCTTGGTTGGTGCATCAAGCGCGTGGATGAACGATAAAGGTTCGACTATGGTACTCTCGTTTGACTCAAATGGTGGGGTTACGGGCCAGTATGTCAATCGCGCCAAGGGCACAGGCTGCCAGAACTCTCCATATCCGATCGCGGGGCGGGTGACCGGCAATTTCATCGCCTTTTCTGTCGGCTGGAATAACGGCCTCGAGAACTGCCACTCGGCGACCGGCTGGACAGGCTATGCAGCCAAGAGCAGCAGTGGGGCACTGCAAATCGTTACAGAATGGAACTTGGCCTATCAAGGTGGATCAGGTCCTGCCGTCACAAACGGTAAAGATTTGTTCACATATACCGAGCCAACGACAGGCGACGCGCCAATCAAAGACTAACAATATCGAGGCCCGGCTGAACCCAAAAACATGGTGCGGCGTTTGAGAGTATCTCGGACGTCTGCAGCAAGCCTGCTCTGGGGTAGAGATGTCGATGCTCTGTTGACCAGGTCGCTGTAGGGTAGGCACCACCAGTCCGGGAGGCATCGTAAACTTAAAGATCGCGAGGCGGTCGTAGCCCGCTTGCCCCACGACGGTTCATGCCCGAGCGATTTTTGCCCACAGGTTCATTGCCTCTGAACGCAGTTCGCGATGATGGCTGGAGGAGATTTCGTGGCGGGGGATATGGAACAGGTTGGCAATCGGATCATGAATGGAGACGAAGCGCTGCAAATGGCGTTGTGACTTGAAGCGTTTCATGAT
>NZ_JAMYKW010000167.1:0-1015 GCF_040317555.1 Mesorhizobium sp. M1406 | reverse complement strand
AAAATATCCGCAAAAAACACTTGCAAGTGGGAGCCGTCCACATATGGAATTGGGTGCGCCGCGAAGAGATGCAGCTCTCCTTGGCGGCATGAGCGCGCTCGATGACATGGCGCTGTCGGACGAGGCGCTCGAGGCCTGGATGGCTGCCAAGACCAACCGCCCGCTGGTGCGGACCATGTCGGCGCTGGATGGCTTCGTAACGGCGGCGGTCACCGGGCCGCGCTACCCGGACCCGCAAGACTGGATGTGCCCGCTCATGGGGTTGCGGCGCGACGTCCTGGCCAAAGGGTCTGCAACCGATCACGCCGTGTTTGCCAGCGTCGCCAAGATCCACAACCGGATCAACGAGACGCTCTTCGACAGACCACGGGATTATGCGCCCCGATTCGCAACCAAGCCCAGCGGCGGCATCGACCCCCGGCCGTGGTGCCAGGGGTTCTACGCGGCCATGAATCTCAACATCAAAAGCTGGAGACGGCTACTCGACTCGACAACCCAACCACGGCCTGCTGCTGCCGATCCTGATCTACTGCGTCGACAAAAAGGAGAGGCCCGTCCTCGGCAAGCCCAGGCCGGGGCCCGAGACCGCGCATTTCATCGAACACGAGGCCTACAAAGACATCGCCCTCGTCATCCCCGCCCTACGCGAACTCCACTACGTCACCCGTTATGACGACCCGGAGTGATCGGCGCCGGCGCGCGGACCAACGACCGACCCGCCAAAGACACATCACCAGCGGTTTCAGGAAAGGTGCCTCGGCGCACCGCTTACGAGCAAACGACCTTCCGAAAGTTTGCGACAGAACCCCGAGCACGGCCTCACATTGGCCGCACGCAACGGCGAGTGGTATCAAGGGGCAGCTGTTCTGGGTCGGTGCCCCAGGGTTGCTCGGCAACAGGTTTAGACAAGGGGATTCAAGATTGAAGGTGGCCGTTGAAACATGTTCTTGTCATTGACGATGATGCCGCAATGCGGCGCCTCATCGCCGAGTATCTCACGATGCATGCCCTGAAG
>NZ_JAMYKW010000166.1:0-1033 GCF_040317555.1 Mesorhizobium sp. M1406 | reverse complement strand
TCCCTTCCCACCGGTGAACCATCAACCTGAACAGTTGCACGGGGCTGTTAGCAGCAGACCCCGCACCACAGGAAGAGGCATGGACATGATAATGCAGAACTACGTCGGCTGCGACATTTCCAAGCAGTGGCTCGACTTTTTTGATGAAGCAAGCGGTCGTTGCCAGCGCATCGACAACCAGATCGAAGCGATCGCTGCCTATGTGACAGGCCTTCACCCTGGCCGTGACTTCGTCGTCATGGAGGCGACAGGGGTCCATGACCGGCTGCTGCGCCATGCGTTGGCCAAGGCCGGCGTTGCTTTCTCGCGACACAATCCGGCGCACACTCACCACTATGCGAGGTCGACGGCGCGGCGCGCCAAGACCGATCGTCTCGATGCCAGGATGCTGAGCGGCTATGGTCGTCGCTACCACCCTGAAGCCGAGCCGGCGCCGCGCGAGGAAGGTGAGCGGCTTCAATCACTTGCCCGCCTGCGCGACCAACTGGTCGAGATCAGGGCAAAGTTGAAGAAGCAGCTCAGTGAGGCTTTCGACGAGACCGTCATCACCGAGTTCGAAGAGCTGATCGCAACCTTCAACACGCGCATCAAGGCGCTCGAAGCCCGGATCGCCGAAGTCATTCGCCAAACCGAGGATACTGCCCGCGACAACACGCTGATGGTCTCCGTGCCCGGTGTCTCCAAGGTCACTGCGTTCTCTCTGCTGGCGCACCTGCCCGAACTCGGCCTGCGAACCCCCAAGTCGATAGCGGCGCTCGCGGGCCTTGCTCCCTTCGACAACAAGAGCGGCAAGCTCAACCGCAGGAGCCAGATCCAGGGCGGCCGAGCGCGCGTGCGCCGGGCCCTCTACATGGCAGCGCTCGGCGCCATCCGAGCCTGCGAGCGCTTCAGAGTTTTCTACAGCGCCATCGCAGCCCGCTCAGGATCCAAGAAGCTGGCTATCATCGCCGTCGCAAGGAAGCTTCTCGTCGTCCTAAACGCCATCATTCGAGACAAAAAAGCTTTCGCATGAACACAGTTGCCATGCCGCGAC
>NZ_JAMYKW010000165.1:0-1046 GCF_040317555.1 Mesorhizobium sp. M1406 | reverse complement strand
CCCGTGGCGCCCTCGACGACATGGATATAGACGATGCCCAAAGCGTCGAGTTGATCGACGATATAGTCGAACTGCGCCTGAGGGGCGCTGCTCGAGACGCCGTTGGCGGGCGAGACGGGCGAAATCCGGATCCCGGTTCGCTCGGCACCGATCTCCTCGATCACCGCAGCGGTAACCTCCAGCATCAGCCGGGCGCGGTTCTCGACCGATCCGCCATAAGCATCCGTGCGGACATTGGCACCGTCCTTGGCGAACTGGTCCAGCAGATAGCCGTTGGCGCCATGAATCTCGACGCCATCGAAGCCGGCCTCAATGGCGTTCGCGGCTGCTTGCCGGAAATCGTTGACGATCCCCGCAAGCTCGTCGAGCGCCAGCGCACGGGGCTCCGAAACCTCGACAAAGCCGTTGTTCACGAACGTCTTGGTCGCGGCCCGGATTGCCGAGGGCGCCACGGGCGCGGCGCCGTTCTCCTGCAGATCGACGTGCGAGACGCGGCCGACGTGCCAGAGTTGTAGAAAGATTCGCCCGCCCTTTGCGTGCACGGCGTCGGTGACCTTGCGCCAGCCGTCGATCTGGTCCTGGGTGTAGATGCCGGGCGTGTCCTGGTAGCCCTGCCCCTGCTGCGAGATCTGCGTGGCCTCGGAAATCAGCAGGCCTGCCGATGCGCGCTGGCCGTAGTACTCCGCGGCGAGATCGCCTGGAACGAAGCCCGGGCCAGCGCGATTGCGCGTCAGGGGCGCCATGACGATACGATTGGAGAGGGTCAGCGAGCCGAGGGTATAGGGCTGGAACAGCGTTTTGTTGGTCATGGGTCACCTTTGTCTGTCCCCGCTGCGGCGGGGTCGTTTATCGGAGTGGTTTCGTTGATGCTCAGGCGACCGTGCGGTACCGCTCGGCGGGGTGTTCGTTCCGATAGTTCGGAAGCATGGCCTGGCGCGCGGCTTGAAGCGCGTCCCACTGACCGGCATCGGGGAGTGGCGGGATGGTCACCGGTTCGCGGCGGTCGAAGCCGACCAGCGCCGCGTCAACCAGATCGTCCACCTCCA
>NZ_JAMYKW010000164.1:0-1055 GCF_040317555.1 Mesorhizobium sp. M1406 | reverse complement strand
TAGAGCGGGATGAATTTAGGTTGGGCATAGCCTGCCTCTGTGAAGTAATTTCGGCATTCGGTTGACGTGACCTCGCCGAGGATTTGGCCGATGGCGTCACAGACGGTTTCGACTGTTCGCTTGGCAGCCTTGCGCAGCCAGTGCTTGAGCTTGGCGAAGAGCTTCTCGATAGGATTGAGGTCGGGCGAGTATTTCGGCAGCAAGAACAGCCTGGCGCCGGCTGAGCGAATGGCGCGGCGCACGGCCTTGCCCTTGTGCGAGCCGAGATTGTCCATGACGACGATGTCGCCTGGCTTGAGGGTTGGGACGAGAACCTTGTCGACATAGAGCTGGAAACGCTCGCCGTTGATCGGTCCGTCGATGAGCCATGGTGCATCGACACGGTCATGGCGCAACGCCGCCAGGAAGGTCATTGTCTTCCAATGGCCGTGTGGCACCTTGGCTTTGATCCTCTCGCCGCGTGGCGCCCATCCCCTGAGCGGCGCCATGTTGGTTTTGGTCCATGTCTCGTCGATGAACACCAGGCGGGAAGGATCGATACGGTCCTGATACTTGGCCCACTGTGCCCGCCGGCGCGCCACATCGGGGCGATCCTGCTCAGCCGCGATCAGCGTCTTTTTTTGTGACTGAGCTTCTCGGCGTGGACGAACTCCCACACCGAGCGGTAGTCGACCGCAAGGCCGCGCTCGGCCAGTTCGGCCACAAGTCCGCGTAGCGTGAAGTCCGCGGCCCGGCAGCGCAGCAGCAGCCACTCCCGATGCTCACCGGCAATCTTCTTGGGCCTGTGCCCACCCATCTTGCCGGGCGCAAGACTGTTCGTTTCGCGCAACCGGCTCACCCATCGGATGACGGTGCTGATCCCAACCTCAAAGCGTACTGCCGCCTGCCGCCGCGACAGCCCACCCTGCTCAACTGACGCAACAACCCGTTCGCGAAGATCCATCGAGTAAGGCTTGCCCATCCATGCTGACCTCCTTGCCCAGCAAGAAGGTTGAATCAGATTTGCACGCCGAAGGGAATCCCCGCCGATTCAGTCTCATTTCATCCCGCTCTAG
>NZ_JAMYKW010000163.1:0-1057 GCF_040317555.1 Mesorhizobium sp. M1406 | reverse complement strand
TCGGGCCGGATGGCCATCCAGCCCGAGGCTCAGTCGCTTCCATCGCACAAAATCATCCCTGTGCAGATACAAGGGGTGTTCCAGCTTGGCAAGGACGGCAATCCGTCCAACACCCCTCAACCGTCTCGGCGCTGCGCGCCGATCCACCTTCTCCCACAGGGGGAGAAGGAAGAACGCTAGCGATCACAAACCGGTGAGCGCTGTAACGAAGCGGCAGACAGCGGCGAAGTGGGGACATGAGTGGTGCATCCAGGCGCCGCCGTCCACGGAGCAAGCCGATGTCGGGGTCCAGCAAGTTCGTCACAGTGTTAAGCCTCTGCGCGCTTGCGCTGGCGGTGTCGTTCGGTGCGGCCGCCGCCCGGCCGCTCACCGTGGTCGAGCTGTTCACCAGCCAGGGCTGCTCGTCCTGCCCGCCGGCCAATGCCAATCTGATCAAGGTCAAGGACCAGCCCGGCGTGCTGGCGCTGTCCTTCAACGTCACCTACTGGGACTATCTCGGCTGGAAGGACACATTCGGTCGCCAGGAATTCACCCAGCGCCAGGTCAGCTACGAGCCGCCGCTCGGCCATGACGGGCCGTTCACGCCGCAAGTGGTGGTCAACGGCCATGCCGATGTCGTCGGCGCCGCACCCGGTGAGATCGAAAAGCTGATCTCGGCGAGCGGCCAAATGAGCGGCCCGTCGCTGTCACTTGACGGCGGCAAGGTCAATATCGGCGCCGGCGCAGCACCGGGCGGCAAGGCCGATGTCTGGCTGGTGCGCTATCTCCGAGGCGTCGTCGAGGTGCCGGTAGCGCGCGGCGAAAACACCGGCCGCACTCTGCCGCACGCCAATGTCGTGCATTCGCTCGAGAAACTCGGCGGCTGGACCGGCGCCGCCACCGCGCTGGATCTGCCGCCGGCTTCGGACGGCCTGAGCACCGCCGTGCTCGTCCAGTCGCCAGGCGGCGGACCGATCCTGGCCGCCGCGACCAACTAGAGCGGGATGAATTTAGGTTGGGCATAGCCTGCCTCTGTGAAGTAATTTCGGCATTCGGTTGACGTGACCTCGCCGAGGAT
>NZ_JAMYKW010000162.1:0-1063 GCF_040317555.1 Mesorhizobium sp. M1406 | reverse complement strand
GGGACTGTCAGGAATTTCGTGTGCGGGCGGGCATAATGGGTAAGAAGGAGTCCCACTATGTCGCGACGCAAAGACCCTGCGATACCGAATGAGCTTCTCGATCAGTTGCTGGCTGGTGGCGCGGCCAGCGCCGCTTTTGATCAGGGCGGTTTGCTCGATTCACTGAAGAAAGCGCTGACCGAGCGCGCCTTGAACGCGGAGATGGATCATCACCTGGCCGGCGATGAGAGCGCCGGCAATACGCGCAACGGCTACGGCCGCAAGACGGTGATGACCGAGACCGGCAAGCTGGCGATCGACGTGCCGCGCGACCGCCACTCGAGCTTCGACCCTCAACTGATCGCCAAATATCAGCGCCGCTTTCCAGGCTTCGACGACAAGATCGTGTCGATGTATGCGCGCGGCATGAGCACCCGCGAGATCACCGGACACTTGCACGAACTTTACGGCATCGACGTCTCGCCGGAGCTGATCTCAACGGTGACCGACGCGGTGCTGGATGAAGTCGTCGCCTGGCAACAGCGGCCGCTCGATCCGGTTTACCCGCTCATCTTCTTCGATGCGATCCGGGTCAAGATCCGCGACGAAGGCATGGTCCGCAACAAGGCGATCCACATCGCGCTTGGCGTGCGCGCCGATGGCGCCAAGGAGGTGCTGGGCCTGTGGCTTGAGCAGAACGAGGGTGCCAAGTTCTGGCTGCGGGTGATGAACGAGCTCAAGAACCGCGGCGTCGAGGATATTCTGTTGGCTGTCGTCGATGGCCTCAAAGGCTTCCCCGACGCCATTACCGCCGTGTTCCCGCAAACGGTCGTCCAGACCTGCATCGTGCATCTGCTCAGGAACAGCATGGACTTCGTGTCTTGGAAGGACCGCAGGGGGCTGGCGACGGCGCTCAAGGATATTTACCGCGCCATCGACGCCAAGACCGCCGAAGAGGCGCTGATGACGTTCGAGGCCGGCCATTGGGGGCAGCGTTATCCCGCCATAGGTCAGAGCTGGCGGCGCGCCTGGGCCGAGGTCATCCCGTTCTTCGCTTTCCCAGACGAGGTTCGCAGGATCGTCT
>NZ_JAMYKW010000161.1:0-1080 GCF_040317555.1 Mesorhizobium sp. M1406 | reverse complement strand
TGCAGACGACGATGGCCCGGCTTCCGGCGTCGGCCACTCATTTAGATCAAAACCCGATGGCAACTGCGGCGACCAGGTTGAGCTCAACCCGGCAGGTTGATCCGACTGCGATGACAACGCCCACGAGTCATCCTCCCACCCGGCAGGTTGCCACCCTCCGGCTTGATCCGCAGCGTCATGAATTGCGTCCTGATCATAACTTTCCGCAGGCCCCTGCCGTTCGCGGTCGGGCAGCTCATCCCACAACCGATCCTGATCGTAACCTTCCACTGGAGACTGGCCAGATTGCTGCGGTGGCTGCAGGGGCGGCATTCCCCACGCAGCGTTCGCCTCAACGACTTGCTGGTAGTTCCGAAGGTCGTTTAAATGGAGGTTCGGACTATATCCACAGGCTACCTTATATGCCCGAAAATCATCCTTCAACCCTTGTGTCTGCTCCTGATTGCCGTTGACTCGGCTCGCTATGCTCGCCTTTCCCTGCCTTCGGAGCCACTCACTGAACCCGCGTCGACGGCTAGTGATCTCCTGGAAAGGTTTCCTCTCTTTCGACGTCGACTCAGGCCCAAGGCTGGCCAACTCCTGGTTGTGCAGGCCCTCGATGAGGCGAGCGTCGTCGGCATAAGGAATCGGATGCGGAAGGTTCCCGGTGCGGACCTGCTGGACCGCCACCAATGCAGCGCTGACCAGGACGCCAGCCTCATGCGCAAAGGCGTTCGCGCGACCAGTCAACCCATTGGGGTCGTCAGGGTTGCCAGGAGCGTCAAGCAGGCCGGCCAGTGTGCGGCCCTCGGGCTGCGTCTGAAGCCATGCGCTGAATTTGCGCAGACTCGTTGCGTGTGGCCGGACAGTCTTAACGCCAAGGCCGGGGGCCCTGGCGATGAAATCAGTAATGATCGTGTGGTCCTCGTCGGGGATGATCGTCTGGTCCTCTGCGGCCGGGCGGCCGCGCTTGGCATAATCGGCGCGATACGTCGTCTTGACAACCTCCGGCTGGTGCATCCCGTCCTTCGACGACTTCTTGCCGCTGCTTGGAACGAAGGCCTTCTTCACTGTCTTCAGCAACGATCTCAATCCCCCGCT
>NZ_JAMYKW010000160.1:0-1160 GCF_040317555.1 Mesorhizobium sp. M1406 | reverse complement strand
CGGATGAGCGACTATCTGGGGTGTCAAGTTGCATTTGCGAAATCGATGCGCGCGTCGCGTGCTTTTGCATTGAGAATGACGAGCAGCTTGCGGGCGAGCGCGATGCGGATGACCATTTTCTCCTTTCCTGCGTCCTGCAACCGTTGATGGAAGGCAGCAAGGTGAGGATCGTATCTGGCGACGGTGCGGGCAACGAGGAAGAGGATGGAGCGCGGGCCTTCGCGACCACCGCGCACCGACCGGCGGCCACTGCGCTTGCCACTATCATTGGCGATCGGCGCGAGGCCCGCGAGCTTGGCGATGGCCTTGTTGGAGAGGATGCCGATCTCGGGCAGCTCGGCCATGAGGCGGGCCACGGTGCGCGAGGCGACGCCCTTGAGCGAGCGGAAGGCCTGGTCGAGGCATGCCCACAAGGGATCGTCGTCGATCAGCGAGGCGATCTCGCCTTCGAGCCGGCGGCTCTGGCGCTTGAGCAGAGCAATAACCTCGTCGAGGCTGATGATGGTCTCGGCATCGCGAGCCGCGCTGCGGCGCTGCTTCTGGATGGTGAGGTCGCCGGTGACCTGGGAAAGCCGGGCGACCAGCGCCTTGAGCCGTTGTTGGGCCACGCTCGGCGGCGGCGTTGGCTGCAACCGCTTGACCTGCCCATAACGGGCGATGACGGCGGCGTCGATCCGGTCGGTCTTCTCCAGGAAGCCCATTGCCTCGGCGAAGTAGCGAACGCTCCTTGCATTGGCCATGCCGCAGGGCTGACCCATCTCCCACAACAGCAGGAAGGCCAGGCGCTCGTAGCCGCCGCTGGCTTCCATGACGACGAGATCGACGCCATTGGCCTGACACCAGGCGGCCAGATCGGCGATGCCCGCCGCATCGTTGGCGAAACGGTTTGCCATTCCGATCGGCTCGATATGGGCGTCGAGCCAGTCTTTCGAAATATCTATTCCACAGAGGGTCTTGTTCACGGTAACCTGCCTTGTGCGTGCGATTGGAGCCAAGCGACTATTCGGTCGTGCGTGACGAAGGCGAAGATCCCAGGCTCATCCACGGTTGTAGCCGCAGGGGTAACGGGCGACTTCGCCAAGCCTCGGGCCGGATGGCCATCCAGCCCGAGGCTCAGTCGCTTCCATCGCACAAAATCATCCCTGTGCAGATACAAGGGG
>NZ_JAMYKW010000159.1:0-1193 GCF_040317555.1 Mesorhizobium sp. M1406 | reverse complement strand
ATTGCTGAAGGGTTTCGGGTGCCGAGAGGCGTACGAAAGCCTCTCATGCAGGAACCCGCGGGCCACAGTTGATGGCTATGGGGATTTTAGTTTGCGGCTGATGTCGGCGACGGCGTGACCGCCCCCGTTAGGCGACGCGGTGGACACGGACGGACCGCTCAGTGAAGCCTCCGCACAGCCTTGTAGCCTCTGCGCGCAGGCGGACGGGGCCCTGCGGGCCTCGCTGAGCACCATGGGCGCGCGTGGGTCCGTCGCCGCAGGTTGAGCGCCTGTGGCTGGAGGCTGAATCAGACCATGCCGGGTCATGGAGCGGTCTCCCGGATCGGTGCCGATGCGTTCGGAGGTCCGCGCGGCTGCCTCCTCCACCGTTCGAACACCTCGATGACGATCATGCGTCCGCCACAGCAGGAGCATGGCGGCCGGAAGTCCTCTGGTTCGTCTGGTGTGTGGTCATCGGACGGGGCAGCGACGCCCAGCAGTTCGCGGGCGCGTGCGAGGCTGGCCTTGTGGGCGGAGCCGGCGAGCAGGCCATAATGTCGGATGCGATGGAAGCCGCGCGGCAGGACGTGGAGCAGGAAGCGGCGGATGAACTCATCTGTGGCGAGCGTCATGACCTGCTGCCGGTCGGTGCCGTCGCGGCGATAATCCTTGTAGCGGAAGGTGACCCCAGCCTCTTCGAAGGCGATCAGGCGGCGGTTCGAGATCGCAACCCGGTGGGTATAGCGCGACAGATAGGCGAGCACCGCCTCGGGACCGGCGAAGGGCGGCTTGGCGTAGACCACCCAGCGCTTCTTCTTGACGGGAGCCAGGTGGCGTAGGAAGGCCCGACGATCGGCGAGGTGCGCCGCCGATCCGAAGAAGGCGAGCCGACCGGCGTCGTGCAGCGCGACCAGTCGGGTCAGGAACAGACGGCGGAACAGCTTGCCCAGCACTCTGACTGGGAGAAGGAAGGCCGGCCGCGACGATATCCAGCGTGACGCGTCCGGCGTGATGCCGCCGCCCGGCACGATCATGTGGACATGAGGATGGTGCGTCATTGCCGAGCCCCATGTGTGGAGCACGGCGGTGATGCCGATGCGCGCGCCGAGGTGCTTGGGATCGGCCGCGATCGTCAGCATCGTCTCCGATGCCGCCTTGAACAGCAGGTCATAGACCAGCGCCTTGTTGTGGAAGGCGATGACGGCGACCTCGGC
>NZ_JAMYKW010000158.1:0-1292 GCF_040317555.1 Mesorhizobium sp. M1406 | reverse complement strand
GGCTCAGTCCGTAGGCCAGACACCCGCGAATGCAGAGCAAGATCACGGATTGGTCGAAATGGCGGCCTTTGAACATCTCAACTCTCCGGGGAACACCGGAGCCCAATGCCATGCGCTTCGTTACCACTTTGCAACACATCCGGTGAAAGTCGTCAGCCACTCCGACGATCTCCTCGCGGTCCTGAAGGATCCTGCCTTGAACATTGAACGGGTCGGTCTCTAGGCAGGGCCCTTGTCGCAATGGCATTTCGAGGGGCTGGCGTGCGCGGGTTGCCGGTCATCTGAGCGTATCGCGCACCGCGTATTTCCACGGCGTCAGTGCGGAATCGAGGTCGGCTGGCAGAGCGTCGGGAGGGTCCTGCTGCCAGCACCACCACAGCCGGGCGATTTTGGCGTGCACCGGCCAAGAGACCGGGTCGCAAGGAGGCGGTCAGGTTCTAGAATAGGTCGCCGTACCGCGGGCTGGGACCAGAATCGACCTTTGCCGAAAGCAACAATTGTCAGCGTTGAAACCTGGATCGAACGGACCGGCGGGCCCGCCGCCGAGCGCGAAGCCGAACGCGCCCTGGTCGCTGGATTTCGTCCATGACCAGTTCGCTGCGGCCGGCGCTTCCGCGTGCTCAACATCGTCGACGACGTGACACGCGAATGCCTGGCGGTGATCCCAGACACCTCGATCTCAGGCCGGCGTGTCGCGCGCGAACTGACGGAACTGGTCGCCCGCCGCGGCTAGCCGGGCATGATCGTCTCCGACCATGGCACCGAGTTCACCTCGAACGCCCTCCTCGCCTGGTCGAAGGATCACAAGGTGGAATGGCATTACATCGCGCCGGGCAAGCCGATGCAGAACGGCTTCTGCGAGAGCTTCAACAGCCGCATGCGCGACGAACTCTTGAACGAAACCTTGTTCTTCGGCTCGACCATCCCCGAACAACCATCGCCGAACGGGCAGACGACTACACCCCGATCGCGCCCACATTCGGCGCTCGGATACATCACGCCTGCGGCTTATGCTGCCAATCTCACCGCAACGGACGATCGGCTGCTCAACCCGCGCCATATGGCGTAAAACCCGGCGAGGCTCAAACTGCAGCCGGATGAAAATTAGTGGCAGGTCAAACATCCTCAACATGGCGCGCCATTTGCAGGTCACCTCACGCAAGCCCGCTGTAAGGCTTGCGATCAACCCAGGGTGATTGACCTATGTCGAAGGAAAAAAAACCAGGATATCTACATCAACCAGACGTTCTGCGGAGTTTGGCTGCTCAGCTTCGTGATGAGGCTTCGCGAGC
>NZ_JAMYKW010000157.1:0-1330 GCF_040317555.1 Mesorhizobium sp. M1406 | reverse complement strand
AGAGAAGCGGCTACGTTTCATGTCCTAGTCCTCTCGATGGGCCAGAACGAACTTCAAACCGGATTAGATCAGAGGGGCAAGGTCAAAATCACCAGCATCAGACGCAAACATCCTAAACGGGTATCGAAATGGTTCACGTGATGTGTAAGCAACAAGGCGAGCTTCGCCTACAATCAAAATCCATCCCTGGCCAAGCAATTCCAAATCCTTGCCGCGTAATTGGCCTCGCGTCAAACCTCTGCGCTCCCATACAGCCGTGGCAACAAACCTACACAGCGTCCGCCGAGGTCGGACATGCGACACAGCTGCGTTCGAGTACCGTATTGTTCCGAACCGATTTATCGTTTGGCACGGCATATGCTTGATCATTCGCAAATACGTTGCGGACGCCATCGCATGTTCACCATCACCAACCAAAAGGATCCGGAAATGTCCAAGATCACAGACAATAGCCAAACCGCCGAAACCAACGAATTCCAGGCATTCGACCCCAGCAAGGCAATTGATCAGTTCCACGCAGTCGCCGAAAAGGGCGTCGAGCAATCGAAAGAAGTGCTGGCCAAATTCCAGTTCGGCGCTGATGAGATCCAGAAAGTGCTCAAGTCGACCTTAGAAACCGCGAGGTCGGTCGGCAATGAGCTGTCGCTGGCGACGATCGCTGCGCTGCGCGCCAATGCCGAAGCCGACTTTTCGCATCTTGAAGCCCTAGCCGGCGCGAAGTCGCTGTCCGCGGTAATTGAGCTGCAGACCACATTCCTAACCAAGCGGGTCGAAATGGGAGCCGAGCAGGCTAAGGATTTTCGGGCGCTCACTACCAAGGCGGTGACCGATATCTCCAAACCGGTCAAGGACGTCTTCGAGAAGAGGCTCCGGGACCTCAAGGCCGCCTGATAAGCGTAGCAGTCCGGTCCTCCGACACGGGGGCCCGACTGATGTCACCGCCGTTCCCGACGGCAACGTACGAAGCTGGGAAGTAACTGGTAGTCACGCAAGCTCATTGAGGTATCGCGTCGCAAAGGCTCTGGCGCCAACCTTACGGTAAGCGGAGCCTGGCAGAGAACACTTCTCAGTTATGGAGGAGCACGTGATGCTGACGTAGCGGCCCTTGCCATGCTGAACCAAGATGACGCACGTTCGCTGTCGATTTCGCCAACCTTCAGACCGACGGTCTCGGAGGAGCGAAGGCCCGTGGCATAGGCCGTGGTCAATGCCATGCGCGACTTCAGGCTGGGCACCGCCTTCAGAGGTTCCGTCGCAAACTCCAGCTGAGGTCGCAAGGGCAGGTTGAGCGTCACGCGGCGCTCATGCGGCGAGCATTTCGAACTGCTTG
>NZ_JAMYKW010000156.1:0-1427 GCF_040317555.1 Mesorhizobium sp. M1406 | reverse complement strand
GGTCGCGTCCCCACAGGTGGTGTAGCTCGGCGGTAGCGAAGCCGCTCGCGAGCGCGCTCTCGATAGCGCTGTAGCGAGCGAGCGGCTTTGCGGTGGTCATCGACGGTTCGCCGGTAAGGTCGGGTTGCTGACTCCAACCTGATTCGAAGGAACCATCGATGACCGACGACATGATGAACCTGCGCGCGCTCGTGGAGAAGACTCCGGATTCCGATCTCTTGCGCGAGATGATCGGCTTTGCCGCCGAGCGGCTGATGGAGCTGGAGGTTGGGGCCGCCACCGGCGCCGCCTATGGCGAGAAGAACCCATTGCGCACGGCCCAGCGCAACGGCTATCGCGAGCGCGACTGGGAGACGCGGGCCGGCACCGTCGAGCTGCGCATCCCCAAGCTCAGGAAGGGCTCCTACTTCCCCGGTTTTCTCGAACCGCGCCGCATGGCCGAGAAGGCGCTAACCGCTGTCATCCAGGAGGCCTACGTCCAGGGTATCTCGACCCGCTCGGTCGACGATCTGGTCAAGGCCATGGGCATGAGCGGCATCTCCAAGAGCCAAGTCTCGCGGCTGTGTGAGGAGATCGACGGCAAGGTCAAAGCGTTCCTTGAAAGACCCATCGAGGGCGACTGGCCATATCTGTGGATCGACGCCACCTACCTGAAGGTGCGCCGCGGCGGCCGCATCGTCTCGGTCGCCGTCATCATCGCTGTCGGCGTCAATGCGGACGGCCGACGCGAGGTGCTGGGCATGGAGGTCGGCACGTCTGAGGCCGAGCCGATCTGGACGGAGTTCCTGCGCAAGCTGACCCGCCGTGGCCTGCGAGGCGTCAAGCTTGTCGTTTCCGATGCCCATGAAGGCATCAAAGCGGCCGTCACCAAGGTGCTGTGCGCGACATGGCAGAGGTGCCGCGTCCACTTCATGAGGAACGTGCTGGCCCATGCCGGCAAGAGCGGGCGCCGCGTCGTCTCCGCTTTCATCGCCACCGCCTTCGCCCAGGAAACGCCCGGGGCCGCAAGCACGCAATGGCGCGCCGTCGCCGACCAGATCCGGCCGAAGGTGCCGAAGCTGGCGACAATCATGGACGACGCCGAGCCCGACGTGCTTGCCTACATGACTTTCCCCAAGGAGCACCGCGCCAAGCTGCACTCGACCAACCCGATCGAGCGCCTCAACGGCGAGATCAAGCGGCGCACCGAGGTCGTCGGCATCTTCCCAAATGACGACGCCATCGTCCGCCTGGTTGGCGCGATCCTGCTCGAACAGAACGACGAATGGGCCGTGCAGCGCACCAGATACATGACGCTGGAAACCATCAGCCAAATGAGCGATGATCCTCTGATCAGCCTGCCAGCCGTGGCACGCTGATCAGCCCGGCCCCATGCCGGAGAACGCGGCGACCAAGCCGTCAGCTACACCACTTCCTGGGACACGATC
>NZ_JAMYKW010000155.1:0-1449 GCF_040317555.1 Mesorhizobium sp. M1406 | reverse complement strand
CTGATGCCGTGTTGGGGTGGACGGCTCCCAACGGCATCGCGATGTGCCAGAATGAGTTCGTTGAAAGCTCAATCGAGGGAGACCGTCCGTGGAAGAGATTATCCGAATTGGTGTCGATACGTCAAAGAGCGTTTTCCAATTGCATGGCGTGAACGCAGCCGAGCAACCAATCCTGCGCAAGAAGCTTTCGCGTAGGGAGATGGTGAAATTCTTCGAGAAAGCACCACCGACCACCGTCGCACTCGAAGCTTGCGGTGGCTCTCATCATTGGGCGAGGTTGTTAGATTCCTTCGGCCACGACGTAAAATTGATCGCGCCGCAATTGGCCAAGCCTTATGTCAAGCGCGGCAAGAACGACGCGGCGGATGCGGAAGCCTTGTGTGAGGCGATGAGCCGACCCACCATGCGCTTCGTGCCGGTAAAGAGCGCGGAACAGCAGGCTGCGTTAATGCTGGTCGGTGTGCGAGAGAGACTCATCCGCAATCGGACACAGCTTGCCAATGCTATTCGCGGTTTCGCCATGGAGTTCGGCATCGTCGCGGCCACCGGCATGTGCCGGATCGAACCGCTATTGGAGCGCATTGCGGCTGATCAAGCCCTGCCTGAATTGGCCCGCGAGCTCTTTGCCATGCATGGCGTTGAGTATCGAGATTTGCTTGCCGAAACGAAAGTCGTCGAGGAGAAATTAACCGCGTTGCATCGCTCCGATCAATGCAGCAGGCGCCTGGCCGAAATTCCGGGCGTCGGGCCGGTCGGCGCATCGCTTTTGATGATGAAGACCCCAGATCCCCGAACGTTCAAGTCGGGTCGCGATTTTGCCGCCTGGATAGGACTCACGCCCAAAGACCATTCGTCCGCAGGCAAGGTCAGACTGGGGGTGATCACACGTGCTGGCGACGAAATGCTGAGGAGCGTATTGGTGGTTGGCGCAACTGCCCTTCTTCAGCATGTCAGAACCGGTCGAAGCAGACATGCTTCCCGATGGCTGATCGAACTCCTGCAACGGAAGAAAACGAAGCTGGTGGCGGTGGCGCTCGCGAATAAGATCGCCCGAATTGCCTGGAAGCTTATGGTGAGCGGCGAAACGTACCGGCGACCGGAAGAACAAACACAGGCAATTTAGGAAATTGGCCACCACGGCGAGCACGATAAAAATGCTACCGTGTTGAGCTGATGCTGTGAACTTGCAAGAGAAAAGCAGATGGTGCGATCGATCGATCCAAGACGCGTGACACTCCGCCAATTCCAGTGGCCTTTCGAGGTCGTTGCCGTGTTAGGAACACGCGTTGCGGAAACCATCTTGGCCAGTGGTCATGTGCGACCACACACAAAGGCCGCACATATGGATGCAAGCGATCCGATCAAAAATATCCGCAAAAAACACTTGCAAGTGGGAGCCGTCCACATATGGAATTGGGTGCGCCGCGAAGAGATGCAGCTCTCCTTGGC
>NZ_JAMYKW010000154.1:0-1461 GCF_040317555.1 Mesorhizobium sp. M1406 | reverse complement strand
GGGCTAGCGTGCGCACACATTTGCTTCGGGTTGATTTTGCGAGGCGAGAACGAAGCCGTCTGTGATGGCGTTGAAGCGTCTGAGGCCGTGGGTGAAGGTGATAGGCCCTGGCGGGCGCTCGCTTTCGTAGCCGTTCCAGCCTCCGAGCCTGGCGATACACCAGGCGGCCCAGGCGAGCGTGTGCGTGGGGTGCGGGTTCTTCTGCTTTTGGGTCTTGCCTTCGAGTTTGGCGATGAGCATTTCCAGGACGGAGATCTCGATGGGATCGAAGAGGCGTGCGGCCTGGAAGTCGAGGCCCGGCGAACCACGTCCGTGTACGAGTTGCATGACCCTGGTGGCGACGACCAACGCGGTGGCGGCCAGGCGTTCGAGTGCATCGCCATCGGCGATGAGGCTTTCCTCCAGATCGATGGCCTGCGACTTCACGGTCCGGAACAGCTGTTCGACGATCCAACGCGAGCGATACATCTCGACGATAGCAATGGCGCCGGCCAGGGTGTTGACGCAATGTGTGGTTAGAAGCCGCCAGATCACCGCTTCCTTGGCCGAGGGTGGATCGATCTCACGCACTTCCACCATGTTGAGCATAAGTTCGCGCGGATCGCGGCTGTCGGCGCCAAGGCGGGGCTGGCGCAAGCTCACCGCGCTGAAGCGAACGGCCAGTTCGACGGTGCGGGCCGGCCGGCCGGGTCGGGCCTGCAGTTCGAAGGCAATGCGGCCGGTTTCCGGGGTCTTGGCGATCGCGCTGAACAGGCGCTCGCCCCGCGTACCCAAGGCCCGATCCCGTACAGCGCGGATGAGCACATGGGTGCGCTCGTCGGGAAGCCTTGCAAACACTTCGTAGATGTCGGCTTCGCGATCGCCGACCACCGTCATCTGCGGCGTGTCGGTCAGCGCCTGGCATGCCGCCTTGGCGGTACCGATCCATTTGTAGCTTTCCTTGTCTTCGATTGGCAGCGCCTGGTAGTCATCCGCCTTCTTTGCCTGGCGCCGCCAGATCGTGGCGCCTGCAAGGCCAAGGACCGAGCCGTTCACGGCATCCACGGCCAGCGCCGGATGTACGAACAGCCCGATATCCTTGCCATTGCCGGCACGACCGAGACCGCGCTTGCGCGAAGCCTTGGCTTCATAGTTTATCTCGCTGCTGTCCTCGATGATCAGCACGTGGCGGCCGGCGGCCACTTCGCTGGTTCGCGCCGCCGCCGTGCGGATGATCTCTTGCTTGCTCACGTGGCGATTGCGAAACAGGCGCGTGAACGCGACCTTCTCGGCGCGCGTGTCAGCCAGCCGGCGCATGCCCGCGCTGACACGCGCAAACATGCGCTCCAGAACCATGCTCCCCTTTTTTGCAGGCGCAGGTCGCCGAAGTATCCAAGCAACGAAGCCATCGTCGAAACCTCCAGAATCAACAATGGCAGCTACAGAATCACATACGATTCAACCGCATCAAGCCATTTTCCG
>NZ_JAMYKW010000153.1:0-1558 GCF_040317555.1 Mesorhizobium sp. M1406 | reverse complement strand
TCGGTGCTGCAGCCGGGTCACTCAACGGCGCGCCATCATCATGCGCCGGATTCGTCAGTGGTTGATCTGAATCCCCCCGCACCGTTCGAGTTGCGTGACCATGCTCGTTCTGTGCCGGCGGCGGTGCAGCCAGATCCTCCAATAGTGGTCTCCGACGGTCGCGGCTGCAAGCGTCCTCTCTATTCCAACGATGCGACCGTTGTCGAAGGGCTGAGGTCAGCCTACGCGGGTAAGGCCAAGGAGCGCACGGTCACGGACCATGTAAATTCTCTTCTCGGCTTTGGTCGTTGGCTCTTTGCTAATAACAAGCCGGGATTTGCTGCTCGGCTTGACGATCCGTTGCTGGATCAGGATCTCAAGGAGTACCAGCGCGAGAGTGGCTCCTCGAATGTGGCTGTGGCACTGGGTCGTCTCAAGACGTGGGCGGGCGGAGCGCCAGTGAGGGACCGCCCTGCCCTGAATCCCGACCCTGCCGACGCCGTGCTCATCAAAGAGTACACAGCGGCTCTCATCAAAGAGCACAAAGAAGCGCCTGCGACCGGGCTGAATCCCAAAACCATTGAGGCCTATGGATCTGCTCTTAGACGTTTCAGTCAATACCTGGTTGAAAACAAAAAGCCGGGGATTGCGGCTCGGCTTCACGAGGGGTCGCTGGATGAAGATGCCAAACGCTATAAGGACTCCAGTGGTGACCGGAGGATGGCTGCACTAGCTCATCTCCGGAAGTCCGCACCCGGGCGCGAAAAAATTGCCCTTGCTGCTCGTCGGGAAGACGTAGTCGGCATGGAGGCTCGTGCCATTGGGGACGCCGCTGCGCAGCACAGCGGGCCGCAGAAGGCATTGGGTCGGCCAGAGTATCTCCCTGGGAAAGCTAAGCAGCTGAGCGAGATCGGCAATTCAGGCGCTCGCGTGCTGATGCAGGCCCCCACCCATCAAGTGGGTGCATTGCCATGGGAAGCGCAGCCCATGATGCAAGGGAGCGGACAAGAACACGCCGCGGCACTGCATACCGGAGGCAGTGGGTCGATGCCAGGTGCCTCGGTGCTGCAGCCGGGTCACTCAACGGCGCGCCATCATCATGCGCCGGATTCGTCAGTGGTTGATCTGAATCCCCCCGCACGGGTCGAGTTGCGTGACCATGCTCGTTCTGTGCCGGCGGCGGTGCAGCCAGATCCTCCAATAGTGGTCTCCGGTCACGACAAGGGTCCTCTTTATTCCAACGATGCGACCGTTGTCGAAGGGCTGAGGTCAGCTTACGCGGGGGCCAGCCGGCGCACGGTCACGCGCTACGCAAATTCTCTTTCCGGCTTTGGTCATTGGCTCGTTAAAAACAACAAGCCGGGATTTGCTGCTCGGCTTGACGATCCGTTGCTGGATCAGGATCTCAAGGAGTACCAGCGCGAGAGTGGCTCCTCGAACGTGGCTGTGGCACTGGGTCGTCTCAAGACGTGGGCGGGCGGAGCGCCAGTGGTGGACCGCCCTGTCCGGAATCCCTACCCTGCCGACGCCGCGCTCATCAGAGATTACACAGCGGCTCTCATCAAAGAGTACAAAGAAG
>NZ_JAMYKW010000152.1:0-1627 GCF_040317555.1 Mesorhizobium sp. M1406 | reverse complement strand
GTTCTAACATCCATACAGGAGCAGCCGCCCGCACCTTGGCTCGGGCGAGACCCCAATCACCCCATCTGTTGAAGAAGTATCCCGGTTGGCCTTGAGGATGGCCTCGTCGCCGTTGTGATAGGCGAAGGTGATCTCGATCGAGCCGTCGTCGAGCAATTCGGCCGAGCCGTCGCCCGTGACTTCGTCCATTTCGTCGCAGCCAGCCCATACGAAGAAGACCATCGAGGGGCCGTAGGAGAGATCAAGGCCGGCTTTCAGCGCGCCGAAGGCGATCTCGCCGTTGTTGTCACCCCCTATAGTGATGGTGGCAGGGCCGCTCAGGTCGAGATAGCCGCGATCCCACAGGTCGGCCTCGACGATCCGCCAGCGGCCGGTCAGCTGGCAGCCTGCCGGCGCGCTCATGTCGGCACCGCCATGAGCTTCGGTAGCCGCACCAGATTGTAGGCGGCGGCTGCGAAGGTGAAGGCCCACCCGACGCGGTCGCGGCCACGTAACTTCGTCTTCTGCTGCCCGGCGACCGTCTTGATCCAGCCGAACGCTTCCTCGATGCGCTTGCGAATGCGCTGGCTGACGGCATAGCCACTGTGCCGCGTCGTGCGGCCATCGATCGCCGACCGGCGGCCGCTGGTGTTCTGCGCCACGTGCGGCGTCACCTTCATCGAACGCAACTCATTGATGAAATCCTCCGCGTCGTAGGCCTTGTCAGCACCGAGCGTGATCGCCTGTGGCCGCTCGGCGCAGGGTTTGATCATATCCAGTGCGGCCACCCGTTCGGCATGTCCGTCGGCCAGCGTCAGGCAGGCATCGACCAGCAGGCCGTGGCGGTTCTCCATCAGCCCATGCCCGATGAAGCACAGCTTCGTCTCCTTGCCCTGTCCCTTGCGATAGAGCCTGGCATCAGGATCGGTGGTCGAGGCATGCGTTTCGTTCGACCGCTTCTGGCCATGGAAATCCGCTTCAGCGTTGCGCCCGCCGCCATCCGGAGCCGGCGGCTCGCCCGAGCCGTCCTTCGGCTTGACGCTCTTCATCGACGCCCAGGCCTCGATCAGCGTGCCGTCGACCGAGAAGTGATCCGTCGACAAAAGCCTCTTGACCTTGGGCTGCGCCAGCACCGCGCTCAGGAACTGCGGCGATGTCGCCCTCCAGCAACCGGTCGCGGTTCTTGGAGAACACAGAATGATCCCAGGCCGCATCGTCAACGCCGATCCCGACGAACCAGCGGAACAGAAGGTCGTATTCCGGCCGCTCCATCAACAGCCGCTCCGCCGGATCGAATAGAATGCCTGCAACAGCATCGCCCGCAGCAGCTTCTCAGGCGGGATCGATGGCCGCCCGATCGGCGAATACAGCGCCGCGAACTCACGCTCCAGCGCCGACAGGGCTTCATTCACGATCGTCCGGATCGCCCGCAATGGATGATTGCGAAGAACCCGCGCTTCAAGGTCCACGTAGCTAAACAGTTCGCCAGCTCGATCGTCGCCGCCGCGCACTCGTCACCTCCGAATCTCTTCGGCCAAAGTGAATCACGCTCAGAGAGCAGCGGCGAGCGACTTTTTCAACAGATGGGGTGATTGGGGTCTCGCCCGAGCCAAGGTGCGGGCGGCTGCTCCTGTATGGATGTTAGAAG
>NZ_JAMYKW010000151.1:0-1705 GCF_040317555.1 Mesorhizobium sp. M1406 | reverse complement strand
GAACTTTGAACTCATGGACCGACAGGCCCGAGACGCGGTTAAGGAAAGCCCCGTTGGGACGTTTCACCAGCAGATCAAGCGGCTCGGCCAGTCAGCGCCAGACGTTGCTCCCGGGGACCCATTTAAATTTCAAAGTCTTGAGAGCAAGGGGGACGCCGCTGCGCAGCGCAGCGGGCCGCAGGAGGAATACAGTTGGCCAGAGTATCTCCCCCCTGGGAAAGCTAATGAAGACGACGCTGTTCTGGCATCGTCTTTCGTGCCAACTGGGCCCCATCACCAAGCCTCGGATCCCGCAGGGTCCTTTCGTCCCCTGAGCTGGCGCGACGGCGACCAGCGCGCGCCGGACGAGCGGATCGCTGCACAGGACAGGAGCAACCAGCTACCAAGCGAGGAGGTCCTCATCAACCGTGAGCATGATACAGCGGAGTTGAGACCAGCGAAGAGGCAAAGGACCCCCAACAGTCGTCTGCAGGACGTTGCCACTGAGCCGCAGCTGAGCGAGATCGGCAATTCAGGCGCTCGCGTGCTGATGCAGGCCCCCACCCATCAAGTGGGTGCATTGCCATGGGAGGCGCAGCCCATGATGCAAGGGAGCGGACAAGAACACGCCGCGGCGCCGTACGCCGGAGGCAGTGGGTCGATGCTGGGTGCCTCGGTGCTGCAGCCGGGTCACTCAACGGCGCGCCATCATCATGCGCCGGATTCGTCAGTGGTTGATCTGAATCCCCCCGCACCGTCCGAGTTGCGTGACCATGCTCGTTCTGTGCCGGCGGCGGTGCAGCCAGATCGCCCAAAAGTGGTCTCCGGTCCCGACAAGGGTCCTCTTTATCCCAACGATGCGGCCCTTGTCGAAGGGCTGAGGTCAGCACTCTATGCCGGTAAGATCGGGGAGATCACGGTCAAGCGCCATGTAGATATTCTTTTCGGCTTTGGTCATTGGCTCGTTGAAAATAACAAGCCGGGGATTGCGGATCGGCTTCACGAGGAGTCGCTGGATCGGGATCGCAAGGAGTACGAGATCTGGGGTGGCGGCCCCTCGGCCGTGGCTGGGTCACTGGGTCGTCTCAAGACGTGGGCGGGCGGAGCGCCAGTGGTGGGCCGCCCTGCCCTGAATCCCCACCCTGCCGACGCCGTGCTCATCAGAGAGTACACAGCGGCTCTCATCAAAGCGTACGAGGCAGCGCCGACCGGGCCGAAACCCCGTACCGTTGAAGTCTATGGGTCTGCTCTTAGACGTTTCAGTCAATGCCTGGTTGAAAACAAAAAGCCGGGGATTGCGGATCGGCTTCACGAGCGGTCGCTGGATGAAGATGCCAAGCGCTATATGAAAACCGCTGACATCAGTGCACTAACTCATGTCCGGAAGTTCGCACTCGGGCGCGAAATTGCCCTTGCTGCTCGTCGGGAAGACGCAGTCGGCATGGAGGCTCGTGCCATTGGGGACGCCGCTGCGCAGACCGCGGCACAAGCTCATGGCCACGCAGGAGAGCAGGGACCCATCTCTCGAGGTCAACAAGTCGCGCCAGCGCCGTTTGAACGGCACTTGGGCAAGAAGCGCGAGGCCCAGGACGGACTGACGAGTACACTTGACAGGAGCAACCTCGTGAACAGCGGGGGCGCCATCATAAACAATGAACATTACACAGCGCTGTTGAGACCGGCGAAGAGGCAGAGGACTGATAATCCGCAAAGCCGCGCCATGGGG
>NZ_JAMYKW010000150.1:0-1746 GCF_040317555.1 Mesorhizobium sp. M1406 | reverse complement strand
AGCATCCTTCAAAGAATCAGATGCTCTCGACAGATTCAGCTCCTAAACCCCTTGTCACGCGTTAACTCACCCGATTGCCCTGCTGGGTCGCAGGAGGCGCCTTGACCTTCGGAACCTTGTCGAATAGCTAGGGCTTGCGTGCGCGGGTATAGCTCAGTGGTAGAGCAGCAGCCTTCCAAGCTGAATATGCGGGTTCGATTCCCGCTACCCGCTCCAGACACTCATCCCCAGCACCGGCAAGCCGAAACACCGCGCACCAGGCGCGATGGTCGTCCTGTGGGCCTATCACCAGTTCAGCGCAAAGCGGACGCTTTAGGCGCCAGCCGGATCGTCTGAGGTTTCGACTTCTGCCGAGGCAAGACCGGCTGCGGGCCGGCACGTGCGGCAGCTTGCCTATCAGGATTACGTCGGCAGCGCCGAAAAAGATCAGCGTGGAAAAACGTGCGCAAGCACTCGGCGGAGATAAATGGGGCTATGCGACGACGGCCAGCCGGCGCTGGCGCTGATCCAGCGACACGATGGTCAGCCCGCTGCCGACAACCAGCAGGATGCCGCAGACCGCCAGCGCGTTGGGGAATTGCCCGAACACCAGCAGGCCTGAAATCACCGCCCAGACGGTGAAGGAATAGTAGAACGGTGCCACGGCGCTGGTCGGTCCGACGCGATAGGCCATGAAGATGAAGAAGTGGCCGAAGATCAGGAAAAAACCAGCACCTGCCATCAGCAGCAAATGGTGCATCCCGGGCATCACCCAGCGCTCGGAAACCAGATGCGCGGCACCGGCGCCGATCAGCACCACCACGACGGCGGAAATCGCCACGATCATGCCCGGCACTTCGGCCGAGACCCGCCTGCCGGCAAGGTCGCGCGCCGCCGCAAGCGCTGCGTTGCCGAGCGCCAGCAGGGCGTAAACCGAAATGCCTTGCATGGTCGGCTGCGCCACCATCAGCGCGCCGATGAAGCCGAGCCCGATCAGCGCCATGCGCTGGCCACCGATCCGCTCGCCAAACAGGATCGAGGAGCCGACCAGCATCAAGAGCGGCGTGATCTGTCCGAGCGCGGTGGAATCGGCGATCTGCATGTTGGCGAGCGCCACGACATAGCAAAGGATCGCCGCCAGCTCGAGCAGGTTCCTGCGCAGCACACGGCCGTCGAAGATCAGCGGGATCTGCTTGCCGTAGCCCAGTGCGAACAACAGCGGAAAGCCCCAGAGCGCTGCCGCGGCACCCCTTAGAAACAGCACTTCGTAGGACGGCAGGCCCGCCGTCGCGAGTTTCATCATCGTGTCGTTGACGAGATACGATCCTGTCGAAACGATCATGAACAGCGGGCCACGGATTGAGGGCGGGATGAAGTGCATCCGGTCAGGAGATCAGACCTCGATGACTTCAGCAATGGTCCATGGCCTGGTCATGAATCAGACAGGGGTTGGGCAGGCAAGACAGCATTATCGCGGCTTCCATCGATCGGCTCGTCACCCATTTCATTTTGTCTCGATCCTTCCTATATCAGCGCCACATCCCCGCAATCGGATCGATGGTTCGGACTGGGTGAGACGGCACCCGGCCAAAAGACGCTTGTGTTTTTTGGCCTTTGTCGCTAATCGCCCCGCATTCGACTGAACTGAAGGTCCAGGCCGTCCAAGGAAAGAGACTATGGCAAAAGGTAAATTCGAGCGTAACAAGCCTCACGTGAACATCGGCACGATTGGCCACGTCGACCATGGCAAGACGTCGCTGACGGCGG
>NZ_JAMYKW010000149.1:0-1791 GCF_040317555.1 Mesorhizobium sp. M1406 | reverse complement strand
CTTCTTTGTACTCTTTGATGAGAGCCGCTGTGTAATCTCTGATGAGCGCGGCGTCGGCAGGGTAGGGATT
The DNA here is from genome assembly GCF_040317555.1 of Mesorhizobium sp. M1406. Lineage (NCBI taxonomy): Bacteria > Pseudomonadati > Pseudomonadota > Alphaproteobacteria > Hyphomicrobiales > Phyllobacteriaceae > Mesorhizobium > Mesorhizobium sp. M1406. The sequence continues at coordinate 1,721 of NZ_JAMYKW010000149.1, read as the reverse complement.
CCGGACAGGGCGGTCGACCACTGGCGCTCCGCCCGCCAACGTCTTGAGACGACCCAGTGCTCTAGCCACGATCGAGGGGCCACCCCTGCTTTCGTACTCCGAGGGGCCACCCCTGCTCTCGTACTCCTTGCGATCCTGATCCAGCGACGATTCGTCAAGCCGAGCAGCAAATCCCGGCCTGTTATTGTCAAAGAGCCAACGACCAAAGCCGAGAAGAGAATTTACATGGCGCTTGACCGTGCTCTCCTTGACCTTACCCGCGTAAGCTGACCTCAGCCCTTCGACAACGGTCGCATCGTTGGAATAGAGGGGACCCTTGTCGCGACCGGAGACCCCTATTGGAGGATCTGGCTGCACCGCCGCCGGCACAGAACGAGCATGGTCACGCAACTCGGACGGTGCGGGGGGATTCAGATCAACCACTGACGAATCCGGCGCATGATGATGGCGCGCCGTTGAGTGACCCGGCTGCAGCACCGAGGCACCCAGCATCGACCCACTGCCTCCGGCATACGGCGCCGCGGCGTGTTCTTGTCCGCTCCCTTGCATCATGGGCTGCGCTTCCCATGGCAATGCACCCACTTGATGGGTGGGGGCCTGCATCAGCACGCGAGCGCCTGAATTGCCGATCTCGCTCAGCTGCGGCTCAGTGGCAACGTCCTGCAGACGACTGTTCAGGGGCCTTTGCCTCTTCGCTGGTCTCAACTCCGCTGTATCATGCTCACGGTTGATGAGGACCTCCTCGCTTGATAGCTGGTTGCTCCTGTCCTGTGCAGCGATCCGCTCGTCCGGCGCGCGCTGGTCGCCGTCGCGCCAGATCAGGGGACGAAAGGACCCTGCGGGATCCGAGGCTTGGTGATGGGGCCCAGTTGGCACGAAAGACAATGGCAGAACAGCGTCGTCTTCATTAGCTTTCCCAGGGAGCTCGCGCCCGAGTTCGGACTTCCGGAGATGAGCTAGTGCACTGATCCCACCGGAGTTGTTATAGCGCTTGGCATCTTCATCCAGCGACCCCTCGTGAAGCCGAGCCGCAATCCCCGGCTTTTTGTTTTCAACCAGGTATTCACTGAAACGTCTAGGAGCAGATCCATAGGTCTGAATGGTAGCGGGATTCGGCCCGGTCGGCGCTGCCTTGTACTCTTTGATGGGAGCCGCTGTGTAATCTCTGATGAGCGCGGCGTCGGCAGGGTCGGGATTATTCAGGACAGCGGCGCGGTCCAGCACTGGCGCTCCGCCCGCCCACGTCTTGAGATGACCCACTGCTCTAGCCACGTCCGAGGAGCCACTCTTGCTCTCGTACTCCTTGAGATCCGGATCCAGCGACTCCTCGTGAAGCCGAGCAGCAAATCCCGGCCTGTTATTATCAAAGAGCCAACGACCAAAGCCGAGAAGAGAATTTACATGGCGCTTGACCGTGCTCTCCAATGCTGACCTCAGCCCTTCGACAATGGTCGCATCGTTGGAATAGAGAGGACCCTTGTCGCGACCGGAGACCCCTATTGGAGGATCTGGCTGCACCGCCGGCGGCACAGAACGAGCAGGGTCACGCAACTCGGACGGTGAGGGGGGATTCAGATCAACCACTGACGAATCCGGCGCATGATGATGGCGCGCCGTTGAGTGATCCGGCTGCAGCACCGAGGCACCCAGCATCGACCCACTGCCTCCGGCGTAGGGCGCCGCGGCGTGTTCTTGTCCGCTCCCTTGCACCATGAGTTGCG
>NZ_JAMYKW010000148.1:0-1965 GCF_040317555.1 Mesorhizobium sp. M1406 | reverse complement strand
CCGCTCGCTCGCTACAGCGCTATCGAGAGCGCGCTCGCGAGCGGCTTCGCTACCGCCGAGCTACACCACCTGTGGGGACGCGACCAAATCCTGCAGGTTCACGTCCGTAGTTTGGTGCCGCTAAGCAGGGCTCCGACATCAGGTACATGGCCGGCGCGGCCCATCGCGCAATCAACGTCCGAGTCCGAATAGCCCGCATCCAATCTTGCGAGGCCGGATAATTGCCGGTTGACATGCAGGTATTTACCTGCATATTATAGGCTCACCACAGAGTGAGGCCGATGGACGCCGACAAGGTTTTCAAAGCGCTGGGCGACCCGACACGCAGAAGGCTGCTTGACCTTCTGTGTGAGCAGAACGGGCAGACGCTCGGTCAGCTTTGCGAACACCTGGACATGGCAAGACAATCCGCCACCCAGCACCTCGACCTGCTGGAGGCGGCCAATCTGGTGAGCACGGTCAAGCGCGGCCGCGAAAAGCTGCATTTCATCAACCCCGTGCCGCTGCACGAAGTCTACGAGCGCTGGGTGCGGAAATTCGAACGGCAGCGGCTCAGCCTGCTGCACGACCTGAAGCAAGAACTCGAAGGAGACCACCAATGACCAGGGAAACGACCAGCTTTGTCTACGTGACCTATATCCGTTCGACGCCGCAGAAGGTGTTCGAGGCCATAATCAAGCCCGAGATCGCAAGGCGCTACTGGGGACACGAGAATGTCTCCGATTGGAAGGCGGGTTCGAAATGGGAACATATCCGCGCCAATGACGAACGGACCGTCGAACTCGTCGGCAATGTCGTCGAGATTTCGCCGCCGACCCGCCTCGTCATCACCTGGGCGAACGCCTCGCAGGCCGACGATCCGTCGAAGTATAGCCGGGTGACGTTCGCCATCGAGGAATACGACACCATGGTGCGGCTGACCGTCAGCCATGACGAACTCGAAGCCGGCAGCGGCATGGCGAAAGGCGTCAGCCAGGGCTGGCCGGCGGTGCTGTCCAGCCTGAAATCCTTCCTGGAAACCGGCAGCGGCATCGACATTTTCGCCAAGCCGAAATCGGCCTGATCGCAGCGGGAGAATCACAATGACCAAGCGCTATACCGGCGGCTGTGCTTGCGGCGCGATCCGTTACGAAACAAGCGACGAGCCCATCTTCCAGAACCACTGCCAATGCAACGATTGCCAGAAGCGCAGCGGCACGGGCCACGGATCCTATCTGACCTTCGGCCAGCGAGCCGATATGGCAATCACCGGCGAGGTGAGTACCTGGCGCCTGGCGAGCGCCAGCGGCAATGAAAAGATCCACGCCTTCTGTCCAACCTGCGGAACGCCGGTCTTTCTGATATCCGTCGCCATGCCGGAGCTGATAGCGGTCCACGCGGCCAGCCTTGACGATCCTGGCCAGTTCGATCCGCAGGTGGTCACCTACACGGTCCACGGCCTCGCCTGGGACAAGATGGACCCGTCCTTGCAGGGGGTCGAGCGAATGCCCTAAGGGGTAAACTCGCTGGAAGTCCTGGACCTCCAGAGGTACGCTGTAGGCGCTCACAGGGACGCGATTATATGGTCGGAGATCGTCGGCAGTCACCAATCATCAAGGCCCTCTTGATCTCACAGGTGGCCGTTGGCGCCGCATTCGTTGGCTTTTTGGTTATGGGACGGAAAAGCCACCATCCCCAAACATGGCGGTGGCGTGCAAGTCCTTGACCGGGTCCAAGACCCGTACCTCTACTGGTTTCTACTGATCGCAATTTCGTGCGCTCTCGTCGCTCTCCCGCTTCGGTATCTCTATCAAGGTGCCCCAAAGCGCTAGGCGCTGCGGGAGAAGCGTCAAGGCACGCGCCTGCGCCTGCAACGCTGCCAGGCAAAGGCACGATGAGCGCTAGAGCGGGATGAAATTACGGTGAGTCGATAAGGGATTCCCAAATCGATTGGAATTTGATTCAACCTTCTGGCTGGAGCTGGAG
>NZ_JAMYKW010000147.1:0-2192 GCF_040317555.1 Mesorhizobium sp. M1406 | reverse complement strand
CAGCTACGGCTCGCAAAGAGCGTCGTAAGGCTTGCGGAGCCGCCCCTCAGCTCCCGTCGAGGAGCAATCCACAATTCACATATTTGGAGATGGCTCGCTGGTTTACCGGTCTGCGAGCCCTGCAAGCCCATGCTTCAGATGCCGCCCGTGCAGAGGTATTTCATTTCGAGGTAGTCCTCGAGGCAATGGCGGGAACCCTCCCGCCCGATGCCGGACTGCTTCACTCGGCCGAAAGGCGCGGCTTCCGACGACATGCGTCCCGTGTTCATACCACTATGCCATATTCCAAGGCCTCGGCGACACGCCAAACACGCTTCCGTTTGAGGCACAAATGTGGGGGAAGGCCGTAGATCGTGTCGTTGGCCTCATGCACGACTTATCCGCATCGTCGAAGCAATCACAGGCGCCAGCCGCCCGAATGTCTCTTTCTTGCGCGATGGTCATCTCGCTGGAGACAGGACCGATAGTTCGACGTGCCATTCGCGCGATGCGTTTGCCCCCCGCATCGAATTCTGCGGCCTTTCGCGACGGCATGGGATTCGATTTTGGCCAGAGCCTGCCTGTCGATCAGCGCACCGATCGCCACTCCGGAGCAAAGCCCTCGCCAACGATAAGTGGCGGACTTTCTCCACGAACTCTCGACAAACACCTTCGTGAACGCCTGACTGGACGGGGGTAGCCATGCCGAACAGGTCGCATAACCACGCCATCGTTCGGCGACTGCAGCCGCGAAGCGTCTCGAACACATCGGCTCGATGCGGTTGCGTCCAGAATGCATCAGCGAGCGGCGGGAGTCTTCGCTATATTCGCCCCCGACATCCCGAAGTCCACCAGCTTGCCTGCCAAAAAGGGGTGTTGCATGAATAAACCCGCTTTCGTCGCCGTCAGCCGCGTGCCCAGGAAGGACGACAGTCTCCATAGCAAGAATGCGAGATGATCATCGTATTCAGCGGCAGCGTGCCGGCGAAATTGGGTGTTCGGCAAGCCAAATAGCGCGATGCAGAAGGATGGTGAGGATTTCGCGTCCGCCACTGCGATGCATAGAGCCACCCTTCGCAACCGACCAGCGCAACAAAGCTCGTTATGCGGCGCGTAGGTTCGTAGACGCTTATCCAGTATCGAGATAACAAGGCCGCTGCGCAGGAACGAACTCTGAGAGCGCACCCTGCGAGAGGTTGCGCTTGCTGACGCGGCTGTGGAAGAAGCAGGGGCTCGCGCCGAAGCGCATGATCACCGACTAGCTTCGCTCGTATGGAGCGGCAAAGCGACAGATGATGCCGGACGTCGAGCACCGGTCGCACAAGGGGTTGAACAACAGAGCGGAGAATTCCCATGTGCCGCCGCGAAAACGGGAGCGGATGATGCAGGGGTCCGATCGCCGGGAGGCCTGCAACGCTTCGTCTCGACCTTGTCAGCCCTCCGCAACCTCTTCGTCCCCGCCCCAAACGTTCTGCTCTCGCCATACATGTTCATCGCTTGCAAGCCATCGCCGAATGGAAGGCCGTGACTGGAACGCCCGCAACGATGGATTGCTAACGGCGAACTCATGCTGGTCGGCAAGGCGATACTGGCTGGAGCATCAACTCGGCCGACGAGAGTGGCCACACCATCCTAGACAGGATCGGCCGATATGCCCGGCATCGCCGCTCTGCAAAAAGCACAGCGGGCATCCAGACGTTGCCGGGTTGACTATGGGTGTCCGAACCGCGAAAAGAGGCCGCTCTTTATGAGTGGCGTGCGCTGGCAGTCTAACCCCAAGCCCCCCGCCCGGGCTGCCGGCGCGCTTCTAGGAACATCGAGGTAGATGACAGACTCCGAACTACATTTCCAAAGCTATCGGTGGATTCACATTTCAAGCCCAATCGATTTCCTACAGCCAGGCGCGAACGTTCGATTGGAACGTTCAGAATTCACATCAAGGTGCACCGCTGTTGCGTCCCGAACAGGTGCGGCTGCTCGATGACGACTACGAGATTGTTCTCATCAAAGGTCTGCCACCATTAAAATTGAGGAAGGTGCGTTATTTCTCGGATCGCATTCTGAAACGCATCTTTGAAAGCCAGACAGGCGCCCTCCCGGAGCCGGCGCCCTTGACGGGAGCAGAGGGGGCGCTCTCCGCAGAATCTCAACTCGATGACCCGCTGTGTGAATTGGCGCAGGACTTTGACGATACAGTTTGATGTGAGGCTAGT
>NZ_JAMYKW010000146.1:0-2465 GCF_040317555.1 Mesorhizobium sp. M1406 | reverse complement strand
TATGAACTGGATCAGGTTCAACGGGTCACTGCGCCGCGAAAGCCAGCAGTATCTCAGCCCCTTGCCGGGACTCCCCTGGTGAATGCCTCAAGTTGAACGGGCCGGCGCGGCTTTGTCAAGCGCATTTGGCCCGCCCACTGTCAAATCAAACCAGGACCGCTTCGTCTTCTTGGCAGTCTGGCATCTGCCCCTGCTCTGTCCACATCCTGTTTGGGTGGAAGGCCACCACCCAGCGGAACCCTCAGAGAAGGAAAACCGTCCAGATTTGGCTAGACTGCTCGACGATAAGTCCAGAGCTGTGCCGGCGGTATGTTGCGGACGACGAAGTCATAGTGGGAAACCACGTAACGGTCTGGCATCTTGATCACCGGCGACAGAGGTCCATACGTGATCTGAATTAGAGGCCGGCCGGCAGGAATACGGCCAACCAGATCCTCAACCAGCGCGACACGCTGTTGCATTGGAAAGCTCAACAGCGGGACTGCACTTATAACACAATCGAACTGTTCACCTTTGCGCTCACCCAGAGCTTCGTCCAGCGCAAATGCGTCGCCCAATCTGAAGTCCACATTCGGGAAGCGTTGCACCAGGCCGTCGTAGAAAATCCTGGAATATTCGACTGAAACCAGCTGGCGCGGCTTGATTCCCCTAGCCAGGATCGCCTTTGTGATGACACCGGTTCCCGCGCCAAGCTCCAGAATCGGCAATCCTGACCGTGGGTTCACCACGCTTGCCATCCGGCGTGCCGCATAAACCGAAGTGGGAATGAGGGCACCCACGCCCTTCTTGTCCTTCTGCCAGCCTTTGAAGAATTGGACTTCTTCCTCAAACCTTTTGCCGAGCCGCTCCTTCAGTCGCAAAATCATATCTTCTCCTTGCGTCAGCCACTTACCCAACGTCATGAATTTGGCAAAGCGCGTTTTGGCCAATCTCGCCCCCCTTTACAAGCCCGTAAGACTGCTTGCCTGTCACGACGCGGTCAGCATGAGTTGCCCTTAACGCACTTTCATGTTTGCTGGACCTATGTTTCGCCCTCGCCTGCTGCCCGAAAAAAGTTTCCCGAGCTATGCGTATCTGCCCGGCAAATATCCGCATCCGGTGCGTGATGCCTTGGGCCACAGTTACCGATCAGATCCGGTGACCGTCGCCGTTGGCGAAGCGCTCGGCTCAGATGTGTTTCGATGGGGAATCGACCTTTTCAATCACGGCTACTACTGGGAAGCCCATGAAGCCTGGGAGCCTCTCTGGCAGGCTGCGAAACAAAGCGCTCAGCACCGCCTGTTATTCAAGGGACTGATCCTGTTGGCGGCGGCCGGCGTGAAGATCCGTGAGGGAAAGCGGGTCGCTGCGGCGCGCCATGCGACAAGAGCTGCAGGGCTTTTTCGTCAGGTGGTGAGAGTGCCGGGCGGCCTGTTTGAGAAAGCACTGGGAATGACACCTGCCGCGCTCGCTGAACATGCCCAAGCGATCGTAGCTTACCCGGTTGTTCTGCGGGAGCCAAAGCCTGCCCAGCCTGAACCTGTCTTTCATTTCATACTCGCACCAGTATCCGAGAGCGTTTGATCGGCAATTCAGTGGCCCAAGCTAACTTTGTCAGCAGGAAACGGGGCCTTTGAAAACCGCTCACCACCCGCATGTCACAAACAATAAGAGTGCAGTAATGTTTTATAGGCAACTCGCGGCCGCTTCGATGTCGATGGTCTTGAAGGTCGGGGGCTGACCGGTCGCGCTCGTAGCCAATCGATTGATGGCAGAGATGCCGGCCAGGCTTCAATGACGGGGATGGCGAAAAGCTGAGTGCTCGGGCTTGCGGGCCGAGCTTGTCGGCCGCTCGATGGAAAGTGTCATCTGAGGTGGGGTCTCGGCCGCGTGCAACTGGAAGACACGCTCGTCCAGTTCCTTGTCCACTTCCGTCAGACGATGATTGAGGCGAAGGTAGTCCGTCCAGGTCGGCGTGCGGAACGTTTCTGTCCAATGCATAGGCTTCTGCAGGTTCCGCTGGAGCGTCCAGTTCCGAGCACCGACGCGGCTGTGTACATGGCGCCGCTGCCGCATGAGGTCGAGGAAGGCCTCGAGATTTCTCTCGGCTATCAGATATTCGACCTTGACCACGATCGGGCCGCTTCTCGGCTTCAAATTGAGAGAGACAGCTGGGGCATCGAATTCCTCCAAGGGATCGGGCTCGGAGTCGCGGCGCTCTCGAAGAGGAAAGAGAACGCCGGCTGCAGCGACGATCAACAGGGCTCCAGCGGAGCCCTCCAGCGCCCAGGTCAACGAATGGTTTTCGGCCACCGTGCCCCACACCCAGCTGCCGAGCGCGATGCCACCATCTATCAAAGCATAGTAGATCGAGATGGTGCGCCCCACGACCCAGCGCGGGCTTGCCAGCTGCACGCTCACACCGACCCCTGACCAGGCGGTGACCCAGCCCGCGCCGCCCAAAGCGAGTGCAATTGCCGCCACCC
>NZ_JAMYKW010000145.1:0-2592 GCF_040317555.1 Mesorhizobium sp. M1406 | reverse complement strand
GCCATCGCAGGGTCATTCTGCCCATGTCGGGCAGATGGTGGAGTTTCATTACCGCTGGCATCCATATTACGGCGGTCGTTTTCGGCATGAAGGTCGCGAGGACCGGGCCAATGGCGCGATCATCCGGGTAGAGATCAGGCCGGGTGAGATCATCCAGGTGGCGGAGTGGATGCTGGATCGGGCGTTTTGCGCCGACATGGAGATGGGCGAACCGCGCGTTGCGGTGATTGGGCTTGTAGAGCTTCATAGACTGCTTACCGAGCGCGGTTTCAGGCAGACTTCGAGGGATGGACTCACGGCCATCCAGGAGGCGCGCCATGAAAGCTTTACCACTACCCCCGACATTACCAGTGCTGACCCAGCAGCTGAGCATGCCGTTCGATACGCCGCAGATGCGAGGCCTGAGCGACGGGGAACGAAGCGTTGTTGTCGCCAGGCTGGCGACCCTCCTGATGGCCGCGGCCGGCGTCGCGACGAAGGAGGCGAGCGATGACGGGCAATAATCTCCTTCCAGCCACGGTGCTGAAGCGCAAAGCTGTGGTCTACGTTCGACAGTCGACCCCGGGTCAGGTCCAGAACAACCTGGAGAGCCAGCGGCGACAATATGAACTTGTCGATGTCGCGCGACGCTGGGGTTTCCGTGATGTCGATGTGATCGACGATGACCTTGGTCGTACCGCCAGCGGTGCTGTAGACCGCCCTGGTTTCGAACGACTGGTGAGCGGCCTGTGCACGGGCAAAATTGGCGCAGTGCTCTGCCTCGACGCATCGCGTCTTTCTCGCAATGGCCGGGATTGGCACCATCTCCTGGAACTGTGCGGCCTGGTTGAAGCGCGCGTCATAGATCTCGACGGAGTGTACGATCCTTGTCGGCCTAACGATCGATTGTTGTTGGGCATGAAGGGCAGTATCAGCGAGTTTGAGCTCGGCATTTTGCGAACGCGCATGCTTGACGCGGCTCGCGCCAAAGCGCGGCGGGGGGAGCTGCGTCTCAGTGTGCCGATCGGTTATATCTGGCACCGCGACTATGGGCTGGGGCTTGATCCCGATTTGCGGGTACAAGAGGCGATCCGCCTCATTTTTTCGCGCTTCCGCGAGCTTGGCAGCGCCCGCCAGGTGCTGATTTCGCTGACGGCTGATAATTTCCATTTTCCTCGCCCTTCTGACGGGCGCAAAACGGTGTCCTTCGACTGGGTGCCGGTTCGCTATCGAAGCGTTATTTCGATCCTGAAGAACCCCTTCTACGCTGGGGTCTATGTCTATGGTAAAAGCGAGAAGCGAACCGAGATTGTCGATGGCAGGGCGCGTAAAAGCTACGGCCACGGCAAACCCTTTGGAACGTGGGACGTGCTGCTCCAGGATCATCACGAAGGCTATATCGATTGGAGTGAGTTTGAGAGGAACCAGAGCCACATCGCTGTCAATGCCTTCGGCCAGAAAGGCGGCATCAAGTCTGGTCGTGGCGGCCGCGCGTTGCTCGCGGGCCTGCTCACCTGCGGCCGATGCGGAAGGCGGTTGGGCGTTGTCTACTCGGGGCGGCCTCCGGGGCATCCCTATTACCGCTGCGAACGTATCAATCAGATGCTGGCCAAGCCACGATGCATGACTTTTGGCGCATCTCGCATCGACCCTGCTATCGGCAAAGAGATATTGAGGGCCGTGACGCCGATGGCGATCGAGGCCGCAATGGAAGCTGATCGGGCGCATCGGGATAATCTGGAAGAACGACACCGCATGGTGGAGTTGGACTTGCAACAAGCCCGATACGAGGCCTCTCTCGCTGAACGTCGCTATGCTGCTTGCGACCCTGACAACCGGCTGATCGCTGCCCAACTGGAGAAGAGCTGGGAGGCAGCGCTCAGGCGCGTGGAAGCCTGTGAAGCTGGTTTGGCCCAAGCGCGACAAATCGATCTTGTCACCCCAGTCCCCGAATTTACTGGCATTGCCACCGATCTGGAGGCCGCCTGGCGCGCACCTAACGTCGACATGCGATGTCGTCAGCAACTCCTTCGTACTCTCGTGACTGATATCATTGCTGACATCGATGAAGAGCAGCGTGAAGTCATTTTGACGATCCACTGGAAAGGCGGCCAGCACTCCCAGCTGCGCATTCGCAAACCCAAAGCTGGCGAACATGGCCAGAGTACTCCGGAGGCCGCCCTTGCCGTCATGCGGTCTATGGCGACCCGGTGGTCCGACACAGACATTGCCGCCACTCTCAACCGGATGGGAATGCAGACCGGGCAAGGCAAAACCTGGACTGGGCGCCGTGTCGGGGCACTGCGCACGGTCCATAAAATCCACGGCTACCGATCCGCCGAAAAGAATGGCGAGTGGCTCACATTGACCGAAGCCGCCAAAAAGCTTGGGGTTACTGCCCATCGGGTCCGTCGATTGATCAAGGAGGGCGTGCTCCCAACCGAGCAGGTGGTACCCGATGCACCGCACCAAATACGAGCTGCGGACCTGGAAAAGGATCAAGTGACCCAGTTTCCGCGTCACAGAGGCCCGTGTCGCATCAAAATGGAAAACCAAAAGTCCCTGTTTCCGGACGTTTGAAGAAGAGGTGCAGTATGAATCGGTCGTTGCGAT
>NZ_JAMYKW010000144.1:0-3029 GCF_040317555.1 Mesorhizobium sp. M1406 | reverse complement strand
ACCATCGCCGGTCCTCCCGGCGAGGAAGAAAACTGTCACCCATCTAATCAGTCCATTCTGTTACCTATCTATCCGGTTCGGACACAGCGCCCCTCTCCCCGTCACTATACGGGGAGAGGATGCCGGCAGGCAGGTGAGGGGCAGCGCCGACGTCTGGAAAATTGGTCCAGCCCGAGAAAAATGTCGGCTAAGGACCCGGCTGGGTCGATTTGCCTTCGAAAACCCTTCAAAGCTTCGTCAATCCGTCATGGAAATCACCTATGGCAACGGGACTGACGAGGCTTCCTAATGCGCTACGCCATCTATTTCACCCCCCGGCAGGACGAGCCACTGGCGCGGATCGCCGCCAACTGGCTCGGCCGCGACCCGTTTGGCGCCGCGACAAGGCCGGTCGAGGCGGTAGCCGACCTGTCTGCGGCGGAAGTCGCTTTTCATACCGCTTCGGCGCGCCGCTATGGTTTTCACGCGACGCTGAAGGCGCCGTTCCGCCTGGCTGCCAACGAGACGGAAGCCTCGCTGCGCGCCGCACTCGACCATTTTGCCGAGGCGACGCCGATGGTGACCATCCCGCGTCTCGTCGTCAGCCAGATCGACGGCTTCTTCGCACTGGTGCCGGAGAGGCCGCTGCCTCTGCTCAATCGGTTCGCCGACGACGTGGTGCGCGATTTCGATCGCTTTCGCGCACCACTGACCGAATCCGAGATCGAGCGGCGCAGCCCGGATTCGCTGAAGCCGGCCGAGTTCCGCAATCTTTGCCGATGGGGCTACCCCTATGTCTTCGAGACCTTTCGCTTTCACATGACGCTGTCCGGCCGGGCAACGTCACAGGAAAGCCCTCGTTTGCGCGCAGCAATCGATAGTCTGTTCGCGGACATTCTGCGACAGCCGGTGCTGGTGGATACGCTGACGCTGTTTGTCGAAACCGAACCGGGCGCACCGTTCATGGTGCTTTCGAATCACGCGCTCGGGCGCCGCCCGGCCAGAAAAACCGCCTGAGCACCCCGCCGAACAACCCCAGCTGGACTAACCAAGGACTGCCTGAAATGACCGTCGAGACTGTTCTCCACAACGCCCGCATCGTGCTTGCCGACGAGATCGTCGAGGGTTCGCTGGTGCTGCGCGACGGCTTTATCGCCGGCATCGACGCCGGCACCAGCCAAACCAGCGGGAGCATGGCCGGCGAGGATGTGGGCGGCGACTACATCATTCCCGGGCTGGTCGAACTCCATACGGATCATCTCGAAGGCCACTACGCGCCGCGGCCGAAGGTGCGCTGGAACCCGATCGCGGCCGTGCTTGCCCATGACGCGCAAGTGGCGACCGCCGGCATCACCACGGTGCTCGACGCCCTGCGCGTCGGCATGGACGAGGACGCCGACCTGACATCGACCGACATCCGCAAATTGGCCGACGCGATCGAGGACAGTGTCCAGCAGGACCGTCTGCGGGCCGACCACTTCATCCATCTGCGCTGCGAGGTTTCGGCGCCGGACTGCCTCAAGGCATTCGCCAATTTCGATGGCGACGAGCGGGTCAAGCTGGCATCGCTGATGGACCATGCGCCCGGCCAGCGCCAGTTCGTCAACCTCGAGACCTATGCCTACTATTACCAGCGCAAGCTGAAGCTGACCGATCGCGACTTCAAACTGTTCTGCGAAAAGCGGATGGGAGAATCGGCGCGCAATTCGGTACCGAACCGGGCGGTGATCGCCGCCGCCTGCCATGAGCGCGGCATCGTGCTGGCCAGCCATGACGACGCCACCCTTGGCCATGTCGGCGAAGCGATAGAACAGGGCGTGCGCGTCGCCGAGTTCCCGACAACGGAGGAGGCCGCGAGGGCCTCGAAAGAGGCCGGCCTCGGCGTGCTGATGGGAGCGCCCAACGTCATGCGCGGCGCCTCGCATTCGGGCAATGTCTCGGCCCGCACTCTGGCCAGCGACGGCCTCCTCGACATCCTGTCGTCCGACTATATCCCCTTCAGCCTGATCCAATCGGCGTTCTTCCTCGGCGACGTCGTCGACGGCATTTCGTTGCCGCAGGCGGTCGCCATGGTCTCGAAGAACCCGGCCGAAGCAATTGGCCTGACCGACCGCGGCGTCATCGAGCAGGGCCGCCGCGCCGATCTGGTGCGTGTGCGCGTCGACGACCATGTTCCGGTCGTACGCACGGTCTGGCGGCAGGGGCGCCGGGTGGCATGATGGTGTCGGCGTTGATCGAGCGTGAACTGTCCGCCGAAGCATTTCCGATCCGCGATGGCGTCTTCGTCGCCGTCGTCGGCCCAAGCGGCGCCGGCAAGGACACGGTGATCGGCTACGCCCGCGCCTGCTTTGCCGAGGAGACAAGGCTGGAGTTCGTCCGCCGCGTCATCACCAGGCCGAGCGATGCCGCCAGCGAAGACCACGACACGCTGGCCGACGCCGCCTTCATCGAAGCCGAAGCCGATGGCGCCTTCGCCATCTCCTGGGAAGCGCACGGCTTGCGCTATGGTATCCCGGCCGATGTCGACTGGTGCGTCGCCAATGGCCGCGTGGCCGTCGCCAACGTCTCGCGCGCGATCATCCCGGTGCTGCGCGAGCGCTATGCCAACCTGGCCGTCGTGGAGATCACTGCCTCGCCGGAGGTGCTGGCAGAGCGTCTGGCGATGCGCGGCCGCGAGTCACGTGGCGAAGTGCTGGCGCGGCTGGCGCGCAGCGCCAATGTCACTCTGTCCGGCCCTGGCGTCACCTCGATCGACAATAGCGGCCCGCGCGACGCGGCCGGCGAGCGCTTCGCCGAGGTACTGCGCAAGGCGATGGCCTTTTCCGATATGTCGGGCCTGATTTAGGACGCCTCCTCCTGTGGGAGAAGGTGGATCGGCGCGCAGCGCCGAGACGGATGAGGGGTGTGGCCGGAGTGCGGCGTTGGTTTTTCTGCTGTCGGATGTCGGACTAAGACGAAAGTTTCCGCCAAGCTGGAACACCCCTCATCCGACCGAGCTTCGCTCGGCCACCTTCTCCCACAGGGGGCTAGCGTGCGCACACATTTGCTTC
>NZ_JAMYKW010000143.1:0-3048 GCF_040317555.1 Mesorhizobium sp. M1406 | reverse complement strand
GGTGCCGATGCGCGAAATCTCCGTCCATCCGACGGCCGGCGAGCCGCCCGTTACCGTCTACGATCCGTCGGGCCCCTATACCGATCCGGCTGTCGAAACCATCATCGAAAAAGGCCTGGCCCGGCTTCGCCACGAATGGATCTTGGCGCGCGGCGATGTCGAGGGCTGTGACGGCCGCCATGTCCGGCCGGAGGACAACGGATTCGCGACGGGCGAACGCCTGACGCCAGAATTTCCCATCCGCCACCGACCGCTCAGAGCCAAAGCAGGCAAGGCGGTGACGCAGCTTGCCTATGCGCGCGCCGGCATCATCACACCCGAAATGGAGTTCGTCGCCATCCGCGAGAACCTTGGTCGCGAGATCCTGCGCGGCAAGCTTGAGCGCGACGGCGAGGCCTTCGGCGCGACGCTGCCCGATTTCGTCACGCCCGAATTCGTCCGTGACGAGGTGGCACGCGGACGGGCGATCATTCCCGCCAACATCAACCATCCCGAGAGCGAGCCGATGATCATCGGCCGCAATTTCCTTGTGAAGATCAACGCCAATATCGGTAACTCCGCCGTCACATCGTCGATGGCGGAAGAGGTCGAAAAGATGGTGTGGGCGATCCGCTGGGGCGCCGATACGGTGATGGACCTGTCGACCGGCCGCAACATCCACAACATCCGCGAATGGATCGTCCGCAACTCACCGGTGCCGATCGGCACGGTGCCGCTCTACCAGGCGCTCGAGAAGGTTGGCGGCATTGCCGAGGATCTGACCTGGGAGGTGTACCGCGACACGCTGATCGAACAGGCCGAGCAAGGCGTCGACTATTTCACCATCCACGCCGGCGTGCGGCTGCATTACATCCCGCTGACCGTCGACCGGGTGACGGGTATCGTCTCGCGCGGCGGCTCGATCATGGCCAAATGGTGCCTGCACCATCACCGGGAAAGCTTCCTCTACGAGCACTTCGCGGAGATCTGCGACATCTGCCGCGCTTATGACGTCTCCTTCTCGCTCGGCGACGGCCTTCGTCCCGGCTCGATCGCCGATGCCAATGACGCGGCGCAGTTCGCCGAGCTGGAAACGCTTGGCGAGCTGACGCAGATCGCCTGGGCGAAGGATTGCCAGGTGATGATCGAGGGGCCTGGCCACGTGCCGATGCACAAAATCAAGGCGAACATGGACAAGCAACTCGCCGTCTGCGGCGAGGCGCCGTTCTATACGCTCGGACCGCTGACGACCGACATCGCGCCGGGCTACGACCACATCACCTCAGGCATCGGCGCCGCCATGATCGGCTGGTTCGGCACCGCCATGCTCTGCTACGTCACGCCCAAGGAGCATCTCGGCCTTCCCGATCGCAACGACGTCAAGATCGGCGTGATCACCTACAAGATAGCCGCCCACGCCGCCGACCTGGCGAAGGGCCATCTGGCAGCGAAAGTCAGGGATGATGCGCTTTCCCGCGCGCGCTTCGAGTTCCGCTGGGAGGACCAGTTCAATCTGTCGCTCGATCCCGAAACCGCGCGGTCCTTCCACGACCAGACCTTGCCCAAGGAGGCGCACAAGCTGGCGCATTTCTGCTCGATGTGCGGACCGAAATTCTGCTCGATGCGTATCTCCCACGACATCCGCGCCGAGGCACAGAAAGAGGGCATGGCGGCGATGGCGGCGAAATACCGCGAGGGCGGTGATCTCTACCTGCCGGCGGACGAGACCGGCGCACCGCTCATACCTCAGCCACGTGAGCCATCATGAAGGTCTTGGTCAAAGGGGCCGGCATTGCCGGCCTCACCGCCGCCTTCGAGTTCGCCGCACGCGGCGCGGCGGTTACCGTTGCCGAGACAAGGCCTGCCCTTGGGGGCAATGCGTCGTGGTTCGCCGGTGGCATGTTGGCGCCGTGGTGCGAGCGTGAAAGCGCCGAGCAGCCGGTGCTGGATCTCGGACGTGACGCCGCCGACTGGTGGGACGCCGCAACGCCCGGCTTGGTAGCACGACGGGGAACGCTGGTCTTGGCCGCGCCGCGCGATGCGGGCGAGCTCGACCGGTTCGCCAGCCGCACGACGGGCTATCGGCGCGTCGAGGAAGATGAAATTGCCTTGCTGGAGCCCGACTTAGCCGGCCGCTTCCGCCGCGGATTGCTCTTCCCCGCTGAGGGCCATCTTGATCCGCGCCAGGCGATGGCAGCACTTCATGACAAGCTCGCGGCCACGGGTGTTGAATTCCACTTCGGCGCCGACGCCCAGCATGTTTTTGGTTTCGATCGTCAGATCGACTGTACGGGAATGGCGGCACAAAATGACTGGCTGCGCGGCGTTCGCGGCGAAATGCTCACCCTGCGTACCCCTGATATCTCGCTGTCGCGCCCTGTCAGGCTGCTGCATCCGCGCTTTCCACTGTACGCAGTGCCGCGCACCGACCACCGTTTCATGATTGGTGCGACGATGATTGAAAGCCAGTCCGGCGGACCGGTCACGGCGCGCTCCATGATGGAGCTGCTGGGTACCGCCTATGCCCTCCACCCGGCCTTTGGGGAGGCCGAGATCGTTGAAACCGGTGTCGGCGTCCGCCCAGCCTTTCCCGACAATTTGCCGCGCGTCGAAACGAACGGTGAAATCATCGCGATCAACGGGCTCTATCGTCACGGTTTTCTCCTGGCTCCCGCCATGGCGCGCCAGGCTGCCGACCTGGTTTTCAGTCAAGACAGAACCAAGGAGCTTGCTCATGAAACTGATGGTCAACGGCGAAGCGCATGAAGTTGCCGCCACAACGCTGGAGGCGCTGCTTGCCGCGCTTGACTATGAGGCCGATTGGCTCGCGACCGCCGTCAACAACGACCTCGTGCACAAATCCAACCGGGCGGAATTCCAGTTGAACGACGGCGACCGGATTGAAATCCTCTCGCCCATGCAGGGCGGCTAGGCCATGATCGAGCTTTATGGAGCCGAGCTTCCGTCGCGCCTGCTTCTTGGCACGGCTCAATATCCTTCGCCGGCCATCCTTGCCTATGCAGTCAGGGCATCGGGCACGGCGGTGGTGACCGTCTCGTTGCGCCGTGA
>NZ_JAMYKW010000142.1:0-3065 GCF_040317555.1 Mesorhizobium sp. M1406 | reverse complement strand
CGACTCGACACGCATGCTGATCCGCGTCGAACAGGGCAAGGGACGCAGGGACCGCAACGCCATGCTCTCGCCGCAGCTACTGGAACTGCTGCGACGCCATGCTCTCGCCGCAGCTACTGGAACTGCTGCGGCTGTGGTGGCGCGAAGGCAAGCGGCTGGGGGTGATGCTCCCCCATGGCTGGCTGTTCCCGGGGCGCGGCTGCACGGCGCCGATCTCGTCGCGGCAACTGCATCGCGCGGTCCAGGAAGCAGCCGAAGTCGCCGGCATCCGCAAGCGCGTCAGTCCGCACACGCTGCGTCACAGCTTCGCCACCCACCTACTTGAGCAGGATGTCGACATCCGTGTCATCCAGGTGCTGCTCGAAACAGCGACAAACTACCCGCCAACAGCCGGAAGAAGGGCAAATTTACTATCCATTTCACCCGTGCTGCGGCGAAGCGGCGCTCGTTCTGAAGCGCTATGTCTACCGTGGTACCGAGTTGGTAGTTCTTTCGCAGCCTGATGGCTCCCATGCCTGCATACCGGCGTGGATGACGCACCCGGCGGCGATGCACTTCAAGCTGTCGGCTGAGCCGCGGTTTTCCCTCGGGGTCTTGCAATCTCTGCGCGCCGAGATCGATGCGCTTTTAGGATTTCTCCAGTCCGACTCAACGATGGAGAAAGATCAGAATGAAGCGCCAATTCGAAAGTCCCCAACCAAGCCTGTTCGAAGCGGGCGCGCCAAGCGTTGTGCCGACACCGGCACAGGAGGTCGAGCTGGCAATGCTGGTGGAGACGCTGCTGCGCGAGGTCGCGGTGGCGCTGGCAAAGGGGGAGATCGCAAATGACCAAGATCAAAGCTGAGCATCTGGCGCGCAGCGCGTTCGTCTATATCCGTCAATCGACGGCCGATCAGCTCATGCACAATCAGGAGAGCCAACGCCGGCAATACGGGCTGGCCGATCGCGCCCGGCAGCTCGGCTGGGCCACGATCGAGGTCATCGATGACGATCTCGGCCGCTCGGGCGGCGGCACCAGCCGACCGGGTTTCGAGCGCCTCCTGGCGGCGATCTGCGAAGGGCACGCGGGCGCTGTGTTCGCGATCGAGGCCTCTCGATTGGCGCGTAACGGTCGCGACTGGCATACACTGATAGAGTTCTGTGGATTGGTCGGCACCGTCATCGTCGACGAGGACGGAATCTACGATCCTCGGCATCCCAATGATCGGTTATTGCTTGGCATGAAAGGCACGATGAGCGAGCTCGAGTTGTCGCTGTTTCGTCAGCGCTCGCACGAGGCCCTGAAGCAGAAAGCGCGCCGGGGCGCGCTGTTTCTCGGCGTCGCCGCCGGCTATGTGAAGACCGGACGCGAGCGGATCGAAAAGGATCCGGACCAGCGCGTGCAGGATGCGTTGAAGCTGGTGTTCGCGAAGTTCGCCGAGCTACAGAGCGTGCGGCAGGTCCATCTGTGGCTCAGAGACGAAGGTATCGCCTTGCCCGTGAAGTGGCATGACGGAGAGGGGCGCTGCATCGCCTGGAAGCTGCCGCTCTACAATACGGTGCACAACATTCTGACCAACCCGGTCTATGCGGGCGCCTATGCCTTCGGCCGCACGACAAGCAAGATCATCATTGAGGACGGCCGCAAGTGCGTGCGGCGCGGGCTGCGGCGTCCCCAGACTGAATGGGATGTCCTGCTGAAGGACCAGCACGAAGGCTACATTACGTGGGACGCGTTCGAGAGGAACCAACAGGTGATCGCCAACAACGCGACCGGCAAAGGCGGCGCCACCGCCAGGGGCGCGGTACGGCGCGGGGGGATGCTTCTTGCAGGGCTTCTGCGTTGCGGCCACTGCGGTCGCAAGATGTACGTGGGCTACGCCGGTAAGTCGGGGCGCTATCACTGCGGGGGTGCGCGCATCAATCATGGCACCAAGCGGTGCATCTCATTTGGCGGCTTGCGCGCCGACGATGCGGTCGGCAAAGAGGTTCTTCGCGTTTTGAAGCCGCTCGGCATCGACGCCGCGGTCAAGGCGCTCGAGGCTCAAGCGGGCGAGACGTCAGCCCGACAAAGGCAGCTCGAGTTGGCCCTGCAGCGGGCCCGTTACGAGGCTGCCCATGCGCGGCAGCAATATGATGCCGTCGACCCTGCCAATCGTCTGGTCGCTGGCGAGTTGGAGCGTCGCTGGAACAAGGCGCTTGAAGACGTGCAACAGATCGAAGGCGAGATCGCCGCGCTCGAAGTGAGAAGACCAGCACCGCTGGGCGAGAAGGAACGGGATCAGCTGATGCGGCTCGGCGCCGATCTGGACCTAGCCTGGTCGCACCCGGCAGCAACATCTGCGACGCGCAAGAGGATCGTTCGCGCGGCCTTATGCGAGATCGTCGTCCGCATCGAAGGCGACGTCATCGAAATGGTCCTGCATTGGCGGGGTGGGGACCACACCGCATTGCAGGTGAAGATGAACACCGTCGGCAAGCATCGCTGGACCGTCCCCGAGGATACGTTGGCGCTGGTGCGGGAGCTGACGCGCCTGATGCCCGACCGCCAGATTGCGCGGCTTCTCAATCGATCCGGTAAGCCGACGGGCCGAGGCAATGGCTGGACCCAGGGGCGCATCTGTTCGTTCCGCAGCCATCACGGCATTGCCGTCCACCGCGCCAGCGAATGGGCTGAGCGGGGCGAGATTACTCTTGAAGCTGCCGCGCAAATCATGGATGTGAGCGTGATGACGGCACTGCGCATGGCCCGGCGCGGCATCATCAAAGGGCGGCAAGTGTGTTATGGTGCACCTTGGGCGTTCAAGGCGGCGGATATCGCCGCCTATCGCATACAGAATGCCCCGCGGCGTCCGCTAACAGCCGATCCCGCCCAACAGCGCTTTGATTTTCAATGACATAGAAAGTGAGCATTATGACTCGTGGCTGCTCGGGCACAGCAAGCTCGATACCACCGCGCTCTACACCAAGGTCTCGACCCGGACGATCCACGCGGTCGCAGGGCCGCTCGACCGGCTGATGGCGCTGATGGAAGGCAAGACGCCTCCCGGCTGAACCGGTGCGCGCGGACCTGGAGGTCGCCGATA
>NZ_JAMYKW010000141.1:0-3214 GCF_040317555.1 Mesorhizobium sp. M1406 | reverse complement strand
AATGTAACAGGTTGGCGGCAGGTGCAGCCCCCGGCATCTCAAGAGCAAGCGGCACAGGCCGGGCAAGAGGGCTTTGAGCAGCGCTCGGGCGAGGCGCGCCAAGCCGCTGCCCAAATTCCCGCCCCCGCCGTTCCGGCTCTGCCAGACCCGTTCCATTCTCATCCGTCTCAGGGAGACCTGAGCCTCATCGAAGATGCGGCCCCATGGGAAGCGCAGCCCATGATGCAAGGGAGCGGACAAGAACACGCCGCGGCGCCGTACGCCGGAGGCAGTGGGTCGATGCTAGGTGCCTCGGTGCTGCAGCCGGGTCACTCAACGGCGCGCCATCATGATGCGCCGGATTCGTCAGTGGGTGATCTGAATCCTTCCGCACCGTTCGAGTTGCGTGACCATGCTCGTTCCGCCGTGCCGGCGGCGGTGCAGCCAGATCCTCCAATAGTGGTCTCCGACGGTCGCGGCTGCAAGCGTCCTCTTTATTCCAACGATGCGACCGTTGTCGAAGGGCTGAGGTCACTCTACGCGGGTAAGGCCAAGGAGGACACGGTCAAGCGCCATGTAAATTCTCTTTACGGCTTTGGTCGTTGGCTCTTTAAAAATAACAAGCCGGGATTTGCTGCTCGGCTTCACGAGGAGTCGCTGGATGAAGATCTCAAGGAGTACGAGAGCAGTGGTGGCTCCTCGACGGTGGCTGTGGCACTGCGTCGTCTCAGAGAGTCGGCGGGCGGAGTGCCAATGGTGGGCCGCGCTGTCCTGAATCCCGACCCTGCCGACGCCGTGCTCATCAAAGAGTACAAAGCGGCTCTCATCAAAGAGTACAAGGGAGCGCCTGCGACCGGGCCGAATCGCCAAACCATTCACGACTATGGAGCTACTCTTAGACGTTTCAGTGAATACCTGGTTGAAAACAACAAGCCGGGGATTGCGGCTCGGCTTCACGAGGAGTCGCTGGATGAAGATGCCAAGCGCTATAAGGCCTCCAGTGGTGACCGGAGGATCATTGCACTAGCTCAACTCCGGAAGTTCCTGCCGTCCGCCGCACTCGGGCGCGAAATTGCCCTTGCTGCTCGTCCGGAAGACGCAGTCGGCATGGAGGCTCGTGCCATTGGGGACGCCGCTGCGCAGCACAGCGGGCCGCAGAAGGCATTGGGTCGGCCAGAGAAGCTCCCTGGGGAAGCTAATGAAGACGCCGCTGTTCTGCCATCGTCTTTCGTACCAACTGGGCACCATCACCAAGCCTCCGATCCCGCAGAGTCCTTTCGTCCCCTGATCTGGCGCGACGGCGACCAGCGCGCGCCGGACGAGCGGATCGCTGCACAGGACAGGAGCAACCTGCTACCAAGCGAGGAGGTGCCACTGAGGCCACCGGAATTCGCTCCGCCCAGCTTGCGGGCGGGGAATTCCGCCTCGCCAGAGCTCTTTCCTGAGGGGATGTCCCCCGCGGTCGAAGGGTTTTTTGGTGTTTTCGGCGACCCCAGCGGGCGGGTGCTCGGCGCATTGCAATTGCTAGGCGACGAACATATCCACAGGGATTACCAGCTCCTGGAGCAGGAGTTGCAGGGGAACAATCCAGAACTCGCCGCCCGGACGCGGTTCGTGGATCCCCTCGTAGCCAATTATCATCTGCGCTTGGGCTCCGAGAGCGACAAGCTAAGCGCATTCCAGCGCATCGTCCATAATCAGAACGGTAACGACACAGCCGACTTCCTGTTCGTGCCAGTGAGCGATGGCGGTAAGACTCTTGCGGAGCGCGGCAAACATTGGTCGCTGCTGTTCGTTGATCGCAGCGACCGGGAACGGCCGGTTGCCTATCATTATGACTCCGTCAGCGGATGGCATGACAAGCTTGCAAAACACCTCGCAGAAAGGCTGGGCGCCAGCCTGGAGACCCGCGTGGACTTACCCCGCATCGCCCAGCAGAGCAACGAGTGGGATTGCGGAGTCTACGTGGTGGACGGCACGCGGGCGCTGGTTGGGCGATTGCAAAGATGGCAGCCAGACCTGCCAGACCTGCCAGACCTGAACCTCAACAACCTCGTCGTCAATCGGCAGGCACTACAAACCCGCCTCAGGGGTGACAATACATTCGGGACGGCAAATAATCTTACGAACTTTGAACTCATGGACCGACAGGCCCGAGACGCGGTTAAGGAAAGCCCCGTTGGGACGTTTCACCAGCGGATCAAGCGGCTCGGCCAGTCAGCGCGAGCGTTGCACGACAGAGCCCTGGCTCCAGTCGCGCCGGACCAAGGCAACCCAGACTCGGTGTTCGTACGGGACGTTGTTCCCGGGGAAACACGCCATCATCATGCGCCGGATTCGTCAGTGGTTGATCTGAATCCCCCCGCACCGTTCGAGTTGCGTGACCATGCTCGTTCTATGCCGGCGGCGGTGCAGCCAGATCCTCCAGTAGTGGTCTCCGGTCGCGACAAGCGTCCTCTTTATTCCAACGATGCGACCGTTGTCGAAGGGCTGCGGTCAGCACTCTATGCCGGTAAGGTCGGGGAGCGCACGGTCACGGACCATGTAAATTCTCTTCTCGGCTTTGGTCGTTGGCTCTTTGATAATAACAAGCCGGGATTTGCTACTCGGCTTGACGATCCGTTGCTGGATCAGGATCTCAAGGAGTACCAGCGCGAGAGTGGCTCCTCGAACGTGGCTAGAGCACTGGGTCGTCTCAAAGAGTCGGCGGGCGGAGCGCCAATGGTGGGCCGCGCTGCCCTGAATCCCGACCCTGCCGACGCCGTGCTCATCAAAGAGTACAAAGCGGCTCTCATCAAAGAGTACAAGGGAGCGCCTGCGACCGGGCCGAATCCCAAAACCACTCAGGACTATGCGGCTACTCTTAGACGTTTCAGTCAATACCTGCATGAAAACAACAGGCCGGGGATTGCGGCTCGGCTTTACGAGGGGTCGCTGGATGAAGATGCCAGGCGTTATTTGGACTCCAGTGGTAACCGGTGGATCAGTGCACTAGCTCATCTCCGGAAGTTCCCGCCGTACGCCGCACTCGGGCGCGAAATTGCCCTTGCTGCTCGTCCGGAAGACGCAGTCGGCATGGAGGCTCGTGCCATTGGGGACGCCGCTGCGCAGCACAGCGGGCCGCAGAAGGCATTGGGTCGGCCAGAGAAGCTCCCTGGGAAAGCTAAGCAGCTGAGCGAGATCGGCAATTCAGGCGCTCGCGTGCTGATGCAGGCCCCCACCCATCAAGTGGGTG
>NZ_JAMYKW010000140.1:0-3326 GCF_040317555.1 Mesorhizobium sp. M1406 | reverse complement strand
CCCCCCCGCGGGGGGGTGGGGGGGCGGGGCGCGCGGGGGCCTCGCCTTTGGGTCGGGGGCGGCGGGGGGGCCCCCGCGCCTACGAGCACCCCCACCCCGCTCCGCTTCGCGGATCGACCCTCCCCACAAGGGGGAGGGTGAAGGAGATCCTACCGCCGCTTGTACACCCGCACCGGCGACTTGGTGCCGTCGGTGTAGGTGACCTGCACCGACATCGACGTCACGCTGTCGGCGACCTTGAAATAGCCCTTGGCGTCGTAGGGGATGGCGTAGGGGTCCTTCTTGTCGCAAGGCGGTATCTCGAGCGACTTGTCGAGCGCGGCACCGTTCAGGCTGTAATGCACCTCCTTGATGGCGCAGCGGTAGGACAGCATCTGGGTGAAATAGACCAGGCCGTGATTGCCGCCGGAGTCGAAGGCGATCCACGACGTCCAGAACTGGTCGAGGATCTGCTTGTCGCCTTGCTGCAGCGCTGTGTCCGGGTCGAAACGGATGTCGAACGGGCCGGTCTCGCGGCCCCTGATGTCGAGATATTTGATCGCGATGGTCCCGGCCACGGTGCTGTCGGGCATCTCGAAGCTCGGATTGGGCATCGGCTTGCCGGTGGTCTGGTCGTTCATCGCCAGGAAACCGGTGTCGGTGAACGGACCGCTGCCGCCCATGCGCCAGGAGATGGCGGTCGCCGGCTCCGGCAGCGAGATGGTCATCGACCAGCCCTGGTTCGAGCGCATCGGCGTCAGCGAAGGCACGAAGCGGGCGGGATCGAGCACATCGCCAAGTGCTGCCAGCCGGCTGCGGCTGCGATCCAGCCAGTCGGCGAGCTGCGTCTGGTCGACGAAATATTTGAGCAGCCCGCCATCCTTCTCGTAGGATACGAATTTGGTCAGCGCCTTGGCCTCGTTGCGCTTGTCGGCCAGCGTCTGGGCGCCCAGCCGGTCCTCCGAAAACTCCTGCGCCAGCAGGAAATAGGCCGGCGCGAAATCCGCATGGGCCGCGATGAAGGCGTTGAGCTTGTCGGGGCGCTGGGCGTCGTCGAACTGCTGGATATGCACCAGCTTGATCGACAGCGCCTTGCCCTTGTCGGCCAGCGCGCCGAACACTTCGCGGGCGCCGGCCTTGCCGTCCTGCACCCGAAGCAGCGTGGCAAAGCGCGTGTAGGGGTCGATGGCGTCGACATCGAAACCGGCAAAGGCGAGGTAGGAGTGCCGCGCGTTCAGCATGTCGCCGGAGAGCTCGTAGACGCGGGCATTGTGGTAGAACTCGTCCGGCCGCGTCGGTTCGGCGATCGCCCCGCCTTGCGCGGCCAAGGCGGCAAAGCCCTTGGCGATGGTGTCGATCGAGGCGGCGATCTGCTGCGTCGTCGCCTGCAGCTTCTCGGTCTGGGCCTGCTGCCGCGCCTGGCCGGCGGCCAGCGTCTCGGTCTGCTTCTTCACCTCGTCGGTGGTCTTCTGCACCAGTGCGGTCTGCTGCGTCTGCTGCTGCTGGGCGTTGGCGATCTCGTCGGTCTTCTTCACCACCGTGTCGGTCGACTGCTTGACCGCTTCGACCGTCTTCTGCGTCTGCGTGACCGTCTGCTCGATCTTGGCCACCTTGGCCGACACGATGCCCATCGACTGCTGCAGTCCGGCGATGGCCGGCACCAGGCTGGCGATCACCCCGTTCTGTGCGTTGGTCTGCTGCTGCAGGCCATAGACGCCGCCGGCGACGGCGGCAGCACTGGTGGCGAAGATCAGGGCCGGCAGCGCCTTGGCCGCCAGCACCAGCCTGAGCACGATGGCAATGGCGATGATGGCTGCGGCGATCGAGGCGACCAGCGCGATATAGGCGGCGAACGGCGCCAGCGGATTGAGGATGTCGGAAGCCGCACCTCCGATAAAGGCGACGCCGCCGGCCCATTTGCCGGTGCGGCTGAGCGATGCCCTGATAAGCGAGGGTGCTGCGCCCCCAGCCCCGATGTCAATCATGCCAAGCCCCCCAGCCGCCAGATACCACGTCCCTTCCCACAGGAAACGCGGTCTTGGCAAGGAAAGACACGGGAAACGGGCATTTCGGGGCGGATGAAAGGCTCGGGTTCCTCGCCCCTCGCCAAAGGCCGGGGAGAGGAACCAAGTCCTGCAAGGCCTCGACAATCCTGGGACTGTCAGCCATTAACCAAATGGACGCAGCTGACGCGTTACGTTAGCTTCGCCTTATCTCAGCAACAGCTTGACCCGAACAGACTTGCCCTTGTCCCACCTGCGTCCCCTTCCGCTCATCCAGAGAGTTTTTGCGGTCCTTGGCCTGTTGCTGCTGCTTGCCGGCTGCACGACCGTGACGCCGCCGGACGCCGTGTTGGCGGTACCGGCGCCGCCGCAGAAATACGCCGCCATCGTCGTCGACGCCGGGACCGGCAAGCAGCTGTTCGAGGTCAATTCGACGGCGCAGCGCTATCCGGCCTCGCTGACCAAGATGATGACGCTCTACCTGCTGTTCGAGGCGCTGGACGCCGGCCGCCTCACCAAGGAAACGCAGATCCCGGTTTCGGACCATGCCGCCTCGCAACCGCCGACCAAGCTGCGCTTCCGACGCGGCGAGAGCATCGACGTCGATTCCGCGATCCGCGCCATCGTCGTCAAATCGGCCAACGACGTGGCGGTCGCCGTCGGCGAATATCTCGGCGGCTCGGAGGATCAATTCGCCGCCATGATGACGTCCAAGGCGCGCCAGCTCGGCATGACCAGCACCTTGTTCCGCAACGCGTCCGGCCTGCCCGACGGTGGCCAGATGACGACCGCGCGCGACATGGCCGTGCTCGGCATGGCGCTGCATCGGCGGTTTCCCCAGCAGTTCCACTATTTCTCCGAAAGCGACTTCATGTTCCGCGGCAGGCTGGTGCGTGGCCACAACGACATGCTCGGCCGCGTGCGCGGCGTCGACGGCATCAAGACCGGCTACATCAGGGCCTCGGGCTTCAACATCGTCACCTCCTACAATGCCGACGGCCGCAACCTGATCGTGGTGGTGATGGGCGCCGACAGCGCCCGCCAGCGCAACGACCATGTCGAAGCGCTGATCCAGCGGAGTTTGTCGCCGACCACGGCCGACACCAAGACCAGGCTGATGTTCGCCGAGCAGCAGTGATCGGCAGCGCGATTTGCACCTGGCTAGCCCCGGCTGCCAGGGCATCGCTTCAGGTTTCGAACCATCTCCCTTTCGGGCGTTGATGCCGCCCCTCACCTGCCTGCCGGCATCCTCTCTCCGTCAGGGGAATCGGGTGAGTTAATTATCGTGAGATGACGCTTACGAGGAATTCGTCGTCCCACGCCGCCACTTTTCGTTTCAATCGC
>NZ_JAMYKW010000139.1:0-3356 GCF_040317555.1 Mesorhizobium sp. M1406 | reverse complement strand
ACCACGAGATCGACTGGCTCACGTGAAAGAACATAGTCAAACTGCTTGCTATCGTGGACTGCGGTTACCTTCAGGGCATGCATCGGCGATGAGGCGCCGCATTGCGGCATCATCGTCAATGACAAGAACATGTTTCAACGGCACACCTCGTTTTGGGGGTTGCGCCCCGATCAGGGTTGCATTACCTGTGCAAGCAAAAGGCATGTATTAGTGATGACATTACTTGAAATTGAACAACTGGTTCTCAAAACCCTCAACGCTCTAGTTGCCGAAAAAGTAGAGGTGTCGATGACAACCAGAATGCGGGATCTCGGCCTCGACAGCCTCGACTATAACGAGCTTGCTACGGCGATCGAGAGCCGACTTGGCTGGTTTGTCGACGATTACAAGCTCTGGCAATACGAGTCCGTAAGGCATGTCGCCGACGCCGTCGCCAGTCAGGAGTTGCGCACCGCGGAACCACCAGCAGTGCGGCAAGTGCTGGAGTAGTGCTGTAGGCACAGGTTACGGTGAGGGCAGCTTGGGCGGCGGTAGCTATGGCCATTGCTCCGCTGTGGTTTCTATTCGTGACTGGTGTGTTTGAGAACTGTTGGGTCAGCCCGGTCCATGTCGCAGTGCCGATGCCCCCTTGGTGGCGTTGCCCGCAATTGCGATCGCTGCGCCCAGGGCACCAATGCTGACGGTCGTTGTCAGGCCACCCGTTGAATTGTTGTCAGAGGCAACAGTGCCCACCACACCATCCCAATTGGTGGTCGTATAGACCGACATGTAGTCACGGAACACGCTCTCACTATACGTGGTCACGATCGTTGCCGTCGTACCGGTTGGCACGAGGGCTGACCACACTGACAGATAGACCACACCAGAATTGAAGATGCTTTCCACCTGAGCGAGAAGGGTGGCAGCCACACCCCCAATCGTCATACTGTTGACGGTCACTGCACTTTCGGTGTCAGTGGTCTCAGTTGTCACGATGACACGACGATTAGCGTGTGGCGCGACAAGAAGCGGAATGCTGGTGTGGGTGTAAACGGTCGTGGCAGTCGAGTCTTCGTGAGTGCCATTGAAGACCAGATCTATCGGGAACATTTTCTCCCAGACGCCCGAGCTGCGCACATAGACCTGTCGAGCCTTGGTCCAGAGGCTTGAGATTTTCACCCATACGGCGCTGGCCGCCCCCCAGACCCCGGAGGCTTTGACGTAAAGGGCCATTACGGCTGCACCCAGAAATCACCGTCCACGCCGCCAGAAGGGGCAGCGGCCGAGATCGTGACGCTGCGATTTGCCATCGTGCCGACGCCGAGAAGCGCCTTGGTCTGGGCAATGGACTGCGGTCGACGATAATTGTCCCCGGTGCCGTCACTCGACACGCGACCGATGAAGCTCGTCACAGCGTCGGCACCTGTGGCGTAGGTCGAGCGGTACAAACGCGTCGTGATATCACCAGCGCCATCGCGCTGAGGCGATGAACATGTATGGCGAGAGCAGAACGTTTGGGGCGGGGCGGGACGAAGAGGTTGCGGAGGGCTGACAAGGTCGAGACGAAGCGTTGCAGGCCTCCCGGCGATCGGACCCCTGCATCATCCGCTCCCGTTTTCGCGGCGGCACATGGGAATTCTCCGCTCCGTTGTTCAACCCCTTGTGCGACCGGTGCTTGACGTCCGGCATTACCTGTCGCTTTGCCGCTCCATACGACCGCAGCTAGTCGGTGATCATGCGCTTCGGCGCGAGCCCCTGCTTCTTCAACAGCCGCGTCAGCAAGCGCTTGGCGGCCTTGGTGTTGCGGCGGTTTTGCACGATTTCGTCCAGCACATATCCATCCTGGTCGACGGTGCGCCACAACCAAAGCTTTTTGCCGGGCGATGGTGACGACCACTTCGTTCAGGTACCAGACGTCATTCCGGCACGGCGGCTTGCGGCGCAAGCAGCGAGCGCAGTCCAGCCCGAACTTGATGCCCCACCGGCGACTTGTCTCATACGAAACCACGATGCCGCGTTCCAGCAGCATTTCCTCAACCAGGCGCAGGCTCAGCGGAAACCGGAAATAAAGCCAGACCGCGTGGGCGATAATAGGCGGCGGAAATCGGGGGGCGTGTAGCTGACGGCGGGCGTATTCATGCCCCCCCGGCGTCCATGTCGCAAATCTTGACGATTGCTTTGTGTGTCAAGCCCGCCGCAGGTCTCAACGCGTTCAATGCAGACATTGTGAAAATCGCCCTATTCCGCCTTTTTTTACCGCCCCTTAAGTCCCCCGCTCGCATGCTTGTCGATGCCATTGAACTCATAGCCATCGGCCAAGGATTTTGGAAAATATGTTTCCGCTCGCAGCAGAAAACGTGAGAGTCGCTGTAGGCCTAACGTTAAGGGGAGAGAGCGGTTTGATTGGACGAAATGGGTACCGGAGTACCGAGTCATGAAGCCACGAGGTAATCTGGTCCGACTGAAGCAATTTCAGGTGAATGAGAAGCGGCGACAGTTGCACCAGCTAGACATCATGATTGCCGATTTCGAACGCATGGCGCGAGAACTGGACTTCCAGTTAAACGCCGAGGAAACGAAGGCCGGCATCTCCGATGTCAATCATTTCGCTTATCCGACGTTCGCCAAGGCCGCTCGCCTACGTCGTGACAACGTCAAGAATTCGCAATCGGACCTTCTGCGGCAGAGAACCGCAGCCGAGCCATGCCTCGCCGAGGCTGAAGCAGAGCTCTCCAAGGCGCAAATGCTAGAATCGCGCAGCGGCAGAGGCCACGACCTCGAACCCGGCAACCGAAGCGCCATGATCGGCTGAGCCGGATGGCTTCAGCGCGCCTCATTCGCGACACCCGACTGGCCGTTGGCGCGCGAGAGGCGTGCGGGCACTGTAAAGATATCAGCGTATTGATGCAGCGATAGCTGGTCGGGACGGCTGTCATGCTGCGGCGACATACGCGATTTTGTTCCAGATTTGCATGGCGGCGTTACGCAGGTATTGGGGGAAAGTGGAACTGGTTGGCACTCGGATCATCGGTGGAAACGAACCGCTGCCGGCGGATCGGCGCCTGGCGGCAACGCCTGGCGCTTTCGGCGGCGGCGGTAACGGCAAAGCAGGCTGGCCGGTCGAGGATGAAGCGGCACCTGCGCGATGCCGTTCTGCTCACGGCCGGGAGACGGGGTCGGCCCCGCCGGCCGGATGCTGCTCGCTTGGCGCGGCATCGTAAAGTCAACCGACAGCTTATGAAGATGTGCGTACATTGGGCCATGTCAGAAGTTGCTCGTGATCCGCTCTATGGTCGCCACCGCTTTCCCGCCGAGATCATTGCGCACGCGGTATGGCTCTACTTTCGCTTTCCGCTCAGCCTGCGCATGGTTGAGGA
>NZ_JAMYKW010000138.1:0-3551 GCF_040317555.1 Mesorhizobium sp. M1406 | reverse complement strand
GGGCTTGGCCGCCGCGGGTCTTGCGTCGCGGAGCGCGCCATCCCGCAAGTGCCTCCGGCCTTACCCATAAGGTCAGGCTACCACGTCGGCGCAGACCTGCTTCGTAATGAATTTCATCTTTCCCACGTGATGACGACGATCTGCGCTCTGTCCGGGGAGGCTTCGCCCGAAAGGGCTTTCCCTTCGGGAAACACGCACTCAGGAGACAGACCATGACCGAACTCGCAAACTTCATCCGCCTCAACGGGAACGGCACCTATCTCGATGGGTCGTGTGCTGGCGCCTGTGCTAATCGAAACCACGTTCTTCCACAGGTGCAATCTTGCTTCTGTCAAATAAAATCACCTCGTACGAGCTTCCATATTCCGTCTTCACTCCGTCCAAGCCGTATCTCTGCGCGAAGGTAGCCCATGCGCCGAGTTCGTCAGGTTCCACTTGAGTACCCTGCTCGTCCATGACCGCTAATTTGAGGGGGTTTTTGCGCCTCGATAACAAAATACTTTCCAGAACTACCTGCATAGCCGCGTGCCGCGTTTACATCGTTTTCTGAGGTCATCCAAATTGCTTCGCCCGTGTGCCCGCTTTGCCCCGAACCGCCCCACACCCATCCCTATTAGCGTGGTTGAACTTGTTCCCGCTGGAAGTTCTTCCATCTTGTTCCTCTCCCAACCAACTGAGGCTGCAAGTTCTTCCATCTCCTTGCTCTCCCAACCAACTAAGGCGGCTTGATGTATGTGGGGACCGGTTTGCCTGGCTGTCGCGGGTCTTACCGGGCTCGTGACCTCGTCACCGACTGCTCTCAAAGCTCGGCGCGGTGGATTCTCGCGGCGACTCTCCCGGTACCACCCTCTCATTATTTGCATGCATTCGTTAGATATTTCGCCATGATAATAGGCACATGTTTGGTATTCTCCCCATTCTTCGCGCGGTTCAAGTTCTTTATCCGCGCACTCGATCTTCCCATTCTTATAAGCAAGGCATGCCCCCTTGTCCTCAGCCGAAACCTGACTACTCTGTACGAGGACGATCACGGTCGCAGCAAGGATCATCCCCTTCCAGAAAGACGGGGGATGCACTCGATGAATCGGGATGGCTGCGGTGGCGGTCTCTTTCGGTGAGGATCTCACGTAAGGATTTCCTTGTGCTCGTTTGTGAATTGTCCGCATCGCATCGGTTTCGCGATGCGACTTGCTGTAGTTTGTTGGGACAACTCAGATTGAGTTTGTTAGGACAACTCAGATTGTTATTTTAAGTCCGAATACACATTGAGAACCGGCGCCGTGCTTTCCTTGATTCAAAAGGTGGGATCCGCACCAGCTATTCATGGATGCCTATAGCAATTTGCTGCCTTGGGCAGTGTTCGCCGAGCACGGAGGAGAAGATGCTGCGGAAGGCTTGAAAACGTTTCAACATCCGCTAACACCTTGCGCTGGCTGCACGCGTGGGTGATGACGCAGGTAGCCG
Organism: Mesorhizobium sp. M1406; assembly: GCF_040317555.1. Classification (NCBI taxonomy): domain Bacteria; kingdom Pseudomonadati; phylum Pseudomonadota; class Alphaproteobacteria; order Hyphomicrobiales; family Phyllobacteriaceae; genus Mesorhizobium; species Mesorhizobium sp. M1406. The sequence continues at coordinate 2,087 of NZ_JAMYKW010000138.1, read as the reverse complement.
GTCCATGGGTGTGGTGAAATAGAAAATATTGGGCTCGCTATCGACGCGAGCAACAGCCGCGTGTGGATCTCCGATCGCCGTTGGCACCATGCCGGGAGATGTGATAGAGGGCAGCATGTCCTCACTTGCCTAGTCTCCGCATAGGCGACGTCGCGGACGAGATGCGCCAGGCAGTTCTGATGCGCATTTGCGTGGCCTTGTTGCGCGGCATAGCGATCGGAACACCAGACGTCGGGCCGATGGCCGTCCATCAGGGTCCGGACCACGACGGCGCCGCGCGTTGGCGCCGCTTGATGAACAACCGCTTCGGCGCAGCGAAACACCCAGTGGTAGGCGTTGCGTCCTTCGATCCGCACGCCGGTCTCATCGGAGGCGATGACCTTGGCCCGGCGCAACGCCGCGACGTCCTTGTCGCACTCGGCCGCGAACGCGCGTGGGTAATTGCGGCTCTCTCCATCCTTCTCCAGCGAGCGATATAGGCGACGGATATCCGCAGCGTTTACGCCATCTGCTTTCATGACCTGGCGGATGATCGGTTCGGATAGGATTTCGTCAAGCGTCGGTTCGCGCTCGTGCATGGGTCGCCTCCAAGATTTTCTGATTTTCCGCTTGATATACGGAAACGATGACCTGGTGATGTCGGCTGTGTGACGGATATGGATATGCGACCGTCCGATGTCAGAATCGGTCGCCGGGTAGTGTCAGTTTGGAAAGCGCAGCGTCTAGGCTTTACGCTCGGGCCGTGCGGCGCTTCGAAAGAGACCGCCACAACTCGGTTCTGTCGCAAACTTTTCGGAAAGGTCATTTGCTGATTGCCGATTCCGACGAAGCCGCCCCTTTGTTCCGACATGATTGCGCCCCCGGATTCCGAGATGATCTCGCCCCCTGGGGCTAGGGCTCTGCTGGCGTTGATTGTTGTCATTTCGTATGCGTCATGTGTCAAGCTTTTTGCGGCTGCTTTCGCCGCAGGCTTTCGCCCGTCAGATCGATGCGATGAGCGTTGTGAACGAGGCGATCCAGGATGGCGTCGGCATAAGTCGGATTTCCGATGACGTCATGCCATGCTGACACGGGCAGTTGGCTGGTGATGATGGTGGAGCGGCGGCCGTAGCGATCCTCGAGGATATCAAGGAGATCGTGGCGGGCCTGATCGTCGAGTTGTTCAAGGCCCCAATCATCAAGGATCAGCAATTGGACCCGGGCGAGCGTGCGTTGCAGGCGTGCGTAGCGACCATCGCCTCTGGCGAGCGTCAGGTTGGCGAACAGGCGTGGGGGCACCGTAAAGTTAACCGACGGCTGATGAAGATGTGCGAACATGGGCCATGTCAGAAGTTGCTCGTGATCCGCTTTATCGTCGCCACCGCTTTCCCGCCGAGATCATTGCGCACGCGGTATGGCTCTACTTTCGCTTTCCGCTCAGCCTGCGCATGGTTGAGGACATGCTGGCGGCCCGCGGCATCATCGTCACGCATCAGACCGTTCGAAACTGCGCGGAGAAATTCGGACGGCATTTCGCCCAGGAGATCAATATCAGCCGGCTGCCTGGGCGACAAATGGCATCTCGACGAATGTGTCGTGGCTATCAGTGGCAAGAAGCAGTGGCTCTGGCGTGCCGTCGATCAGGACGGCTTCGTCCTCGAAGTGCTGGTACAAAGCCGCCGAAATGCCAAGGCGGCAAAGCGTCTGATGCGCAAGTTGCTGAAAGCTCAAGGGCGGACACCACGGATCATGATCACCGACAAGCTCCGATCCTATGATGCCGCCATGCGCGACCTCATGCCCGGCGTCGAACACCGGTCGCACACAGCCCTGAATAATCGAGCGGAAAATTCGCACCAGCCGACCCGACGACGCGAAAGGATCATGAAACGCTTCAAGTCGGCACGCCAGCTTCAGCGGTTCGTTTCCATCCATGATCCGATTGCCGACCTGCTCACTTTCCCTGCAATGCGCTGTCATCGGCTCAACATCGAGACCTGCGTAACGCCGCCATGCAAATCTGGAACAAAATCGCGTGTCTCGCCGCAGCGTGACAGCCGTCCCGGCCAGCTATCGCTGCATCAATCCGCTGATAACTTTACAGTGCC
>NZ_JAMYKW010000137.1:0-3642 GCF_040317555.1 Mesorhizobium sp. M1406 | reverse complement strand
AAAATATCCGCAAAAAACACTTGCAAGTGGGAGCCGTCCACATATGGAATTGGGTGCGCCGCGAAGAGATGCAGCTCTCCTTGGCAGCATGAGCGCAATCGATGACATGGCGCTGTCGGACGAGGCGCTTGAGGCTTGGATGGCCCTCAAGATCAACCGTCGCCCGCTGGTGCGGACCATGTCGGCGCTGGATGGCTTCGTAACGGCGGCGGTCACCGGGCCGCGGTTCCCGGACCCGCAAGACTGGATGTGCCCGCTCATGGGGTTGCCGCGCGACGTCCTGGCCAAAGGATCTGCAACCGATCACGCCGTGTTTGCCAGCGTCGCCAGGATCCACAACCGGATCAACGAGACGCTCTTCGACAGACCGCAGGATTATGCGCCCCGATTCGCCACCAAGCCCAGCGGCGGCATCGACCCCCGACCGTGGTGCCAGGGGTTCTACGCAGCCATCAATCTCAACATCAAAAAATGGAAATCGCTACTCGACCTCAACAACCCCAACCACGGCCTGCTGCTGCCGATCCTGATCTACTGCGTCGACAAAAAGGGCAGGCCCGTCCTCGGTAAGCCCAGGCCGGGGCCCGAGACCGCGCGCTTCATCGAGCATGAGGCGTACAAAGACATCGCCCTCGTCATCCCCGCTCTGCGCGAACTCCACTACGTCACCCGTTATGACGATCGGGAGTGATCGGCGCCGGCGCGCCGACCAACAAGCGACTTAACCATCAAGACGATTTCGGGAAAGGTGCCTTGGCGCACCGCTTACAGCGGATCGAATAGAACGCCTGCAACAGCATCGCCCTGAGCAGCTTCCGGCGGATCGATGGCCGCCCGATCGGCGAATACAGTGTCAATGACCACGGAATCGGGACGCCGCTTGATGAGTTTGAGCTTGGTGATCTGGCCTTCGGTCTGGCCATTCGACCAAGGAGAGAGAATGGCGTTGCGGACTGCGGCGATGTCCTTTTCTACCCCGTTTGCAAAAGAGCCGACGAGGCTTGCCTTCGCGCCCTCGAGCCAAGCGTCCAGTTCTGCGACCCCTTTGATCGGATCATCTGCTGCGGGTCGTCGATTAGCGTTCGCGCGGTGACGAGGTCAGGAACATTGCTCTCGATTGCCGCGATCAGTACAGCGTCCGATTTCGACAGGTCGTCACGCGCCAGCGTCATGAGCCTGGCGATGCTTCGTGCCGAAGGCGTGCGGGCAAGTGCACTTTGATCGGCCCTTTCAGCAAGGCGTCTGCGCCGCGCCCATTCAGAGACGACGCGATCTGGCCACGAAAGCCTTTCGTACGCATTTCGCGCCAGAGCGCCGAAGCATTACGCGCGCCTTGGTCCCAGCGGCCGTCAAGCCAGGGAAGCCATCCCTCGAGCGAACTTTGCCGGACGCGGAACATGTCGGAGCGCTGACCGCGCAGGACGCAGCGGACGAGCTTGCGGCTATGTCCGGTACGCTTGACGATCTGCTTGATCGGTACACCCTGCTTCGACAATTCCAGAATGGCCTCGTCTGTCTCCTGGCGACACAGATATCCTTCATATTGCAGCCGCTCGGCATAGGTGAGAAGCTTTGGATCGATGATGGTGCTGCCTACGGTCTTTCGGATATGCCGCATGGATTTGCTGACTGCATCAAGGAAAGCGCGGCTGGCGGTTTCCATCAGATGCCAGCGGTCGGCCACCTGAGCGGCATGAGGCAAGGCCTTGGCGATCGCCTCGCCATATCCGCCACCCCGATCGCGAGCGACGGTCACAATGGAAGGATGGTTCGCCAGCCAAGCCTGCGATGGCGCCTGTTCGCGATCAGGCAGCAATGTCACTGGCCTGCGGCGCTCAAGATCGCAGACAATCGTCCCGTATCGCTGACCGCGCCGGAATGCAAAGTCGTCAATGCCGATGATGGCGAGCTCATCACGCGGCTGTTCAGTCCTGCGGCGCACGACACGCAACAAGGTATCGTTGCTCACCGGCATCATGAGGCGATCGGCAAAGGCCGCAGCAGGCCTGCCGCCCAGCGCCAGTCCCAAGTGATGAACGATGGTCTCAAGGCGTCCGGTTCTCCGCGATAACGCGGCTAAAACATCGGCGCCAAACCGCTCGGCAAAAATGCACCGGCGGCAAAGAACGGCGTCGCACCAGAAACGGCGAACCGTCACCCGCAAGACAACCCGCCGGCCGGCGATGGGCAGATCGGCTGCTTGCCGCATATATCGGCTCTGGGTCCGGCGTGAACTCGTCCCGCAGCACGGGCACGTGGCCGAAAGCGCCGTAGCGCGCACGTCAAGAAATACACAATCCGTGTTGATTTCGGCATGCTCGACGAGCGGCCCCGCCGGCGCCAGTCTCGTCGACCCAAATCTCTGTTCCATCGCGCTGATTCCCTCTCGAAAATTGCGCGACATCACCCTGCGCATGCAGCAAGATTGAGTCTGACCCCTCATTCCATGAAAAATCACACCACGGTGACATACCGCAGCACGGCCGAAGCTCGACGACGAGGCGTTCGAAGCCTTTATGAAGGCGCGCCGTCCAGTATCTCCGATCTGGACGATGTGGGCTGTTCGGCTGTTCGTCGCGCTCACGGAAGAGCTACGCCGGCTGCTGGACGCGACCTCGATCCTGAAGGTTGGGCACAGTCCTCAGGTGCCGGCAATTTATCGCACCTTTCTCTTGCTGCTTTATGGTAGCGGCATGCGCATCGGCGAGGCGCTTCGCTTGGTCTTGCAGGACGTGGACCTGACCGAGCAGATCATCACTGTCCGCGACACGAAGTTCTTCAAAACACGTCTCGTGCCGATCGGACCACAGCTCATGCGAACTGGCCGCGCATATCGAACGCCGGCGCCTTCTGCCATTGCCGCGCGGAGAGGAACCCCCTTATTCACCACGCGCGATGGCAGGCCGTGGCCTGCTTTCGTGTCGCGGTAGCTGGCTTGGGTGTTGCGGGAAAGATTGCGTTCGGCCACCAGATGCTCCAACAGGAAACGACGGATCCACGGACCAAAGAGGCTCTCATCCTTCATGGTCGGCCCCCATCGCGTATTGCGCAAAGCGCTGACTGGCCGCATCCAGGAGATCCGGCGTCATCTGCAAATAGCGCTGGGTTGAACGTATATCGATGTGGCCAAGGTAGGTTCGAGTTGCGGGAGCAACTGTTGCACGTCTTGGCCGGAGCGGTACAGGCAATCAACCGGTGCACTACGGCCGTGTGACGAATATCATGCAGCCTTGGCGGCCGAGACTCGCCGACAGGGCAACTGATTCCGGCGGCTCGGCGGACATGCTGGAACCAAGAGATGACCCGCACGACGAAGGCGTCGCTGCCATCGCCAACTCCTCGCCATCTGCTCGTACTTCATGCCGAAATGCGTCAAGGCGGCTCGCAGCTGAGCCGCCGTTTCTGTCAACTCCGGAAAGCCGTGCGGTGCTCGTGACGCTTGTCCTTGCCGCGGGTCGCTTCCTCAGCCTTGGGCCTCCTCGAGCCATTCCTCGACTCTGCTTAACCTCGGCGATGACAACCTCCCTGCTACGAAACTCACCTTGATCGCCGCGCCACTGCTCACGGGCCGTCACTCAGAATCAGCGGTTTAGCTGGGTGCGTGTAGGCAAGAGGGAACGATGAACAGCCAAAAAGTCGCTA
>NZ_JAMYKW010000136.1:0-4097 GCF_040317555.1 Mesorhizobium sp. M1406 | reverse complement strand
TTCTGCTCATGCGTTGCTGAATTTAATCCTTGACCCCAAGAAGCCCATGTGAGGCCAGGTACCAGCGCACGCAAAGCAGGATCACAGATTGGTCGAACTGGCGGCCTTTGAACATCGCAATCCTCCGAAATGGTTGAAGGATCCCTTGCCACTCGCGAGTAACAAAAACGTTGCAACACATCCTCTGACGCTGCCGCTCGTTACAAGAACCATCGCTTTCCGCCGGAGATCATCGCCCGCGCCGTCTGGCTTTATTCCGGTTCCCGTTGAGCCTGCGCCACGTCGAGGAATTGCTGCTGGAGCGCGCGGCATCGTGGTTTCCTACGAGACGATCCGCCGATGGGGCCGAAAGCACGGCCCCGATTACGCCCGCGCATTCACCGCAAGCCGCCTTCTTCAAATGAAGTCTGGCACCTCGACGAGGTGATGATCACCATTGCCGGCAAGAAACACTGGCTGTGGCGTGCCGTCGATCAGGAAGGTTACGTGCTCGATGAAATCGTCCAGACCCGCCGCAATACCAAGGCTGCCAAGCGCTTGCTGATCCGACTGCTGAAGAGGCAGGGCATGGCGCCCAAGCGCATGATCACGGACAAGCTGCGGTCTTACAGTGCAGCATGACGACAGCTCATGCCAAATGTCGAGCATCGGTCGCACAAAGGCCTGAATAACCGGGCGGAGAATTCTCACCTCCCGTTGCGCAAACGAGAACGTGTATGCCAGGGTTTCCGGTCGATCGGGTCATTGCAGCACTTCGTCTCCATCTTCTCCGCCATCAACCGCTCCGCTTCCCAGATCCGAAAACATCGCCTTCAGGCCATCGCCGAATGGAACGCCGCAAGCCCGCGGCTTGCCTGAGCAGCGGGTACCGAGGGTCTCATGCGCCCCTTCTTCAAACAACGTGACAGCACCCTTCAAATCAGCACGCCAGCTGCAGCGTTTCGCGTCCATCCACGATCCGATTGCCAACCTGTTTCACTTTCCCCGCCACGCCCTCTCATCCTGCGACCATCGCGATCTTCGCAGTGCCGCCACGGCAACCTGGCGCGAAATTGCACATCTCGCCGCCGCCTGACATCCGACAAGGCACATCAACTGGGATCCACTGTCCAATAACTTTACGGTGCCCGCTCGACGGTCTTCAGCAATACCGTGCGATCACGCGCGGTATCGCTGGCACGATGTGGCAGCAGGCGTCAGCATGATGATGCGCTCCTCACACGCGCTGGTTGCCGGCAGCGCCTGACGCGGATCGGCTATCGGCCTCTTCGGCACATGGCGAGCTCAGGCCCGACGGCGAACCACCTCGGGATTCTGGCGCACAGCGAGAAATTCCTTCACCCGCCGGCCGGGTGCCGGACCGCGCACCGGCTTGAAGCCGTCATCGAGTTCCCCGGAGAGATCGAGCGTCGGACGCTTGCCTACGGCGTCGTAGTTCTCTTCCAGCCAGTCGCTGGCTGCGGTGCGGCCGAGATCACGCAGGTAGGTCAGGAACGCCCATTCGGCGTTGACCTTCGATGACGCCGACAGGTCCTTGAACGCTTCGTCGGCATCGATGCGGTGCATGCGGATATCGCGGTATTCGCCATGTGGCAGACGGCCGGCGGCGATCAACTCCTTGACGAAGGCGATCGAACGGAATTCGCGCAGCAATCCGGCGTTGAAGGTGATCTCGTCGATGCGGTTCTGGATCTCGTTGGCGCTCCTTGGCGTTCCTTCTCTAACCACGGGATTGATCTGCACCAGAAGCACGTCCTCGGTCGCCGCCGTCTTGAAGAACGGATAAAGCGCCGGATTGCCGCCATAGCCGCCATCCCAATAGGGCACGCCCTTGATCTCGACGGCGCGGAACAGTTGCGGCAAGCAGGCCGACGCCATCACCGTGTCGAGATCGATCTCGCCGTCGGAAAAGACGCGCAACTGTCCGGTTTCGACATTGGTCGCAGAGATGAACAGCTCCATCGACTTGCAGGTACGGACATTGGCGAAATCGATCTCCTGCTCGACCACGTCGCGCAGCGGGTTGAGGCCGAGCGGGTTGGCGACATAGGGCGAAAATACCCGTGACATGGTGTCGAAGAAGACATAGCCGGGCGTGTTCTCGATCGACCAGTTGCCCCAGGCGACATCCCACGGCATGCGCTGCACCGGGCTGAACCGGCCTTTGGCCGCCACGGCGCGCCAGAAATCGTCGAGTTTTTGCCGCGCGCCTTCGACACCACCGCGGACAAAACCGTCGGCCAGCGCCACCGCGTTCATGGCACCGGCGCTGGTGCCGGACACTGCCGATATCTCCAGCCTGCCGTCCTCCAGCAGCCGGTCGAGCACACCCCAGGAAAAGGCGCCGTGCGAGCCGCCGCCCTGAAGTGCGACGTTGATCTTCTTCGTCTCCTCCGCCTTGCCGTTTTTCGTCATGGCGTTCCTATCATCCTGATGCGCCAGCCTGCCCAACGTCACGGAAGGAAGCAGCCATCGCCGACCTATGTTGCAGTGCAGATATAAGGGCGGACCAAGGCAAGAACACGAACACGGTCGTGTGATCAAAATTTCGGCCATGAAGAAAGCCCCTCCGTTCGAAGCGGAGAGGCTGTCTCTTTTGGAAAGGGTGGAGCCTGGGCGACAAAGGTCCGGCACCGGCCCGATGGCACTGTTAACTGATGGGTGACGGATATCTGCGATCGGACGATCATGTTGAAGGTTTGTGATCCGCTCTACCGCCGCCACCGCTTTCCGGCTGAGATCATCGCCCATGCGGTGTGGCGGCACTGTAACGTTATCAGCGGCTCATGCAGCAATAGCTGGCCGGGACGGCTGTCACGCTGCGACGACACACGCGATTTTGTTCCAGATTTGCATGGCGGCGTTACGCAGGTCTCGATGTTGAGCAGATGACAGCATATTGCGGGGAAAGTGGAACAGGTTGGCAATCGAATCATGGATGGACACGAACCGCTGAAGCTTGGCGTGCCGCTGCCACCGATTGCTTACGGGATCCGGCTTGGCGCGTACCCGGCGATTGTGGCGCCCGTGACGCTGGGGACAAAGGCGGAAATGCGGGAAAAACGCTGCGGCTGCTTCCACAGCCAAATGGTGATCGCGCGATCCTACATGCTGCGCGCGGAAATCATAAACGCGCACATCTCGGTATGTGCGGTCGATGCCGCCCTCGATACGGGACTGGCGTTACGTGATCGACATCGCCGAGCGAGAGGAGACGGGGTGCCGAAAGGTGATCTGGCTTCCCAATCCCAGACGCCTCGACCAATCCTATGACGAATTCCGTGCTCGGACCTTCCTTGCGGCGCCGTGGGACGATGTCGCGGAACGGCAGGACGCCCAGCTCGACTATAATCAGGGTCTTGCCGCGAAGCTGCTGATCGAGGCGGGGCTGCCGGAAGATATTGCGCCGGACTGGATTGATATCGTCGAGGCTGGCGAGGATATGGATACGATGGTCGAGCGCCTGGTACGCACGAGGGAGACTGGCCGATGACGAATGTGTACCTGACCGGGATCGAGCTTGCCGAGTTCCGCACATTCGAAAGGCTTGATGTTCGGCATTCACGTCGACCATTCCACTGTCCACTGCTGGGTCGTGCATTTTTCGCCTCTGCTGCTTGAACGCTTCAACCGGAGAAAACGTCCGGTCACCGGCAAGTGGCACGTCGATGAAACTTATGTCCGGGTGCGCGGTCGCTGGATGTATCTCTACCGCGCCGTCGACAGCGTGGGCGATACGGTCGTTCAGTTCAGGGGACTGTCAGGAATTTCGTGTGCGGGCGGGCGGTTGAACATCACGCCGCCATGGCTTTGATGAAGCGCTCACCGAAGATGACGGCGAACTGCGCCTTGGCCATGGCCCATTCACGTGGCGGCATTTTCCACTCTTTCTCAGATCGGTTCAAGATCAAATAGAGTAGCTTGGTTGCGGCATCGTCGCTTGGGAAATGCCCCCTGGCCCGGACGGCGCGCCTGAGCTTGGAGTTCAGAGCCTCGATCGCGTTGGTGGTGTAGACGATCCTGCGAACCTCGTCTGGGAAAGCGAAGAACGGGATGACCTCGGCCCAGGCGCGCCGCCAGCTCTGACCTATGGCGGG
>NZ_JAMYKW010000135.1:0-4116 GCF_040317555.1 Mesorhizobium sp. M1406 | reverse complement strand
GCCCACTCAGAACAGCAATTTCCTTTAGGAGAACCTCGATCCTTTTTTCACAGGCAATTTCCTGCGCCTCGAATCCTTCGATCTCGTGGTGATATTGAGTAATGTGTTCCGCCAGTTGCGCCTGCTTTCCGTCGCGGGATTGTCTGCGGAATTCGAACAGCAGCGTCTCGCTATGTATTGCCGAAGCTACGTCCGGAACATCTCTTCGGGCGAGCAGCCAGTCCGGGAAGGCGATCTCCGCGAGATCGTCACGTTCAGCATCGAGTCTTGCCTGGTAGGCGGCGAGCTCATCGAGCCGCTTGGTGACTATGGCGAGATTGGCGCGCGTCTGGGTGGCATCGAGCCGCATGAGGATGTCGCCGGCTTTCACTTTATCGCCTTCGCGCACCAGGATTTCTCCCACCACCCCGCCGGTCGGGTGCTGCACCTTCTTGACATAGGAATCGACGACAAAGTGTCCGGACGCGACAACCGCACCGGAGAGATTCGTGAAGGCCGCCCAGGCTCCGGCTCCTCCCACAAAGATTACGCTCGCCAGAAGGCCCGCCACCAGGTGCCGGCGAATGGAGCTGGAAACGTCATTGTTCTGATGAATGCCGGACACCGGGATCCTCCATGTCAGCGCGCTCTCCCACGTGATCCTGTGTAGACTCGATGGCCTTGACGCCAGCGCCTCGTGCCATCGCTGTCCCCTTCAGGACTTTGGAAAGCGCTTCATCACGCGCACCGAATGCTCGCTGCCGTCCACCTTCCATCACCAACACCAAATCCACGGCGCGGATGGCGCTCGGCCGATGGCAGACGACAACCGCAATGCCCTTGCGCTCGCGCACGGAGGCGATCGCCTTAACGACCGCAGCCTCGCCTTCCGCATCGAGATTGGCATTGGGTTCATCCAGCACAACAAGGAAAGGGTCTCGATAAAGAGCACGGGCAAGACCGATACGCTGGCGCTGCCCGGCGGAAAGTGCCGATCCGGCCTCACCGATCGGAGTTTCGTAGCCGTGCTCAAATCGGAGGATCAGTTCGTGCGTGCCCGCTGCCTTCGCCGCGGCGACAATAGCCTCAGGGTCAGGATTATCTTCAAAACGAGCAATGTTTTCGGCAATGGTGCCGTCGAACAGTTCAACGTCTTGCGGCAGATAGCCGATATGACGGCCTAGTGCTTCCCGGTCCCATTGATCAAGGCTTGCGCTGTCGATGCGAACTTTTCCGGCGACCGGCGCCCATGCGCCGACGATGGCGCGCGAGAGTGTCGACTTGCCCGAGCCCGATGCACCGATGATCCCGAGTGCGCTTCCCGCCTGAATGGCAAACGCAAGGCCGGTCACGGTCGGCTTCCTTTCGCCGGGCGGAACGATTGTCACGCCTTCGAGGCGCAGTTCGCGTTCAGGTGCAGGCATTGGCATAACAGGAGCGGATTCAGGAACCTTTTCCAAGAGATCCTCCAGCCGCGCCCAACCCTGGCGCGCCATGAGGAAGGATTTCCAGCTTGAAATGGCCAGGTCGACCGGAGCCAGCGCACGCCCCATCATTATCGAACTGACAATCATGACCCCGGCCGTAGCCTCCTGCCTGACGACAAGGGACGCACCGACGGTAAGAATGGCCGATTGCACCTGCAGGCGCAGGTCGGCATCGCAAAGCGCTGTTGCCATGTTGTGGGCAACGGTATTCCGTATCGGCCGTTGCGAGAGAGTGTTGGCAAGAAGTGTCAGAGAGGTGAGACCGACCGCCCCGATAAGTGCCGTCATGCCGATCCAGAAATGAAAGAGGAAGCAAATGCCAAGATAAAGCAGCATCCATGGCAGATCGAAGAACGCTGTCGGACCGTTTCCACCTAAGAAGCCGCGAACATTGTCGAGATCGCGAAGCGGCTGCAAGCCGTCGCCCGGCATGCGCGTTGAAAGCGGAAGGCGAACGATCGCATCGTGAACGCGTCCGGAAAACTCTCCATCGAAACGCTCGCCAATCCGCAGCAGCACGCGGGCGCGCAAAATGCCGAGCAGGCATTGGAACGCATAAAGCCCCGCAGCAAGCACGACGAGCCCTACCAGCGTCGATACGCTGCCACTTGCCAGAACGCGGTCATAGACCTGAAGCATGAACAGCGGCGAGATCAGCGCAAGCACGTTGACCACGCCGCTGATCAACAGAATTCCCCAAATAGCGGAAGTCAGAGGGAAAGGTCTCAAAGCTGAATCCTTCAAGGAATGGCTTCTCACGTAAGTCTCCGGAGGCTGGCGACTCAGCCCTATATTGCTCCCCGAACGGCGACCGACTGCATCCGCTCGCTGATTGAGGATCAGTGCTCCCGCCGAATATGTTTGGTCCCGGCATTTAAATGGAGCGGCTCAACAACACCGTCCGGCTGAAAGTTTGGAAGGGCAACGTCATCGTGGTCGGCCGCAAGGGCCCGAACAGGCTTCCGCCTCCACGCCTTCAGGGAGAATTCGGTGTACGACCAGCGCGACGTGCAGGGCTTCGTCAAGCTGTACACGCTGCGACTGCTCCCGGGCGCCCCGGCCCATGGCAAGTAGCGGAGACGGAAAGCGCCCGCCCAAGGGGCGGGGCGCTGTTCCGTATCGGTTTTCTGGATCAAACGAAGGTGAAGTCCGACGCGGTCAGGCCTAGGTCGGCCACGGTGACCACACCGCCCAGGTGGGCGAACTCGTGCGCGCTGCCGTCGGCGGTGACATAGGCCAGAGTTGCGACTCTGTCGGTGTAGCTGCTTTGGTAGACAATGATGTCGCCGGCGTGCTCGCCGGAGATCGCACGCGCTGCCTCATTAGCAGAGTTGAAAGATTCGCCAGTGATTACCACGACATGTTCGCCGTTCGCACCCGAGGCCGCGCCACTGTAGAAGCTGCTCACCGGGTAGCCGGACTGTATACTGGCGTTGTTGACGAAGTTCGCGCCAAAACCGTCGTTGTAGAGGCCCACCGCATCGAAGGCGAACTTGTCCTCCGCCGGGTTGAAATCGGTGATAGTGGTAATGTCCGGCTTCGACCCGACACTCGGATCGACCCCAGGCACCGGATTGTGGAACTGGAACACGAACGTGTCATTGTCGGTGCCCCCGGTCAACGTATCCTGGCCGTCACCAACGTAGAGGACATCCTGGCCGGGACCGCCGCTGAGCCTGTCATTGTCCTCACCGGAGATGCGCGCGTTGAAGCGGCCGTTGTCGCCGGAGAGATCGTCCCAGCCATCTCCGCCGAAGATGCGGTCGTTACCCTCGCCGCCAAGGGCTCGGTCACTGCCCGGGCCAGCCGAGATCTCGTCGTTGCCGCCACGACCGTCAATCCAGTCACCGCCCTGGAAACCCTCCATCCAATCTTCACCCTTAGTGCCGAGGAGTGTTTCGGCATCCGGGCTACCCTCGATAATGTTTGCCATCGAAAAATACTCCTAATGATGCACCCTGCCTGACGCGTTCATATTGCTCATCGGGTATTTAGAGAAATCGATTGCTTGGATAGACACACATTTACGAAATGGATGCATTCACGTTCACTTCGCCCTTCCGCTGAGCAGTAGCGGGCTCGCAGGCGGCGGGGACGCGCCCAGACGATCGACCCGAACATTCACACTCAAGCGGACGAGGAAAACTTGGTAACCGGCCGCCCTGGTTGGGCCCAAACCTCTCTCTGTTTGCTCGACGCCGGCATACCCGCACCGTAAGCGCTGGACGTGGACAAGTTCCGGTGGCGGCGGGTACGGCGCGGCCTCAGCGATGAATGGGGGCCGGAGACGGTTCCTTCCCCGACACGCATGCTGCTACCGCGCAACAAGGGGAGGGCAATTTGCCACCAATGGCCTCGTGATAGCGCCTTTCGCCGACAGGCTGTCGAAGTTGGCCGAAGCCGAGCTGAAACGACAACTGACGGGTCCTCACAGCTGCGTTACGCATTCGCTCACCGTCAAGCCGGCCTCGGAAGAACAGGCATGGGGCTGTGTTGCCGAGTATCTCGCCAGCACTGCCCATTGCGAGAAATGGAACATTAGGGAGCGCGTTCGCGCGAGCCGAGATGCGGAACCGATAGACGCACCAGGTAATACGAAATGCCGTTTTTTTCGTCCGTCGCCAGATCGGCTGCGATCCGGCTGACATAT
>NZ_JAMYKW010000134.1:0-4165 GCF_040317555.1 Mesorhizobium sp. M1406 | reverse complement strand
ATGTGCCGCTTGCGGCCCTTGACCTTCTTGCCGGCGTCGAAGCCACGAACTCCGCCGCTTTCGGTGGCCTTCACCGACTGGCTTCTCTATTCGGCGGTTTGAAGTCAAGCGCCTCCTGGTTCTTTTTTGCTTTTCCGGCATTGGACGTCTTTCGCGGGGCCTTGCTTCTTTCCGAGATCGGCGCTCTGGCCCTGCCCTCTATGGGGATTCAGAAGAATGGGTGGAACAATCTGTCGAGCGCCTTGATTGCCGATGATGGGCAATCGAGCCAAGCCAATCGACGAACTCACCTCATTCTCGTCCCGCGAAGGACAGCTTTTCCACCGGTGGGTGGAACTGGTGTCCCCGTCGGGGGGCGACGTTTATCAATTGTTCAGCCGGCGACCGGCATCATTTCCGTCCTGGTCCAGCGGAACTGTGTGCCGTCGCTCCAGATGCGATGCATGAATCACCGCCAGCCGGCGGGCGAGCGCAACGATGGCTTTCTGCTGGCCGCGCCGCTTGGCGACGTCCATCGCCCAGGCCTTCAGCCAGGACCATTTCGTCACCCGCGTGAGCAGCGTCTGCGCGGCCTCGTAGAGCAACGATCGCATCATGCCGTCGCCGCATAACGAGATCCCGCCCACCCGGCGGCTTTCGCCCGATTCATGGAGCGCCGGCGTCAGGCCCAAAATCGGACCGACCGCCTTGGAGTTGCGGAAGCGGGCGGGGATATCGATTGTCGCGGTGTAGGCCAGCGACACGACGGGGCCGACACCGGGGATCGACATCAGCCGACGGCAAACCTCATCATCCCGGATGATCGCCAGAAGCTTGAGGTGCAGGGCGGCATAATTATGGCGCAGCTTGCGGCGCGCGTCGAGCAACGGTTCGATGATCTCGGCCAGATCGGGCATGCCTTCGGTGAGCTCGCGGATCCGCTCCTCAAACTTGACCGCACCGACCTTGCCAACATTGAGACCGAAGTTGCGCAACAGCCCGCGGATGTCGTTCTCGATGGCAATCGCCTTGTCCTTTAAGAGCTTGCGCGCCGTCAGCAGCGCCCGGCGCTTCTGACTCATCAGGGTCTTGACATGCACCGGGCGGAACAGATTGACCCGCATTATCTGCGCGATCCCGCGCTCCCGCGTGGCGCTTTCCCGCGGTGCGCTCGATCGGCGCCTGATCTTGTGCCTCTACGGATTGGGCACGAATGCCGGTCTGAAGCGCGTCGCGGCCGGATACGCGGATGTCAGCTACGAAGAACTGCTTCATGTCGGACGACGCTTCATCCATCGGGACACGCTGGAGGCGGCTTGTGGGCGCGTCGCCAGTGCGACGCTGGCGATCCGCAACACCGCCATCTGGGGCGAGGCCGGCACGGCCATGTCAGTCCGCAACGTATTTGCGAATGACCAAGCATATGCCGTGCCAAACGATAAATCGGTTCGGAACAATACGGTAGCTCGAACGCAGCTGTGTCGCATGTCCGACCTCGGCGAACGCTGTGTAGCTTTTGTTGCCACGGCTGTATGGGAGCGCAGAGGTTTGACACGTGGCCAATTCCGCGGCAAGGATTTGGAATTGCTTGGCCAGGGATGGATTTGGATTGTAGGCGAAGCTCGCCTTGTTGCTTACGCATCACGTGAACCATTTCGATACCCGTTTAGGATGTTCGCGTCTGATGCTGGTGATTTGAAGCCGAGCATCGGCCGGATGCGGCGATGAGCCTGTTCCGATCCGGTTATTCAGGTATTTACTCTTGCGGATCCGGATAGGCGTCAGCCGACGGCGACGGATCGTCTCGTAGGAAATGACGATGCCGCGCTCGAGCAGCATTTCTTCGAAAATAATGCAGGCTCAGCGGAAATCGATAATTCAGCCACCGCGTGGGCGATGATCTCGGGTGGGAACCGATGCCGTTTGTAGCTGATCTGCGAAGTGTTCATCCCCGCATCTATCGCAGCGATCCCTGACAAGCGGCTACGGTGACAACGCCCGGCTGAGCCTGATGGTCGATCAGCGATAGGTCTCGACATGGAGGATGCCGACGATCTGGTGGACCTCCTGAACACCGCAGACCTGAAACGCAGGGTCGCCGTGGTGACTTTTGATCGGAACCAAACCGGCGGCGAAGAATGATCGGTCCTTTTTGTGCTTGATCAGAAAGGACGCGAAAAACCGTCCGAAACTCACTGGTTATAGCTCGCATGTGGACCATCAACTTGGTACCTTTCCAAACTTGATTTCTTCGTTTGGTGACCCATAAGATGGCCGCTTGGGGTTCTGCACGCGAGGATTGTGATGAAATCTCAAGCGGTCTATAAGCCCGTGGCCACAGCGGCGGTGGACGCGGTGATCGGTCCCCTCCCGATTGGCAGCATCGTATCAGTCCGGGACACGATTGCGGCAGTCCGCAAAGCTGATCCGGATTTGCAAGTGACCGACTGTGAATTGGTCGAGACCATCATGGACTTGGCCACGCTTCACGGTCAGTTCGTGCAGTTCGACCTCAGGGGGCCCTGATGCTCCTCGGTTTTTCTACTCTCCGGTCGCCATTAAGACCACCGGTCCGTGGCGGTGTCCGGTGCAACATGAGCCACGTTCAGGGGGCCAAGGAACAGCTTCTTCAGTGGCCCAATAGAGGCCTATCTGGCGGCAGATGCCTGCTTAGCCGCTATCGACGCCCCCACGAGGTTTGAAAGGCGTTCGTTGGGACCGCTACGAGGCAGGGATGCTACTCCTCGATCGCTAGGAGTACTCTGAGTACCTGTCACCCCCGCTCATGCCACTCTCCGCGCCGCGCCAGCGGTCGGATTGATGGAACCAGCCGTCGGCCCGCACGTTATATCGCGTCGATGCAAAGGGAGGCAGCAACAAGACGATGCTGCTCGGCTCCGTGGCCGAGGCGTCCGAGCACCCGCCCGGCAACAGGGCATATTGGTGGACAGAACAAAAGGCCGCGCGCATGACTGGCTGGACGCCGCCGCCGGCCCGTGACACTGACGACGATGCAACCGACCGCCGGTCTTGCGCGTTTGTGAGCGTCTGCCGCGCCGAACGCAGTGGGCACGATGAAAACCGGAGTACCGCTGCTCATAGCGACGGCGCCTAACCAATGCTTCTCGCCGGCGATCGAGGTGCCAGATATCACTTCGACTGGGCTGCTTGCGGCGCAGGCCCGGGCGTAGTCCAGCCCAAACTTCCTGCCCCAGCCACGGATCCTCTGTAAGCGCTATTTTCGCTGCGCGTTGACGCGGGCGCTTTCAAGGGATGGCCTTCGAATTGTTGCTTTGGCGAAGTTGAAGGGCAGCAGATCGTAGATATCAGCGTCCTCGTTGCGTTGAGGCAATTCAGTGAGGACGTGGCGCAGCCACGCTAACGGCTCGACGCCACAGGCGCGGGGCGGATGCGGTGTGAATCCGGCTGGCCACCCAAAGATGAGCAGCCAGCCAGAAAATTCACTTCAGCTTCACGACAATCCCTCCGGCCGACAGATTGAGCTTCAATCCCGACGTGGTCGAATGGAAATGCACGATGACGCCATTCTGATTTTCGAGTGCCACGACGCTGCCGCCGCCCGCGAGTGTCGCACCTGCGCCGGCCGCGACATAGGTTCCGGCGACATCCTCGACCTTCTTCAGATTGTAAACGGTTCCGGCGCCGTCAATTCGCTCGGCTCCGATATCGATGAAGGTCAATCCCGAAACGGTGAAAGGATAGGATTTACCCTCGAAGTTCAGGGCTCCGGCACCCCACGTGTAGCCAACGCCAGCAGCCACGCTGCCGCCGGAAAATGTCATGGTTGCATCGGCGGGCCTCTGAACTGCTTCTGCTGTCGCAAAGAAGGAAATTCCGATGAGGGAAAGTACGGTCAGACAGATAAGACCAAGTCGTTTCATGTGAGTTCTCCTTTTTGGCGGGCGATTGGAATCTGTCATCGGTGACATCGCCCCTTGTTAATTCACGTCAAGCAAAGGCGGAATAATCCGTTTTTATCCTGGCTCCTCTATCCTGGCTCCGAGGAAGGGGTACCCGCTTCAGCTCTCGGCACCGGGGGAGGACACGAGGTGCAATGCAGCAGCGGCGGTGGCGACTCCCCTTGGGCGACGGCTCGGACCACGATCTTTGCTGGTGGGTTATCACCTTAACTCGCGTTCAGGGATTTGCGGCATAGACCGATGGC
>NZ_JAMYKW010000133.1:0-4227 GCF_040317555.1 Mesorhizobium sp. M1406 | reverse complement strand
CGGTCTCCCTCGATTGAGCTTTCAACGAACTCATTCTGGCACATCGCGATGCCGTTGGGAGCCGTCCACCCCAACACGGCATCAGTTCGTCCCAGCGCGAGGCTGGCCAATCATTCTGGATGCGCTCGGTGACGTCGGCCATGTAGGCTTCGGCATCGACGCCGCAAAGCTTGCACGTCTCAATGATGCTGAGCACGACCGCTGACCGCTCTGCCGCGGCGAAGCTGCCCGAGAAAAGCCAATTGCGCCTGCCGACTGTAAATCCACGAATCGCCCGCTCCGCGATCAGGTTGTCGGGCTCGAGCTGGCCATCGTAGAGGAAGCGATTGAACGCGCGCCATCGTCTGGTGCCATAGGCGAAGGCCTTCGCGATATCGGCATGGCGCGACAAACCGTTGCCCTGGCGCGTGAGCTGTCGTCGCAGCGCCCGGACCAGTGGTCGGGTCCGACTTCGTCGTGCGGCCAATCTCTCGGCGGGCGGGAGTCCCCGTATCTCTTCCTCGATCCGGTAGATCGCCTGGATACTGGCCATCGCCGTCGTGCTGAGCTCGGTCGGCTGGCTGTCGTGAACGTCGAATATCTTGCGACGCAGATGGGCCAGGCACGCAGCTTCTCGAATGGCGCCGCCCTTGTAGAGCTGGTTATAGCCGCTGAAACCGTCGGCCTGGAGCGTGCCGGCAAATCCGGCGAGCTCGGTCAACACGCTCTCGCCGGCGCGGCCCATGGTGGCGCGATACCAGGCGATCGGCGGCTCCTGCGAACCCGAATTGCGGTCGTCGGCGACGTAAACCCAGAGCGCGCCCTTGTGGGTCTTGCCGTTGCCGGGCGCCAGGATCGGAAGCCGCGTGTCGTCGGTATGAATCTTGGTGCGGGTACGGCCGATCTCACGGATGCGGTTGTAGATCGGGTCGAGCAAGGCGGCGGCGTAGCCGGCGCTGCGCGCAAGGGTGGATCGCTCGATATCGACGCCCTTGGCGGCCATCATCTGTGCCTGACGGTAGAAGGGCAGATGATAACCCCACTTGGCCATCATGATATGGGCGAGCGCGGCATAGCTGAGCTTACCGCGTGCAATGGCCTTGGCTGGCGCTGGCGCCTGGATGATTTTATCGCAGGTCCGGCAGCTGTACTTGGGTCGAATGGTCTCCATCACCTGCCAGGCCTGGGCAACCAGATCGAGCATCTCGTCGCTATCTTCGCCCATGGCGCGCAGATCGCCGCCGCAGCCCGGGCAACATGCGCAAGACGGCTCGCGAACGGCCCGCTTGCGCGGCAGGTTGGGATTGAGCTTACGCACCGGCAACACCCGGACCTTGTCGGTGTCAGCAACGATGGGCAGCTCGAGATCGGGCACGCTGGCGGCGAAATCGGTCTCGAGATCTTCGAGTTCAAGCCGCATCTGGCCCAGCTTCTCGGAGGAGCGGCCGAAGGCCTTGCGGTTGAAGCGATCGATCCGCAGCTGCAGGCGCTGGATGCGAAGTGCGGCCTCGGCGCGCTCTCTTCGAAGCTGCTCATCGCGTTCGGCGATGGTGATGTCACGGGCAGAAACGGCCGCCTCCAGAAGGGCGATCCGAGCGAAGAAATCAGCGGTTGAGGGAGCTTGTTCCGACACCCAAAACCTATACCCGAAAGACCCTCGTCACGGAAGAAGAATCAACACAAAATCAATAAGAAACATCAAAATCAGCCAGCCAAACGCGGTCGATAAATCTTGCTCGGCCGGCGCCAATCGATCCCGTCCAAAAGCAGCGAAAGCTGCGCCTTGGTGAGCGACACGGCGACCTGATCCTTGGTGGTTGGCCAGGCAAAACAACCATCGGTCAGCCGCTTTGTAAACAGACAGAACCCCTGGTCGTCATGCGACAGAATCTTGATGATATGACCCTTGTGTCCACGGAAGCAGAAGATCGCGCCGGTGTGCGGGTCGAGCGCGAGCACCTGCCGCACCATCCGCGCCAGGCTGTTGATCCCGCGACGCATGTCGGTCGCGCCGCAGCACAGGTAAATCCGGTCGGTCGGCACCACCGTGATCACCTGGTCAACTCCGCCAGGACGATGCGCAGTGCTGTCGGATCGACGATCCCGTCGATCCGCAATCGCGTGCCGCTCGCAAAGGCCACGACGATCCTGCCGGCCGGGTCCGGGCAATCGGCGACGGGGCGTTCGACATCCGGCAGATCGCTCACGTCGATGCGCGCGAAGGTCGCCATCGCCTGATCGGCATCGAGTTCCCCGCCGGCCATCTGCTTGCGCCACGCATAGAGCTGTGACGGAGCTACGCCGAACGCTTCCGCGACCTCGGTCACCGACGACCCCGCCGCGCTCGCCAGGTCGACCAACGCGCGCTTCTCAGTGCAACTCCACAGCCTTCGTTGCCGCACGCGCCCGGGCACCGTTTTAAGACCTTCGGCCGCCGCGGCGCCGCTTAACTCGGCGACCATATCGCCCGTTGCATGTTCCAATGTCATGGCCCGAAACCTCCTGTTCATCGGCATCTTGCAAGGTGCCTTGGCGCACCGCTTACGTTTGCTCAGGGCGGAGGGCCGTTTCGTCCATTGCGTGCACTCGCCGACATCCTGTTGAGGGGCCTGTCCCAGGTGTGAATCGGCGTGCAAAATTTGACCCCATAAGCCGGGGAATCGACGCCGATCGAGGGTCAGTTTTGGAAGCCGTTTGACATCCCAGGAGCGAGTCCGCCTTCTATTTGCCCGTGTTCCTCTCGTGCGAGAGCAGATCCCCGTTGATTGGGCAAAGGGCTTGAGGCGGAGCGCCGCGCTGACGACTCCGCGTCTTTGGCAGCACGCCCTCAAGCAGGCGCGCGCCGAACGGGCAGATGGGGATATTGCCGAGCGCACATTGCTGCCGGCTCTCGAGCTGCTCGCTGGCGGTATCTCAGAGGCGGATCGCGCAGGACGCCGCCTGTTGCGTGGACCCGCGCTCACCTTATGGCAGGACGCCTTGCGCATGGCACCCCAGCAAGCGATCGAGCTCTCGCTGCAGGCTCTCCGCGTCGATGATGGGCAGGAGCCCGGCAACACCATCGTGTGGGGGCCCGCCCATCACCTGGCCGCCGCCCCCCGTAAGCATGTCCGCCTCATTGGTCTCGAAGCGAATGCCTGGCCACGTCGGGCGATCGAAAACCCGCTGCTTCCTGAGCATCTGCTCGAGCATCTTCGGCTCCCGTCAGCAGATATCGCCGACGACGATCGAATGACGCACGACATCATTGTGAGCCAATCCGCCGACTATACCCTTTCGCGCGGACACAGAAGCGCCACGGGCGCGCTGCAGGCGGCAAGCACATTATGGCGACGAGACGAGGAACGGATTGTGGGTCGCAGCGCCATCCCCCGGCACGCATTCAGCGAAAGCGATCGCCTCTACTCGAGACCGGCAGATGCGGGCAAGCACCCGCAGGTTCGGGCCAGCCGCGCCTCCTGGCGCGACTGGCAGGAAACCGATAGGCACACCGCGCATGATGGGCTCATTCGGGCAAACCATCCACTGATCCTCGACGCACTAGCCGAAGTACAATCAACGACGTCCCTGCATCGCCTACTTTGCGATCCGCTCGGATTTGTCTGGGAGTATGCACTTCATTGGCGCGAACCGAACCTCGATCACCAGCCACTCGTGCTCGATCATCGTGCGTTCGGCGAACTCGTCCACGCCCTCATTGGCGGTGTGCTCCGCGACGGTGCACCGCGAAATGTCGACGAGATCGAGATCGCCCTTGCGGACGAAGCCAGGCGCCTAGACGAGGGGTGGCCGATCGCACGGGCCGTCCCGCCTGGTCTACTCTGGCGCCATACCATGACACTGGCCTGCGAACGTGCATCGCGCGGGCTGAAAGATGCCCTTGGTGAACCCCGCGGCACGAGTTGGACCGAACTCGCCTTCGGCGAGACCATCGACGGACGTCATCCCTGGATCACGCTTTCGCCGGTCCCAGTCGGGGCAACTGGCATTGCGTTTCGCGGCCGAATAGATCGGCTCGACGAGGACGGATCGAGGGGCACGGCCATTATCACCGACTACAAGGCAGGAGCGGCGCCGCAGCGGAAAAAGGCCGTTGTGTTCGACCGCGGAGCGGAGCTCCAACGCGTTTTTTATGCCCTGGCCGCCAGATCGTTGCTCCTGGAGGCACCGTAAAGTTAACCGACGGCTGATGAAGATGTGCGAACATGGGCCATGTCAGAAGTTGCTCGTGATCCGCTTTATCGTCGC
>NZ_JAMYKW010000132.1:0-4671 GCF_040317555.1 Mesorhizobium sp. M1406 | reverse complement strand
AGCTGGCGGGGGTTTTCGAAGCGGCGGATGTCGCCAATTTCGGCAACAAAGACGACGGCGGCAATCAACGATACGCCTCGTAACGCCTGATAGGCTTCGACGACAGGAGCCATCGTCCAGGATTTGACAGTCTCCGAGATCAAATCGGTCAGACGCTTCAAGCGCACCTCGGCATCCTCGATCGCCTGGCAATATTCCTTGAGCACGATGAAGTGCGCCGGATGCTCGAACTTCAGAGTCGATATCCACCGCATATGCGCCAGCGACCAGGATGAGCGGCCCGAATAGATGCGGCCATGCCGAAGTAGGAACGACTGAAGCTGCTGACGCGCCCGCTTTTGAGCCTCCTGTGCAGCCTCTCGAGCCCGCACGAGATCGCGCATGGCTTCGTGTCCGCGATCTGGTACCCAGACTGCCCTCAGCTCACCTGCACGATGTAGCCTTGCCAGGCTGACCGCGTCGCGCCGGTTCGTCTTCACTCGATCACTAGGTGTGGAGCCTCAACAGGTTGTCCTCGGTTAGAGCGAGGCGACTGATAGGCGGTTTGGACTTTAGGCTGCCGTGTGGACGATGCCAATTATATCTGTGCAGCCAGATCGGCAGTTCGGCGGCGCGGTGATTTGAAGTCGGATAGGCGATGGCATAGGCCCATTCACGCAGTGCTGTTTGGATGAAGCGCTCGGCCTTGCCATTGGTCTTGGGCGTATAGGGTCTTGTCCTGACGTGCCGGTGAGTGCTGCAGCCAGGTAACTCCAGTCTCCTCGGTTCGGTCCGAATGGACACAACTAGGGCGCTTTGGTATCAGGGATGGTGCGACCACCACGCAGTCGTGACCCATGTCGGTAAGCTGACGGTAAAGCTCGTAACCTGTCGGACCGGCTTCATAGCAGAAGTGGAGGACAGCTCCTCGCTTCGCCATTTTTCTTCGCCACTGAGGTCGGATCCGAGGCTATATCCCCATAAAACCTTGCTTCACCGCCCCGCTCACCGTCTGCGACGGCCACAGAAATCTTCAATTTCGAGACGTCCAAACCGACAAAAAGCCTGTTATGCTGATCCATGGTTCACCCTCTCTAAGCTGGGGCTCGGCTTCGGCCAATCCGAAGCAACCCCCGATCTCACCTTATCGCGGGGGTGAGCCGCCTTCACTCCGAGAACATACGGTCTGAGCCGGTCAAGCTGGTTGATCACGTCGCTGTCGCCGGGCAATGGAGAGAAGTTGTCGAAGCATGCTGTGAGCGGCGGCGATGTCGCCGGGCTGCTGGCGCGCCTTTCATGGCTTCGTGAGAAGGCGCTGTCGCGAACGGAACGACACTTTCCGATCATTGTGATCCAGGAAGCCGGTCTCGACGGGTTCTGGCTCCACCGCGTACTGCAGGCTAAGGGATCGAAAGCCACGTCGTCGATCCCGCCTCGATCGCGACCTCTCGGCGTCGCCGGCGGGCGAAGACTGACAGGATCGACGGCGAAGCCATGGTGCGGGCGCTGCTGGCCTACAAGCGCGGCGAGCCGCCGGTGTGCGCGATGGTCAAGGCCCCCACCCGGAAAGAGGAAGACCGCCGATCGGCCACGCGTTCAGGCAGAAGCGCTGGTCAATTGCGTGGGTCCGCAGCGTCAAGCTCGACCGGCTTCATTGCCAAGTGCCCGACTTTCTCGGTGCAGGGCGCTGTCGTCAACGCCAGAAGCCGAGCGAGGCTCGGCACAGTCCATTGGATCGACTTCGTCGATCGCCATCTCCTCGCCTGGCCGCGCGTGAAAAGCCGCGGCAAGGCCTGCAACGTTGGCATTTAAGTGGGGCTACGCATCTTCTGGGACTTCGCAAGCAAAATCGGAGGCGCCAGTCAATTCAGTAGCAGCCCGGGCGTGTGTTCTGCTCGTTCCGGCCCTCGCACTTAGCAAGGAACTGCGCCGCTCTGCCGGGCCAAAGGCCCGACGCCCGAAGGGCAACCGCTCCTACGCGATCGCGTCCGCCTCCAGAAGCCGCCATCGAAAAGAATGCTCGCCTCGTCACCACCACCTACGGCAAAAGTGGGCAATCAAGGCAGCTGGCATCACTCTGCCACACATCCTCGACGAGCAACTCGCCTGAGATCAGCCCCAGAACGTAGGTAACACGCGCCGCGCCGGCGCTTGTCGAACATGCTGATCAGCCTGTCTTACAGGCGGCGATTAGGTGGGGCTTAACATCTTCCGGGACTTCGCACGCGAAATCGCGGTGGCAGTCGGTACCAACAACCGCAAGGTCGGATCGGCGTGCCCGACACGCTCAATGATTTCAGGCAAAGGCGCCAGGCAAGATGCCTCCTGCAACATCATTTCCCGCATCCACATGCTTGCCGGATCAGTATTGTGAAGCTCAGGCCATTGGACGGCCTCCGTGAATGCCGGAGGAGGAAGTGGCGGCGGAAGTTGGACAATCCGCAGGGGTGTTGTTTTTGCGAAATGCTGCGCCAGCCGTAAGGGCATGGTCCCGATGCGGTTGGTGCCTGACAGGACTGGCGGGATCAGGCTAAAGCCCTGTACGACGACCTCGACACGTCTCTCGAAACCGTGCTCGAGCAAATACCATTCCTCCATGGTGGGCTGCCGGGTGTGCCTGAATTTGAGCACAACATGTCCCATGCACAAGTATCGCTCGAATGTAAGTGGCTCCGACAGCTGCTTGTTCGTGCCGCAGCCTACGCCTACGAGCTTATCTTCGAACAGGGCTGCGCGAGGATGTTTCGACATGAACACTTCCGGCATAATCAGAAAATCAAGGTCGCCGCGCCGGAGAAGCTCCTCGGGGTCGTCGCAAATAGGCAGACATTCAAAGCGAACGACGGGAGCTTCCCGCGCAGCGCGCTCTACTATCTTCCTAAAAAATACGAGCGTGATGTAATCGGAAAGCATGATTCGGAAGAGACGATCCGATTGGGCCGGGTTGAAGGCGTCGGGGGAAATAATCGATAGCTGGATGTGCAGCAATGCATCCCGGACTGCTGGAGCGAGCCCGTCGGCGCGCGGTGTCAAAATGAGCTCGCGGCCGTTCATCGTAAATAGCTCATCGTTGAAATAGGCGCGTAACCGAGCAACGGCGGCGCTCATGGCCGGCTGGCTCAGGTTGATACTGCGAGCCGCGGCAGTGACTTTACGCTCCCTCATCAGAGCGTCCAGCACAACGAGGAGATTTAGATCCAGCCCTTTAAAACGCATGTCATGTTCTATCCAACGTGTGGATGCGTATCATTCAAACAATCAATTTTACGAATTTGCGAGCCATGCATTAGAGGATCCTAAACGACCGACGTCAAGCTCAAATCGACGGCGCCGCGACACGGGCCGGTACATCGAGAGAGCGTCTGGCTCACCATCGCCAACGACAACGGTTGCTCGATGGCCAGGGATACGCCAAAACGACTGTTCAGCAGAAGATTAAGCTCCTGGCCGGTTTCAGTGCTTGGGTGGAGAGGCAGGATGTTCCGCTGAGCTTGCTCGGGGAAGAGGACGCAGGTCGATTTCTGACGGAACTTGGTCGGCGCCCGAGGCGTGGCGATGCCTGGACCATTCGGCAGTTGGTACGATATCTGCGCGACACGGGCGGCGTGCCGGTGCCGCTGCCAGAGGTCGATACGAGCGCCAAGGGTAAGCTGATCGACGCATTTGGGGAATTCCTGCGCACCGAGCGTGGTCTCTCGGCATCGACATTGACGAACTATCTGCCGATTGTTCGTGGATTCCTGGACGAACAGTTTGGCGGCAACGATCCGGATTTTGACCGCCTGCGAGTGGGCGACGTTCATCGGTTCATCGTGCGGCGAGCCCAGGCCGGTTCGCCCGGCCGCGCCAAGTTGGTGGTCACCGCACTGCGTTTCTTTCTGCGCTTCCTCCAGCAACGCGGGTTGCTTGCCACCGATCTCGCTGTCGCGGTGCCTGGGATCGCCGGCTGGCGCTTGGCACACCTGCCGAAGGCGCTGCCTGCCGAACAGGTCGAACGGCTCCTTGCGTCTTGCGACAGGAGAACACCGGCCGGCCGCAGGGACTACGCGGTTCTGATGCTGCTCGCGCGCCTCGGTTTACGGGGGCGAGATCGTCGTGCATGGCAAGGGTCAACGGCTGGCGCGGCTGCCACTGCCGGCGGATGTCGGTGCCGCCTTGGTCGACTATCTGCGGCAGGATCGGCCTGCTTGCTCAACACGCCGCGTCTTCATTCGCATAAAAGCGCCCAGACGCAGTTTTGTCAGCCCGTCGACTATTTGCTGCATCGTCCATCGTGCGCTCAAGCGCGCCGGTCTGACGCCGGCGTTCAAGGGTGCGCACCTGTTGCGTCACTCACTCGCCACCGATCTGCTGCGCCGCGGCGCCTCGCTCGTTGAAATCGGTCAACTTCTCCGCCACAGCCAGCCGAACACGACACAGATCTATGCCAAAGTTGACATCGCGGCGTTGCGTGCCATTGCGCTACCCTGGCCTGGAGTCGCATCATGAGCGCGTTGCACGCGGCGCTCGAAGAGTACCTGGCCGCGCGCCGCGCCCTCGGCCATAAGCTGCGTCTTTCCGGACGGTTGCTGCAGCGCTTCGTTGTCTTTGCCGAATCTTCCGGCGCCACTTTCAGCCCCATGAGATCCAGCAGCGAGTGGAGCAATCCCTCGGTCTGGCGCAGCCGCATTGCGAAGACGCAACCCAGCGTCA
>NZ_JAMYKW010000131.1:0-5092 GCF_040317555.1 Mesorhizobium sp. M1406 | reverse complement strand
AGCCGTGGCACGCTGATCAGCCCGGCCCCATGCCGGAGAACGCGGCGACCAAGCCGTCAGCTACACCACTTCCTGGGACACGATCATGTCGAATCGCCGGGGGGGTGAAGCGTTCGATTCGTTCTACGAACGAACGGGCAGGTCAGATGCAGAATCGCGCTGGCCTGTGGCCGACACGGCAACTTCGGGGGAAGGGGCAAGGCGTTGAATGTCACGGCGTCAACTATTGTCGGAAGCCGGCATTTCCTGTTCAGGATTCGGTTTCAGCTGCTTGGCGGACTGACATTCGCGATTTTTGCGCCTGCCATTATCCGGATTGTCTTCAATCCTGAGTTTATCTATTCGGCAAACCTTCAGGTAACGGTGACCGCCCGGCGATTGCGCACCTGGCGGGCTTCCTCTCCTATCGCCGCATCGGCAATTTCCCGGGCGTGGCCGCGGCAAGCTACATCTTGCCGACATTTGCCTTGTCCTACGGTGCTGTTTTCCTGACCATCTTCTTTTTTCGGTTCGAGTATAGCCGGTTCCAGGCCGCCGCCAGTTTCACGCAGTCCACGCTCTGGTATTTCGGCCTGAGCCTGTTGACGCGGCGTCTCGACCCACACCGGCTCGTCGTGATTCCCGGAGGAGATGTCGAGCGTCTCAAGACCTTGCCCGGGGTGCACTGGTTCTGGATCATGTCGACCAGCACGGTCATTGAAAGAGCCAGCGGCGTGGTCGTCGATCTGCGTGCCGATCTTGGCGCGGAATGGGAACGATACATCGCGGATCGGGCCCTTTCGGGAACGCCCGTATACCATGTCAAGCAGGTGCGGGAGTCGTTGACCGGTCGGGTCGAGATCGAGCATCTGTCCGAAAACACGCTTGGCTCCCTTAACCCGAACCAGGCCTATCTTAAAATCAAGCAGGCGGCCGACTGGATTTCCGCGTTTGTCTTGATTGTCGTTCTTTCCCCTGTCCTGGCGCTGATAGCGCTGCTGATCCGGCTGGACTCCGAGGGTCCCGTGCTGTTTCGCCAGCAACGCATGGGGTACCGGGGCAAGCTCTGCACGGTCTACAAGTTTCGCTCGATGCGGCAGCACGGCGACGCTGGCAGCGACAAGGAGAAAGCGATCACCAAGCGCGACGACGATCGCATCACCCGCGTCGGACGTTTCCTGCGAAAATTCAGGATCGACGAACTGCCGCAGGCCATCAACATTCTGCGTGGCGAAATGAGCTGGATCGGGCCGCGGCCGGAAGCCGTCGTGCTCTCGCAGTGGTACGAGGCTGAGTTGCCGTTCTACCGCTACAGGCATATTGTCAGGCCGGATATAAGCGGGTGGGCACAAGTAAATCAAGGGCATGTGGCTGCCGTCGAGGATGTGATGGAAAAATTGCACTATGATTTCTATTACATGAAGAACTTTTCGCCTTGGCTGGATGTTCTGATAACGCTCAAGACAATGAAAACAATGCTTACTGGGTTTGGCGCGCGATAGCCAATGCGAAGCATGACTCTGGAATAGCAAGCGCAGGAAGCAGATGGATCTCGCCTCCAGGAAAATAGCCATCATCGGACTTGGCTACGTCGGCCTGCCGCTGGCGGTCGCCTTCGGTGCCACCAGGGATGTCGTCGGGTTCGACATCAACCAGTCGAGGGTGGACGCGCTGGAGCGCCGAAGCGGCCAAGGTCATCGAGAACACCCAGAGGGACCTCAACATCGCGCTGATGAACGAGTTGTCGCTCATCTCGGCAAGCTGGGCATCGACACGGCCGAGGTGCTGGAAGCCGCCGGCACCAAATGGAATTTCCTGCGTTTCACGCCGGGTCTCGTCGGCGGCCACTGCATTGGCGTCGATCCCTACTATCTCACCCACAAGGCCCAGGAACTCGGCTATCATCCGGAGGTGATTCTTGCCGGCCGCCGTATCAATGACGGCATGGGTCGGCACGCGGCGGATCAGACGGCCCGCCTGATGATGCGCAAGGGGATACCAGTCGTCGGCAACCGGATTCTGGTGATGGGCGCGGCCTTCAAGGAAAATTGTCCGGACCTGAGAAATTCCAAGGTCGCCGATGTCGTCGCCCGGCTGAAGGAGTGCAATGCCGGCATCGATATCTGGGATCCCTGGGTCGATGCGCAGGAATGCGCGCGCGCTTTCGGCATAACGAGCATGAAGGACATTCCCGACGAGCGCTATGACGGCGTCATCGTGGCCGTCGGCCACCGGCAGTTCCGCGCGCTTGGCGTCGACGGCCTGCAGGCGCTTTGCAAGACCCCGGGCGTCATCTGCGACATCAAGGGTCTCTTCCCCAGGCATGTTACGGATGGGCGTTTCTGATGAAGGTTCTGGTCACCGGCGCCGCCGGCTTCATAGGCTATCATGTGGCCAAGCGCCTGCTGGAGCGCGGCGACGAGGTTGTCGGCATCGACAACGTCAACAGCTATTACGATCCGCGGATCAAGGAGGCGAGGCTGCGGCTGCTGGAGGAGGCGAGCCGCAAGACCAATGCGGGCTATCAGTTCATCCGCGGCAATCTCGCCGACAGAGGTGTTGTCGATGGCTGCTTCGCCGACCACGCATTCGACCGGGTGATCCATCTCGCTGCCCAAGCCGGGGTTCGCTACAGTCTGGAAAATCCGCATGCCTATGTCGAAAGCAACATAATCGCCTACACCAACATGCTGGAAGCCTGTCGCAACAGCGCCGTTGCGCACCTGACCTATGCCAGCACCTCGAGCGTCTATGGCGCCAACACCGACATGCCGTTTTCCGAGCACCGGCCGGCCGACCACCCGCTGCAGTTCTACGCCGCGACCAAACGTGCCAACGAACTGATGGCGCATAGCTACAGTCATCTGTTCGGGCTGCCGACGACCGGGCTGCGCTTCTTCACCGTGTATGGCCCCTGGGGGCGCCCGGATATGGCGCTGTTCCTGTTCACCAAGAACATCCTTGCCGGCGAGCCGATCAAGCTGTTCAACAACGGCATGCACACGCGCGACTTCACTTATATCGAGGACATCGCCGAGGGCGTCGTGCGGGCCAGCGACAGCCCGGCCACGGGCAATGCCGCCTGGGACTCCAGCCGTCCGGATTCGGCCACCAGCAGCGCCCCCTGGCGCATATTCAACATCGGCAACAACAACCCGGTGAAGCTGACCGCCTATGTCGAGGCGCTGGAAAACGCGCTTGGCAGGAAAGCCATCATCGAACTGCTGCCGCTGCAGCCCGGCGACGTGCCCGATACCTTCGCCGACACGTCGGCGCTGGAGCAGGCGGTGGGCTACCGTCCGACGACGACGGTGACCGAGGGCGTCGGGCGGTTCGTCGAGTGGTACCAGGCGTATTTTGGACGGGGATAGGCCTGTTCTTGGCGGGGTTGCCGGCTGATCCGCGCATAGCTGCGCTCCATGACCGCGTAACTAGGGGGAGAGGGGATCGATACGGCTCGCAAACAGGCAGTTCGCAACCCATTGCAGTCCCGGGCGCTTTTGAGCGTTTGCATCTCTACGTTCAATCGGCGGGATCGCGTTGCGACGCTGGTTCAGGAACTGCTGCGCGCGCAAGTATGTGTCCATGTCCACGGTTCGACTGACGGGACAAGCGAAGCGCTTGCGGAGATCGCGTCTCGCGATGCCAGATTGGTGGTCACAACTGGCCCAAATGGCAGCAGAGGGGTTGCGATGTTTTCGGCGATCGCTTCCGCCACTGGCGACTATTGCATGATTTTCGATGATGACGACGATCTCTTTACCGATCGCCTGCCGGAGGTTTGTGAGTGTCTCTCGCGGCAAGGTGCCGATGAGAAGATTGCGGGACTTGTGTTCTCTATGGTTCTCGAGGGACCAGATGCGACAGCAAACCAGTTTCCATCAGAGCGTACAAACCTGATCAAGATGCGGGCCGATGAAGGTGTGGTCGGCGACAAGAAAGAGGTCATCAGAACTCCCTTGCTGAAACGGGTTGCCGTGCCCCCTGCGGGGCGGTTCCGCCGTGTTCCAACTTCTCTCCTCTGGTCCAGGTTGGCGATCGAATATGACGTTATCTGTGTCAACGTCGATATCGGACGAAAAAGGTACCTGCCGGAGGGGATGACCGCGAGAATTCGGCTTCTTCAGCGGCAAAATCCGTACCCGATGTTGTTACTGAATTTGAACTACGTCAGGGCATTCTGGATTGGACGATATCGCTCGGTTCGATTCCTGGGCAAGGCCTTCCTTGCCTGCTTGAGCTTTGGTGCCTTGAGTTTCCCATTCTTGCTCAAGAGGTCATTCGCACGGGTGATCTCATGAAAAGAGCCAGTCTGTGGAAATTCGTGGAGGCCATCGTCATACGAATTGTGCCTGGTCTTCTGAATATAGTGACTTTACTATACATCGGAAGCCATCTGGAAACTGGACAGTAGCACGACGATTGCTACAGTTTCATTTATTTCGACACTTGTTTTTGGAGCTGCTACCTATTCGATAATGCCTGTTT
This sequence comes from Mesorhizobium sp. M1406, assembly GCF_040317555.1. Lineage (NCBI taxonomy): Bacteria > Pseudomonadati > Pseudomonadota > Alphaproteobacteria > Hyphomicrobiales > Phyllobacteriaceae > Mesorhizobium > Mesorhizobium sp. M1406. Next base: position 625 of record NZ_JAMYKW010000131.1, on the reverse strand, counting down.
CCGCAAAAATTCATGCCACGGGAATGGGTAGAGAGTACGTATCGTCTATTTTGACTGCCCTGACCATTGTGGCATTGTTTGTGGTCATGGCCGGATCGGCACTGGCGTGGTTCGGACTTGGCAATGTCGTTGCCGCAACCATCATCGTTTCGTTCGGCTTGCACACCGCACTTCAAGAGATCTTGAGGTCACAGCTGCGTTTGTGGGCATATGGTTGGTCGGCGATTGGCCAAGCTGTCGCATACCAGGCGGGAGCTGTGGTCCTGCTTGCAGGAGATGCAAAAGTAGGCTCCGCCCTCACGGCCTTTTCGCTCAGCTACGCCGGAGCGCTGATTTCATTTGCTTTCCTGGGGCCGATGAATCTGAGGCGGCCTCGCCTTTCCTATCTTGGCGGATCGCTGGCCACAGGCTGGCGATTTGTGTTGAGCAATCTGGCCGAGAGCGGCGTGTTTGTCGGTATTCGATACATTATTTTGATGTTTGGCTCCGAGACCCATCTCGGCGTCTTTTCGTTTTGTGTCGATCTTTCGCAACGCTCGGTGGTCGCGTCCCCACAGGTGGTGTAGCTCGGCGGTAGCGAAGCCGCTCGCGAGCGCGCTCTCGATAGCGCTGTAGCGAGCGAGCG
>NZ_JAMYKW010000130.1:0-5099 GCF_040317555.1 Mesorhizobium sp. M1406 | reverse complement strand
GACGCGGCAACGCCCACCTCGGCGGCGATGTTGCTAGACGTGAAGGGCATCGGACCGGAGTTTGCTGCCATGCTTTGGTCGGAAGAGTTGTTCCGCCATTTCGACAACCGACGGCAAGTGGCGGCCTACGCCGGCCTTGCGCCGACGCCTTGGCAAAGCGGCTCGGTCGATCGTGAGCAAGGCGTGTCGAAATCCGGCAATCCGCGGCTGCGAACGACGATGGTTCAACTCGCCTGGCTATGGCTGCGCCATCAACCGCAATCGGCGCTTGCTCTCTGGTTCCGTGGACGCGTTCAGCAAAACGGCGGGCGGATGCGTAAGACAATGATTGTGGCGCTCGCCCGCAAGCTGCTAGTCGCACTCTGGAAGTATGTAACCGCCGGCATCGTGATCGAAGGCGCCGTGATGAAGGCCTGTTTGACCCTAATCCCGTAATCCGCCAGGACCCGATCAGTCCTGGCCGATCCAGGTGGATGAACCGATACCTAGCATGGCCTGAATGCCCGTTTTGTAGAATGGTTTCATCCTCCTGAGCCCTTGCTCGCCGCAAGCGGGATATTGGTGCAGCCGTACTGAACGGCGACCGCATGTGAGGTTGATCGTGCTCGGAGACGGCCGGTCATGCAAATCGGGCTCAGACCTTGGATGCCGAAACAGTCCTGGGGTTCTGCTCATGCGTTGCTGAATTTAATCCTTGACCCCAAGAAGCCCATGTGAGGCCAGGTACCAGCGCACGCAAAGCAGGATCACCGACTGGTCGAAATGGCGGCCCTTGAACATCACGTGCTTCTCCACAGCTGAGGAGTGTTTCTTGCCATACTCCGCTTACCGAAAGGTTTGCGACAGAGCCGCCTTAGCCTCTCCTGTCACCGCAGTGTGTTGCTCTAGTCAAATACCGGTGAGCGGAGTTCTTCCTAGTCCGATTGATGTTCAGCCTACCTGTCGTCTTGGCCTTGAGGAGGAGGTGTCAATCAGCATGGACATCGCGACCGTGCTGGCTGATGTTGGGCTCACGTTCGCCCCAATCAGATGGTGAAGCCGCTGTTGATCCTTCACAAACCGATACGTAGGTCACCGCACGGTTCAAAACGAGAACCGGTCGCACGCCATTCATTCGGAGCCGCGGCGCTTTGTCAGAACTTCATCAAAATGAAGGGCCCGCTTTGCAGGCCCCTTTTTGCAAGCCTGAAAGACGCGGTCTTACAGTTTGACCGCCGCTTCCCGCGCCCACAGCCGCAGACCCCGGCAACTTTCAATGAAATCCGTGGCACTCGCCTTGTCGGCCAGCGGCAGCATTCCCTCGTCAGCGCCGGGCTCGACGCCCGCTTTGGCCAGAAGCGGCAAGGAGCCGGGCGTGAAGCCGATGAACTTGCAATGAGAAAAGGCATCGGCCACGAAATCGCGAGCCGCTGCTTCGCCGGCCAGCAGATTGGCGCTCTCTTCGGTGAGCAGGATGGCGACCGCGTCAAACAATACCGATGGGCCACCATCGATCATATGCTTGGCCACAATCTTGGTGCCATCGCTGACCACCGCACCGCCAACCTTTGGCGCGATGACTTCCATAGCGGCCCCTTCATTCTCAATGGCAGTCTGTAAGGCTTTGAAGAGACCGGCGTCCGTGCCGGTGCCGATCAGGACACCAACCTTGCGGCCAGCAAAGCTCTCCGGGCCATTGGCAATGATGCTCAGCGCTGGCGAGGGCTCGAGATCCGTCCGCGGCGATACAGCGGCGTCGGCCGGCTTCGGCATCTCGGTGATGCCAAGCTTGTCGGCGACCGTGACAGCGAGACCCTCATCGATGTTCAGCAAGTGCGCGATCATCCGCTCGCGGATGGCTGGGGTTTCAACCTTGCTCAGTTCAAAGGTCAAGGCCTGAGCGATGTGGCGTTGCTCAGCTGGGGTCTGGCTGTTGAAGAACTGGGCGGCCTGGCTGTAGTGGTCGGCAAAACTTTCGGGACGAAGCCTGACCTTCTGGCCCTCCTCGCCGTCAGCGAACGGCCGGAACCCACGCTCAGGGGATTCGCGCGGGCCGACGCCGAATGAATTCGGCTGGTAGTTGGCCCGTCCAACCGGGTTGCGCATCGCCATGTGGCCGTCCTGCTGGAAATGATGGAATGGGCATTTCGGCGCGTTGATCGGCAGCTGCGTGAAATTGGGGCTGCCCAGGCGTATGAGTTGAGTGTCGAGGTAGGAGAAGTTGCGGCCCTGCAGCAGCGGATCATTACTGAAGTCGATGCCAGGCGGAACATTCTGGGTCATGAACGCGACCTGCTCGGTCTCGGCGAAGAAATTATCCGGCATGCGGTCGAGAACAAGGCGCCCCACAGGTATTGGCGGCAAGATCTCTTCTGGAATGATCTTGGTCGGATCAAGGATGTCGAAGTCGAAATTGTCGGCAAACTCCTGGTCGAACAATTGCAGGCATAACTCCCATTCGGGGAAATCGCCGGATTGAATGGCATTCCAGAGGTCCCTGCGATGGAAGTCGGGATCTGCGCCATTGATCTTGACCGCTTCGTTCCACACGACTGATTGCATGCCAAGCTTGGGCTTCCAGATGAATTTCACGAACGTCGATTCATCGGCCGCATTGACAAGCCGGAAGGTGTGCACGCCGAACCCTTGCATGAAGCGGAAAGAGCGCGGGATGGCGCGATCCGACATCACCCACATGATCATGTGCATCGATTCCGGCGTCAGGCTGATGAAATCCCAGAATGTGTCGTGCGCCGATTGGGCTTGCGGAAAGTCACGGTCAGGCTCCGGCTTGACCGAATGGATTACATCGGGAAACTTGATCGCGTCCTGAATGAAGAACACCGGGATATTGTTTCCCACGATGTCCCAATTGCCCTCACTGGTGTAGAGTTTCACGGCAAACCCGCGGACGTCACGGGCGAGGTCGAATGACCCCTTGCTGCCGGCCACCGTCGAGAACCGGACGAATGCCGGCGTTTTTTCTCCGGCCCGCTGGAAGATGTCGGCGCGCGTATATTTTGCGAGCGACTCGTAGGTTTCGAAAAAGCCATGCGCGCCATAGCCACGCGCGTGCACAACCCTCTCAGGAATGCGTTCATGGTCGAAATGAAAAATCTTTTCGCGGAAATGAAAATCCTCGATCAGCGTGGGGCCACGTGCGCCGATCTTGAGAGTGTTCTGATCGTCTGAGAGCGGGCCGCCCTGGGCTGTTGTCAGGACGTCAGTGTCACCCTCCGCAACCTGATGCAATTCCCCTCCTTGACCTCTGACCAAGGTCAAGTCGTGGACGGTGGCTGTCGGTGCGTTGGCTTCGGCTACTGGCTTACGCGGCATAGTGCTCTCCTTTGAAAGGCTTGAGAAATGTGGGCTCTGTCGCAAACCTGGAAATGGGGTTGTGAACGGCCATTTCGGCCTGTCCGTGAGGCAGCGAGGATATCGAATTGCTCAGCGATCGACAGACTGGGATTGTAGGCATACCTCGCCTGTCGCTTGCTCATCATGTGGATCATCTCGATGCCGGAGAGGATAACCACGGCGCTCGCCTGCGACTTGAAGCCGAGCATGGCTCGAACGCGGCGCTTGATACGCCGGTGATCCTGTTCGATCCGATTGTTGAGATACCGGCTATTGCGGATGCGGATCGGCTTCAGCGGTCGCCGCGATCGCTGCCGCAGCCGGCTAGCGTCGCAGGAAAGGATCGCCTCGTAATTGGTCTGGCTGCCGTCGATGACGATGCGCTCCGGCCGGCCATGGCGCGTCAGCACCTTGCGGAGGAAGCGTTTGACCACCACCAGGTCACGGTTTTCGCTGAAGAAGAACTCGACCGTGTCGCCGAGGCTGTCGATGGCGCGGTAGAGATACATCCATTGGCCGCGGACCTTGATGTACGTCTCGTCCATATGCCACTTGCTGCCGACCGCACGCTTGCCCCGGTTGAAGCGCTCCAGCAGCTGCGGCGAGAAGTGGGCGACCCAGCGATGCACGGTGGAGTGGTCGACCTTCAAGCCGCATTCGGCCATCATCTCTTCCAGATCGCGCAGGCTCAGATTGTAGGCCAGGTACCAGCGCACGCACAGCAGGATCACCGACTGGTCGAAATGGCGGCCCTTGAACATCACGTGCTCCTCCACAGCTGAGGAGTGTTTCTTGCCATGCTCCGCTTACCGAAAGGTTTGCGACAGAGCCTACTTGACCGTGAAGACCGCCCACATCCCGGATGTAAAGTGACCCGGAATGTTGCAGAAGAGAAGGTACGTGCCCGGCTTTAGATCAAGCCGCAGGACGGCAGTCTTATTCGGATCGAGCTCGGAGACTTCGCCTAGAATACCCGGCATTTTATCCTCGTCCACCCTACTCTCGCTGCTGTTGTATGGAAACAGCCTCGACAAATCCCTGAGCCGCGTAATGATCATTTCGTGGATTGTGTCCTTCGATGAGTTGAGAACCTCGAACGTTATCTCGCCAGCATTGACGGTGTCCACGCTAAGGGCAATGCCCATCGTCACCTTCGACATATCCTTGCCGACCGCGGGAAACCCGAGGTTGGTCGCCATAGCCGTTTCTACTCCCTTGTCCCAAAGCGATACGTTTACCACCGTCCCTGCGGCATGGGATGGACTCGCCGTCGCCACTTCGATGGCCAAAGCCGCAATCGGCAGAAAAGCGCGGATAGCAAGTAGCCTTCCAATCCCGTTACCTCTGAACATGATCGAGCCTTCTATCTAACCAGAGTGACGCCAGTAGAATAGTTGTCCGAATCATGAAACGCATTGATCCAAATCAGTGAATGACCACGCGACCAGACGCTCCCTGAATCACCGTCGCCGGCCTCGGCGTGATCGCGCTCCTGTAACGCCTAAGTGTCTGAATCGGAATGACCGCCATGTTTTCAGGTCCTTGCGAGGCGTCGGGTGAGCAAGCGGATGTTTGCGATGAAGACCCAGGCCCGTGCGGATTCGATGGATCGCTCGAAGTCCTTGGCCAGCCTTCGGCATCTGCCCAGCCATGCGAAGGTCCGCTCGACGACCCATCTTGCGGCAGGACTTCGAAGCCTTTGGCGCTGTCCGACCGCTTGACGATCTCCATGGTGAACTTGCCGATCTTTTGCAGGGCGCCCC
>NZ_JAMYKW010000129.1:0-5705 GCF_040317555.1 Mesorhizobium sp. M1406 | reverse complement strand
GTCTATCCGGCGTCAAGTCACGCAGGCATAACCAACTACATTAATGATCGAAATGCGTTCGATTTCATATCCGCGCACCAACGCCGTCTGGAGGTCGACGACGGAATGGAAGATGCCGTGCTTCAGGCGTCGGCGGGTGAGCTTGGAAGCCCTCGACAGCGTTCAGCCACGAGCAGGATGTCGGCACGAAGTGGAAGGTCCATCGCGGATGCCGGGCCAGCCAGGCCCTGACTTTCGGCTGCTTGTGGGTGGCGTAGTTGTCGAGGATGACGTGGACGGCTTTGTCGGTCGGGAGTTCAGCCTCGACCGCATTGAGGAAGCGGATGAACTCCTGGTGCCGGTGACGCTGCATGTTGCGGCCGATCACCGAGCCGTCGAGCACGTTGAGGGCGGCGAACAGGGTGGTGGTTCCGTTGCGTTGTAATCATGCGTCATGGTGCCGCCGCGCCCCTTCTTCAGCGGTAGCCCCGGTTGCGTGCGGTCGAGGGCCTGAATCTGGCTCCTCTCATCCACCGACAGGACGATCGCATGGGCGGGCGGCGAGACATAGAGGCCGACCACGTCGTGCAGCTTTTCGGCAAAGGCCTTGTCGTTCGAAAGCTTGAAGGTGCGCCAGCGATGCGGGGCAAGACCGTGATCGTGCCAGATCTTCACGACCGAAGACGCAGCGATACCGGCCGCCCTCGCCATCGCACGGACCGTCCAGTGTGTCGCTTCGTGAGCAGGCGGCTCAAGCGTCAGCGCGACGACCTTGTCGACCAGCACGGCTTTCAGCGGCGCGATGCCGGGCGGCCGGGTCTTGTCGCGCAACAGGCCGTCGACGCCCTCGGCCATGAACCGTTCCTGCCACCGCCATACGCAGGTCTTCGACTTGGCCGTAGCCGCAATGACTGCCACAGTTCCCAAGCCTTCGCTGCTCAAAAGGATGATCCGAGCTCGCCAGACATGCTTCTGCGGCGAGCCTCGGGCCGCCACGATCGCCTCAAGCCTAGCCCTGTCGGATGCCGTAACGTCGATCATGATACCTGTGCGCATGCGACAACGAGGGGAATCCCAAATCGGACTCTTCCGTCCCGATCAGTCCACTAGGGCCGCCTTTCCAAGAGGCGGGGCCGTTGAGTATGTGATGATTGCGACTCATCTCTGGCCCCCAGGCCATGTATTAATGGTTATTCCTTCGCTGCAAAGCCAAGCTCAGCGCGGCTTGCATCCAAGATCGCCCGAAGGACGTCGATGCCGAATTTGAGGCTTTCCACCTCGACATCCAGCGGGATGCCGTAGGTGACTGTGGCTTTTGCCTCAGCGGTTACCACCTCCTCCAGTTCTTCGAACCACTGAGGACTGTTCCCTTTGTGAAGCTTCGATAGTTCCTTAATCGCGACACTAAATGCCGATTGAACAGCGATCAGAGCGGCGCCAAGCTTTCGTTCGTCTACACCCGAAATGTAAACAACAGGTCTGTTTTGCTTATCCATCACACATTTCCTCCGCCGAGTAGCGACATTGTCCTCGATCCACATCTGACGCACTGAAGCCTGTCAGCTGCAGTCTTAGGTAGCGCGCAATACTTAGGGGACCACGTGGAAATCACTTCGACCCCTATAGCGGACCCCTATGACCTCGGCAAAAGGTTTTTCACTCAAACTGCACGAACGTAGTTTTCCGCATCTTTTCTCGAGCAGCATCAGCAACTGATCTCCGGAAAGTTCCTCCCCCTCTGGCCGCGCAGGTACTCCCGCATTCGATCTGGGAGCGGATTGCGAAGCAGGTTAACCATGCAATTAGGACTAAGGCGCTCCAAAATGTACGGCAGTGCGGTTTGCGAATTGCCAGTTCCTCGCAGGTTGTTTCCCATGACACTAAGCTGCTCCAGCCCCGTCAGTAGGTTAGCGGGCAAGCCGCTCAGAGAATTGTTGCCCGCACTGAGGAACGTTAGGCTGGCCGGGAGGTTCTCGGGTAGGCTGGCGAGTTCATTGTCGTCGGCTTGGAGTCTCTTGAAACTCGCCGGAAGGCGCTCAGGAAGGCTAGTTAGTTGATTGCCGCCGACCCAGAGATCCGTTAGCTCGGGCGGGAGATTTTCCGGCAGGAGCGCGATTTCGTTCTGGATGACGCCAAGGTCTCTGAGCCCTGGCGCGCGGGCAACTCGGTCAAGCGGTTGCTGTTGACGTGGAGCACGTCGAGCATCCCCGGAAGAAACTCAGGCAGCCTGATCAGTTGGTTGCTACCGGCATCGAGCTTTCGCAGACCGGGTGGGAGATTGTTGGGCAGCCTGGTCAGCCGGTTGTCATTGGCATTGAGCCACTGGAGGTTGGCCGGTAGTCTGGGGGGCAGTGCCGTCAGGGACAGCGATGTCAAGTTCAGCTCGGCTCGGAAATTGCCTGTTTCGAGCCAAGCCTCGATCCGTGCCATTGCCTCTTGCCGCTCCTCATCTTGCTCCTGCTCCCCTTCCTTCGTCCAGGCTCGTAAAATTTGTTTCAGCGCCGCTTCGCCGGACGAGGAGCCGGTCAAGCATTCAATCCACTTAAGGGTGTCTTCACCGTCTTGTTCGGAATTTGCCCCCACCCCTTGCCTGCTGCCTTGCATCGCGTCGCTCCTTAGGTCATTGCGCGACTGCTGATGTTATTTCAGACCGACCGTTCCTTGCCATGCAAAATCCGCATCGCGTTATGCGGGCACAAGATAGCTCGCTTTCCAGCCTATCGTGATCTCAACGGCTTTGACTTCGCCAGCAGCGAGGTAAAGAGGCAGCTGGTGCGGCAACTTCATCGTTGCGAGTTCGTCGCCGACCAGCGCAACGCCGTGCTCATCGGCGGCCCCGATCCCACGACATAATGCACACCTCGCTATGTTATTGAAAAAGCTGGATCTGCTGATCCTGTGATTGTGATAATGGACTGTGTCCGCTCCTGCCGGAATGGTGCTGGATATCGAGTTGCTCGATATCTTCATGACGGATGATCCAAGGCGTACCCTTGCAATACTGCTCGGCCTTCAGATCGCCGGCGCGGATCATGCGCAGCACGGTCATTGGCCGCAGGCCGAGCTTCGCAGCCGTTTCCTGCAATGTATACTCGCCGCGCTCCGACCGTTCGTCCTTTTTGTAGACGGCGATGTCGTGCTGGTTGCGGAAAGTGCAGACACGGGACTGCGTCCATCCGTTGAGACGACCCGTGGTTTTGCCGAGCCGGTTGAGAAGCGATGCGATCGCTCTATCGGCAATTGGCGTGCCAGGGCACGGATCAGGTCCTCGATGTCCGGCGGGGCGCCCCAACGGTGATGGCCTGCCTTGTCTTCCTGACCGAAAGCGCGGTATGGTCGCCGCCCTGCCAATGCACCAGCATTTTGATGTGGTCGTCTTCGATGGCGACGACAATCTCGCGAATCACGGCACGGATGATCCGCTTGCGCGTGGTGGCGGTGGCGTTGGCATGATGCCATGCCAGTTCGAGATCGGCGCCCATGCGCAGCAGGCTCCGCCGTTCCTCTTCTCCCAGAGCCTCAGGCTTGTGGCGGTCGAGCGCGTCAAGCTCGTCCTGACGCTCGCGGACGGCTACGAGCGCGGCATTCCAGCGTCGCTCCAGTTCGCCTGCTACAAGCCGGTTGTCCGGGTCGACGGCGTCATACTGGCGGCGTGCATGGGCGGCTTCATAACGTGCCTGCTCGAGTGCGAGCTCCACATGGCGCCGCTTCTCTCCAGCCTGCACGGTGGAGGTCTCGATGGCCTTGATCGCCGCTTCCATGCCGAGCGGTTGAAGGCGTTGAAGAACCTCCGCGCTGACCGCCTGATCGACCCGCAACGATCCGAAGCCGATGCACGGGTCGGTTCCGTGGTTGACCTGCGCTCCGCGGCAATGATAGCGCCCCGTATTGCCGTTGCTGCCGGAATAGGAGACATGCAGCTTGCGGCCGCAATGGCCGCAGCGCAAGAGACCGCCGAGCAGCAACTCGCCCCGGCGAAGAGCACCGCGCGGCACCAGGCCTTTGCTTGTGGCATTGTCCGTGATCAGGCGCTGATTCCTCTCAAAATCGTGCCAGCTCAGGTAACCTTCGTGATGGTCGATGAGCAAGACCTCCCAGTCGGCGCGATCGCGCCTGATCCCACGCAAAATCCGTTTGCGTCCGGCCTCTATGGTGACTTTGCTGCAGGTTCGCCCGAACGCATAGGCGCCGGCGTAGATCGGGTTGGTGAGAATGTGGTGCACCGTATTGTAGACGGGCAGCTTCCAGACGATCGCCCTGTCCGCCGCGCGCGTGTAATTTACGGCAGGGAGCATAATGCCCTCGCGGCGCAACCACAGATGCACCTGCCGGATGCTCTGCAGTTCGTCGAAACGCCGGAATACAAGATCGATCGCCTCGCGGATCCGCAGGTCCGGGTCTTTCTCGACCCGGTTCCGGCCCGACTTGACGTAACCGATCGCCACCGTCAGGAAAAGTTCGCCCCGTCGTGCCTTCTGCTTTAGGGCTTCGATCGAGCGGGCCCGCAGGATCGAAAGCTCCAGTTCGCTCATCGTGCCCTTCATGCCGAGCAGCAGCCTGTCGTTGGGATGACGCGGTTCGTAGATGCCGCCTCATCTATGATGAGCGTTCCGACAAGGCCGCAAAACTCGATGAGCGTATGCCAGTCCCGGCCATTGCGGGCCAGCCGGGAGGCTTCAATGGCGAGAACCGCACCAACCCGACCTTCGCAGATCGCCGCCAGAAGCTTCTCAAAGCCCGGACGGCTGATGCCAGACCCTGAACGACCGAGATCTTCATCGATGACGATGGCGTCTTTCCAGCCAAGGGACCGCGCTCGCTCGGCAAGGCCATATTGGCGTCGCCGGCTCTCGGGATTGTTGACGAGTTGATCGGCCGTCGACTGCCGGACATAGACATAGGCACCGCGCGCGAGATGTTCAGCGGTGTTCTTCATGATCTGCCTCCCGTCCCGTCTGGCTCACCACCGCTTCCCTCAGCAAGGTCTCGATCAGCGGGAGGGTGCGTTCCCGGACTTCGCCTGGAAGACTCGATGGCGGAGCCTTCTTGGAAAACAGGTCTGGCTGGTCGGTTCGGCATTGCCTGCGCTGCATGGTGGTCTCCTGGCTGGCGTGAGTCGCTCTGCAGAAAACGTAGACATGCATCGACCTCGCGGCGCAGGTCGCGCAGGCATGAAAGGGGAAAACGGGGCGCCTCGCGAACCGCCATCGTCAGGGCGATCTCTTCCGTCATCCAGATCGGAATCAGCGCCAGGCTGCCATCCGGTTGTCGCCCGACATAGGCCGGCTCACCGCAATAACGCTGACGGCCTGTGACGAAAATTTCCCCGCCCGAACGTGGATGAAAGGCGTAACGGACAATCTTCTTTGCCTCGCCATCCTGATAACGGGCATTATGAGCCCAGTCCGACCGGCCTGGGCAAGAGTTGGCTTGCCTGCGCGCTCGGGCATAAGGCCTGCCGGGACGACCGGTCCGTTCTCTATAAGCGTGTCCCACGCCTGTTCGCCAACCTGGCGCTCGCCAGAGGCGATGGTCGCTACGCACGCCTGCAACGCACGCTCGCCCGGGTCCAATTGCTGATCCTTGATGATTGAGGCCTTGAACCAGGCCCGCCACGATCTCCTCGAAATCCTCGAGGATGGCTACGGCCGCCGCTCCACCATCATCACCAGCCAACTGCCCGTGTCAGCATGGCATGACGTCATCGGAAATCCGACTTATGCCGA
>NZ_JAMYKW010000128.1:0-5876 GCF_040317555.1 Mesorhizobium sp. M1406 | reverse complement strand
ACGGCCGCTTCAGGGCGGAATGTTTGAACGCCCACTGGTTCCTGACGCTTGCCGACGCGGCCGAAAAGTTGGAGGATTGGCGCAGATACTACAACGAGGTGCGCCCACATGGCGCAATCGGGCACAAGGTTCCGATCTCGTTGATCAATCCCGATGGCGCCGTCAGCCCGCCATCGTGAAACAGCCGGAAAACTCCACCTTCCGGCGGTCCAAAGAATGGTATCGGATCAAAAACGGTCGAGGCTCTAATCGCAGCTGGATGACAGTTCAGTGGCAGGTCAAGCAGAATGATGAATGGGCCGTGCAGCGGGCGCGCTATATGACTCTTGAGACCATCAGCCAGATGAGCGATGATCCGCTCATCAGTCTGCCCGCAGTGGCGCGCTGATCAGTCCGGCCCATGCCGGAGAGCACGGCGACCAATGCCGTCAGCTACACCACGCCAGTGGGCACGATCACAGCCTCTGCGCCGGAGGCGGAAGAGATGCTCGGCGAGCGGCTATTTTAGTTCCGGTGATGTCCGCAACTAAGCTGGATTCAGTTTCGATCACAATCTGCACTGGACGGGCAGGCGTTTGATGTTTGAGCCCATTGCCTGAAACGTAACCCTCGTCGGAACTCCTAAGGCTGCAAGAGGTCCAGGCAACTAAAGGGCGGTCGACGCATGCTGAGCCACTTCACGATGTGTGGCAAACCAAACATCGCCTTTGGCTTCTGCCACCCGAATGACTTCCTCAAGAATCCAGATCCTAGAACGATAGCCGATGCGATGAGGGTGCATGGTGAGCTGAAACATTTCACCCTCACTGTATGCTAGCTCGAATTCGCGCAGATAAATCGCTAGCACATCTTCAGGGCTCAACTGCGGCCGAACCGCGGCGGTGAGGCTCATTTCAAAATATGGAGCATCATCGCGTATCCATTCGACCGGAATCTCGATCACACCCGTTCGCTCACCGTTCTCTATTAGCTCATAGCAGCTGTCGTCCGCCATAAGCGACGAGTCATAAAGAAGGCCCATCTCGCGAATAATTGAGAGGGTGTTTTCCGAAAAATCCCACGACGGTGTGCGCACCCCAACAGGCCTGATGCCCGTGAGCTTCTCAAGCGTGTCGGCGCTTCGCCTCATTAATTCGCGTTCGTCTTCCGGCGGCAAATGGGAATTGAGTTCGTGAATCCAACCATGCATGCCGATCTCGTGCCCCTCGTCGATGACCAAACGCTGTTCGTCCGGATAAAGGATCGCTGAGACTGCAGGAACGAAAAAACTAGCTTTGACGCCGTGGTTTCGCAGCACAGACATTATTCGTGGCATTCCTCGCCTGTGACTATACTGCCCGGTCGACATACGGCTAATTGATTTTCCGCCCTCGCACAGTTCGAGCGTGTCGTGGTCAACATCGAATGACAGGGCAACCGCGCAACGTTTTCCGTTAGGCCAAGGTGGGGTCAACTTCTTCCCTGCACGCACGCGGTTGACGCGATAACGCCATTGTTCTTCAAGCCAGCGCCAAGGCTCATTTCCTGATTCAGACATATTAGTTCTCCTCATGGTTAGCGCTGAACTCTGAGTAGGCAGAGTGCCTCTCTCAGTTTTCCGGCTTCGAATCGTTCTACTGTCCTGACGATGAGCCTCCGAGTGCAGGCCGCGACTTCATCACGCCTGCTGCAAGCTATGCACTTCCTTCAATAGGCACATTTTGCAGTAGCGTTTCACCGCTGCGAGCGAAAAAACCGCATATGGGACGTGGTTCCCAACGTGGCAGTCAGTCACTGAGAGACCGGTTAGATAGCGAACGCTTGGGCTTCATGTCAGCTCGATAGAATTCGTTGGTCTGCATTGCGCACCAGCAGGGCGTAGATCAGCGTGAACAGCCGGCGCGCGGTGTCGCTGTCGATATTCACTTCTGTAGACAACCGCGCTCTCAGCAGTTCGGCAGCCTCGTTATGCACCCCACGCCGGCCCATATCGATTGCCTCAAGCCGTTCAGGCCCAGGGTGGCGGATCGCGTCGTAGTAACTCTCGCAGATACGGGTGTAGTCTTTAAGCAATCGGCGTAAGGGCGTGAGCGACAGGTAGTGACTGACAACATGCTCGTCCTGATGTCAGCGACATGCAATGCCAGACGCCCGTCAACCGCTTCGATCCTGAGGCGATAAGGCCCGCCCTCGTGACCGACCGGAATGAATGTATTGGATTCCAAGAGGTCGATGACCGCGAGCGCTTGCTCTCGCTCAATTCCCGCGTCCCGGCCACCGAACGACCGGTCGAGCGATACGTCGCAGAGACGGTATTCGGCGGAGGTCATGGCGCTGCCCTCCCTTCACATCGCTTCCACGCACATGGCAACACCCATGCCGCCACCGATGCAAAGCGTCGCAAGCCCCTTGGAAACTCCGCGACGCTTCATTTCGAAGAGCAGCGTGTTGAGCACGCGGGCGCCGGAAGCACCGATCGGATGGCCGATGGCGATCGCGCCGCCATTGACGTTGACGATGCTAGGATCCCAGCCGAGGTCATTGTTCACCGCGCAAGCCTGGGCGGCGAAGGCCTCGTTGGCTTCGACCAGGTCGACGTCGCCGATCGCCCAGCCGGCTTTCGCCAACGCCTTGCGCGACGCCGGGATCGGGCCGGTACCCATGACCTGCGGATCGACGCCGGCAGTTGCCCAGGACACGATACGGGCGAGCGGCTGCATGCCGCGCCTGGAAGCCTGTGCTTCGGTCATAAGCAGGGTGGCGGCGGCGCCGTCATTGAGGCCCGAGGCATTGCCGGCGGTGACCGTGCCTTCCTTGTCGAAGGCCGGACGCAGCTTCGTCATCTGGTCGAGCGTTGCGCCATGGCGGATATATTCGTCCTGGTCGACGATGACGTCGCCCTTGCGGGTCTTGACGATGAAGGGAACGATCTCGTCGGCGAAGCGCCCTGCCTTCTGTGCCGCCTCGGCCTTGTTCTGCGAGGCGAGCGCGAAGATGTCCTGCTCCTCACGGCTGAGCTGCCACTGGCGGGCGACGTTCTCGGCGGTGATCCCCATGTGGTAGCCGTAGAAGGCGTCGGTCAGGCCGTCCTTGATCATCGTATCGATCATCTTGAAGTCGCCCATCTTCACGCCGCCGCGAAGGTGCGAGCAATGCGGCGCCATCGACATCGACTCCATGCCGCCGGCGACGATGATATCCGCATCACCGGTTGCAATCTGCTGCATGCCGAGTGCGACGGCGCGAAGACCGGAACCGCAGAGCTGGTTCATGCCCCAGGCGGTCTTTTCCTGTGGTACGCCCGCCTTCATAGCCGCCTGGCGCGCCGGATTCTGGCCTTCGCCGGCCTGGAGAACCTGGCCGAGGATCACCTCGTCGACCTCACCCGCTTCGATGCCTGCGCGCTCGAGCACGCCCTTGATGACGGCGCCGCCGAGCTCGTGCGCCGGCGTGTTGCCGAACGCGCCGTTGAAGGAACCGACCGCGGTGCGGGCGGCGCTGGCGATGACTATCGATGGGGTGTTCATGGTGATCTCCTCTATGTCCTTGTGACGCCGACAGAGGCCGGCTCCAGCGTCTCGGCAATAAGCTGTCAGGCCTAGTTGACGATGGTCGCCTCGGTGGCGCTGCGGATCTCGCCGTCGGTGACACCGTCGGCAAGCTCGACCAGCTTCAGTCCGCCATCGACGACCTCGAGCACACCAAGATTGGTGATGATCCGATCGACGACGCTCTTTCCGGTCAGCGGCAGGGTACATGCCTTCAGTACCTTGGATTCGCCGGCCTTGTTGGTGTGGTCCATGACAACCACCACCCGCTTGACACCGGCGACCAGATCCATCGCGCCACCCATGCCCTTGACGAGCTTGCCGGGGATCATCCAGTTGGCGAGGTCACCGTTCTCGGCCACTTCCATGGCGCCGAGGATTGCCATGGCGATCTTGCCGCCGCGGATCATCGCGAAGCTCTGCGCCGAGTCGAAGAAGGCCGAATGCGGCAGCGCCGTCACAGTCTGCTTGCCGGCGTTGATGAGATCGGCATCGATCTGGTCCTCGGTCGGGAACGGGCCGATGCCAAGCAGGCCGTTCTCCGACTGCAGCATCACATGGACGCCTTCGGGAATATAATTGGCGACCAGCGTCGGAATGCCTATGCCGAGATTGACGTAAGTGCCGTCTTCGAGTTCGCGCGCTGCCCGCGCCGCCATCTGGTTTCTGTCCCAGGCCATGTCTTTCTCCTCCCCGCCCTTTAAGCCGCTGCGCGCGTGGTGCGCTGTTCGATCCGTTTCTCGTGCTGGCCCTGGATCAAGCGATGCACATAGATTCCCGGCACATGGATATGGTCGGGATCGAGGCTGCCGACGGGCACGATCTCCTCGACTTCGGCAACGCAGATCTTGCCGCAGGTGGCGGCCGGCGGATTGAAGTTGCGGGCCGTCTTGCGGAAGACGAGATTGCCGGATGTGTCGGCCTTCCAGGCCTTGACGATCGATAGATCCGCGACGATGCCGGTCTCGAGAACATAGGTCTCGCCGTTAAAGGTCTTCGTCTCCTTGCCCTCGGCAACCACGGTGCCGACACCGGTCTTGGTATAGAACCCCGCAATCCCAGCGCCGCCGGCGCGCATACGCTCGGCAAGCGTTCCCTGCGGATTGAACTCCAATTCCAGCTCGCCGCTCAGGTACTGGCGCATGAACTCGGCGTTCTCGCCAACGTAAGAGGAGATCATCTTCCTGATCTGCTTCGTCTTCAGCAGCACGCCGAGGCCGAAGTCGTCGACACCGCAATTGTTCGACGCGATCGTTAGGTCTTTGGTGCCGGCCTCGCGGATGGCATCGATCAACAGTTCCGGAATACCACATAGGCCGAAACCACCCGCGGCAATGAACATGCCGTCGAATAAGAGCCCTTCGAGTGCCGTAGTAGGGCTGTTGAATATGTTTTGCACGTCATCACTCCAATTTCGTCTGTCACCAAGCACGTCATCGACTTCATTCAAAGCGTAGTCTTTTCCGTCCGTAGAACGGCGCGGGGTAACCTGCCGCTATGGCTGGATCCTGGTCGTTATGCAGGCCCGTTGGCTGCGCGACTTACATCGCCGCTCTTTTTCTGATCGCAGCAAGCGCTACATCGATGAGACCAACGATGATCAGGTAAAACACACCGGCCGCGATCAAGGGAGATATATTGTCCGAGTAAATTCTCCCGTAGGAATTCGCGTTACTCAAAACGTCGGAGACGGCGATTGCACTTGCGAGCGACGTGGCTTTGAGGGTAGCAACCAACTCGTTCCCAATCGTCATGACGGAATTGCGGAAAGCAATCGGAAGCACCACACGACGAAGGGCCATTCCATCGGTCATTCCCACAGCCATGCACGCTTCGACTTGGCCCCGTGTTACTGACTTGATTCCACCGCGGAGAACTTCTGCCAGATACGCCGCGTTGTTCAGGCTAAAACCAAGGACGGCAATAGCAAACGAATACCGGAAAAATACGTCCCACAGCGGCCCTTGTCGGATGAAGCCAATGTTCGGCAGGCCGTAGTACAGAAAATAGAGCAATGTCAGAAGCGGAATTGCCCGAAATGAGAATGTGAACGCTTCGCCAGTCCATTTCAGAGTGTAATTGTCGCTATTCACGAGTACCGCCACTCCGGCACCCAATATTATCCCGAAAACCATAGCGAGAGTTGTGAGCGCGATCGTAATAGGGATCCCCCGAGCGATCTGTAGCCACAGTTCCGAATGTAAAAGTAGGTCAAACATCACAGTTGCTTCGCACTCTCAAGTCGGCGCTGAAAGATAGTCAAGATGAACCGCCCCGGGTTGATCGGAGGCTCCAACTCCTGGGAAGGTGGAGCCATGACAAGCAAGACGACCAACAAGTTCTCTCCCG
>NZ_JAMYKW010000127.1:0-5984 GCF_040317555.1 Mesorhizobium sp. M1406 | reverse complement strand
TTACATCCTGGAGGGTGAACTGAGGATCCGCCACTTCGAGGCTGGTGAAGCGCCGCGCACGGTAGTCGCCGATCCAGGCAGCGCGGTCCGTATCGGACCGATGGAGTCGCACGATTACTCGAACGAAAGTGGTAAGCAGGTGCGCATGCTCGTGCTTGTCGAGCCGTCGATGACTGCCTTCTTCCGCGACATCGGTACCGTCGAGCCGCTGACGCAGCCCGATTTCGCCAAAATCGGCGCGGCCATGCAGCGCCATGGCATAAAGATCCTCGACATGGCCGCTTAGGCCCAGACTGCTTCGGAGGCGACGGCGATGAACCGCTCGGCGCCTCCGCTATTTTGCTTGCGCGATAGGCAACAGGGCTAACCAGGCGGCTCGCCCGAAGATCGGCGACAAGGTTCGGCTAGAGACGATGACGTTCCTCAATCGTACCTGCCCCGGAATCCTGACGACAACTCTCGACCCGGCCCCAACGGGGCCGGGTCTGGGCGCCTAGCTGGAGGCGCTGTCGGGGGCGGGTACAGCGCAATGTGGAAAGCGCGCCGCCCCCGACAGCTAAACCCTTCATTCGGTGGGGCAACACCAGCGAAACTCAGGTCACGCGCAGGGCGCGATCTTATGCAAGCCGCAGGAAGAGGGCGCTCGGCGACCCGCGACGGCTTCGGCCTGAGAGCAACGACATCGTCTTGCATCGCGCGGGCGGCGGACTGTTATAAAGGGGAAAGCCGCTAAGGCTCTAAAGTCGTGCAGCCGCCGCATCAAAGACCAAACGCCGCCTCTGTAGCTGATTCCGGTTCGTCACTTGGTCTGGCCGATGGCTCCGGTCGGCAACGTAGTCAACGAAAACACACCAGCGCCGCGCGTCACCACGCAGTGACCTCCCATGAGTGCGGCAGAACCTATTCGTACCCATGAGCCAGGAGCCGCTGGCGTTACCCGTTCCTTACAAAGCCCACGGCGCCCAAATCGTTCGGGAACCTCGGCGCGCCTGGCGAGTTGATGCCGATCCGGAACGGGAGACCCTTGCCATGACGCACCCAGACCCCACCTCGCCCGCAGGCGTCCAGCCCGGCCCGGCCGGGAAGCGACCGACGCCCTCACCGGCAACCCAGAAGACCTCGGGCGCAGGTCCCTCAATCGCTGAACATTCCAAGGATGCCAAGACACCCAAAGCCGGCAGGCAGCCGGGTGCCTACGTCAAGGATAAGACCACGTGAACGTTGCGAATCTTCAGCTTGAGGGGCTGCTGATGGCGGTGGCGGCGGTCAACAACATCCTGGTCCATCGTGGAATCCTTTCAGTCGACGATATCGATATGGCCCTGCGTAAAGCCGAGGCCTTAGTGACTTCAGAAGAACGAATGTACGAGGACATGTCCCCGGCGAACCGCGATGCGGTCTGCTTTCCCTTGCGATTGTTGCAGGTAGCCAACCGCGCCCAATTCGAATCCGGTTTGCCAGCCTTCTGCGAGCTGACCAGGCAGGTTGGGATGACCAAACAACCTTACAATGACCAAATGTGAGCGGAGGATGACATGCAGGTCTTGGAAACCGTGGTGAGCCACGATCGCGTTGAATTCCGGGGCGACGGTGGCGAGGTCATTGCCGTTACATTGGCGGCCGGGCCCGCGCTGGTAGACGAGGAATTGGTCGCCAAGGCGAAGGTCATGCTGCTTCATGCCGCCAGTTTCGGCAGCGAGGAAGAGGCAGACAGGAAGCTTTCTCCGGGCTCAGATGTATCTGGTTCGACCGCTGGCCCCGGGCAGGAGCAGGCGGAAGCCCCGCCTCCGCCGACCCCCGGTGTGCCTTGACCGCGGTGCTAATCCGCCGCACTTGCAAACATGACCGATTCGGTTGGTTGGTCGTACCGCGATCACGGGAATGGGCCTTGCCGGCCCGCGTCCAGTGCTCTAATCGATTCGCCTGATACGACCCTTTTCGAGACGGAAGACCCCGCTTTGCCCGCCTTGCCTCTCGAAGTCGGTCTGTAGTTCATCCCACGTTCCGAGGAACTCTCCGCAATCATCACAAACGATGAGCGTCTCCGGCCGAACGTCGTGTGGAATTCTCAGCCGAATTTCCAGGCAGTAAGGGCATTCCAAAAGGTGATTCAGGTATTGCAACTGCGACATGATTCCAAGGATGCATCCAGAGATGACCAATCGCAAGGTGGCTTGCGCCCTCCGCTTTCCTGAATGGCGCCGACCAGCCGCAACACAGGTGAAACCGGACTTGTCGAACCTCAACCTCGCTTTCAGAGCTTGAGAGCGCAGCGGACCGCAGCGCCGCGGCCCGATCTACAGATCATCCTTTGGCGTGCTGCCTTGATGCTCCGGAACGTCGCTGCGTCCCGCTAGAGAGCCGGCCAGGGAGGACACAAGGAACTCCATCGCCGCCGAGATGAAGACTCGACCGGTCGAATCTCATTAGATCGTCCTGCGCGAGTGGCTGGAAACGAACGCCTATCTGCCCGTCCGGATGATCTATGAGGAAGCGAGACGGACGGAAGCTCTTAAGCCACGGCTTCCGCGATCACACCATGACCGCGCGTCGGCGAATCGGCCATTCTTCAAGGGCGGCGGACCTGATGTCCGCTTGGCCGGCGCCGCACAGCCCAACAGCTCCCACCCTGGCGCCGGCCATCTTCTCTTTGCCGAACGCGAGAAGCGTTCCCCCCGACGTTGTGCCGACGCACGAATAGTGCTTTGGTGCCGAATTACTTGGGAGGGCAATATGAAAACAGCAATTGTGGCCGCTTTGACGGCTTTGACGATGGCTCTTGTGACCAATGCCTATGCGCATAGCGGCGGCACCGATAGCAACGGGTGCCATAAGAACCACAAGACCGGCGAATATCATTGTCACTAGTTCTTTAGCACCTTGGGGAGCGCCAGCGCCTGCTCCCTGTCGGGGATTGAAGATGAGAATTCGAACGATGGCCCATTTCTCGGCCGTGGCGCTTATGCTGGCGCTCGCCACTCCGTGCCTTGCGCAGCAGACATTCGGAGGAAATGACTGCGCCGTAGGGCTAACGTCCCACTCTAGAATTGCCGCCCGTGTTGAGGGCAAGAGTTCGATGGCCAGACTTGGAATCGGAGTGCATCTAACTGCGCCCACAATTCACGCGGGCTTCGCCGGCCAGATCCGCCTTGAAATGGTAAATCACAACACGATTCCTGTGAAACTGAAGCCGGGCATGCGTATCTGCCAACTGATTTTGAACAGACCCTGGGGACGCCTGTCCGTGGCTACAAAGGCAGGTTTGCGGGACAGACGGCTGGCGCAAGGAAAGGCTGACCCAGCCGCAGGGGGAATGTCTCGCTCCACAAGGCAGGCCGTTTTAATTCGCTTTTCACAAGGCTAGCGTTTCTTCGGCCTTACCACCGCGCCTTTGCTGGCGCGGTCAACCGCTTCGTCATGTGGAGCGTGCTTGGCCTGCGGGATCTTTTTCAAGATCGCGTCGAAGTGATCTTCGGACTGATCGGTCTTCAGTTCGCGGGCGGCTTGCTTGAACTTTTCAATCTGTGCTGCTTCTTTATCTGGCATGAATCGAATCTTTCTGTTTGCCGATGAAGCTGGCTGTTTCAATTTCTCTAAGGGGCAAAATATCAGCCGCTATTACATCGTCTGCACGGCCATTCTATCCAATTGCAACATAGGCATCAAACTTCAGGAATTGAGGCGCGACCTAGCTTGGCAGGGTGCGCCGCTAGGCGACTACTTTCACGCCACAACCGATCGGCAGGAGGTACGCAACGCTGTCTTTGATTTCTTGGCGAAAGAGAAGTTCACCATCCACCATCATGGAGAAGTCGAAGGCCATTCCCAAGGTGCGGGTTACGGAAGATCGATTTTATAAGATCGGTTGGCATTTTCACTTTCAGCACTCTTCCGATGCTTACCTTAAGGCGGCTAGCGAAATCATGATCACTGTCGCCTCTATCAGAACCAAGAAAAAGCGCATCGCGTTCGAGGACTCCGTAAGGGATGTGGTGAAGCAGAAAATCCGGAGCGATGGTTGGCGCGTCGCGTTCTGGCCGGCCAACACAGATCCATGTTTCCAGATAGCCGACTACTGCACTTGGGCTATGCAACGGAAATGGGAATTGGACGGCAAAGACACCCGTTCCGTTCCTACGAACTCCTCAGTGACAAAATCACGTACGAATTCGACCTATGGAAGCACGGTAAGAGGCACTACTACTCACAAGAAATTGCGGCCGCACTCCCAACTACCTCGTTTAGAGGAGCGCCCCGGGGCGCTTATCATTGGGTGCCAACCCGCATGACCAATATGCAACCAAATCAAGCGGGTGTCACTTGATTGTTTCATCCGGACCCGAAATGAGGCTTTAACACTGCCGCTTTCGCTTTTCTCCCTTCCAAAGTGGGAGCTTCAACTGTACCGGCTTCCGATAGTGTTCATGCTTCGCGGTAATGAGGCCCATGATAGGTCAGCCGCTTGCCCTTGGCGCCCTTCAAGGCAATGAGAGAACGAACGTTGTCTTCAATGCCCATGGCCGAACGGTTCGAATAACGGAAGTCGAACTCTGCCAGATAGCGGTGCAGATGGTGTTCGGCGCAATGCTGATAAACACCCGTGCCGCGCTTAAGGATGCTGTAGAAACCTTCTACGCTGTTCGTGTTGATGCGAACGCGCTCACCCCCGCCGGCAACCTTGAACGAACGGCCATATTCGTTTTCGCTGTGGTTGACCGTGCCGTGAGCGGCGAAGGCGGGGCGAAGTTCTGATAGACGCGCGCCTCGTCCGACATGAGAACGTTTCCTTGTCGATATTGGCATTCACGATGGGCAAAGGCGGGCAACCGAAGCGCTAGATAGGGAAGGAGCGGGCAATGCCGCCGCGCTCGACCAGCGTCAGCACAACGTTCTTGTGAGCGCCGCTAGGAGCAACCGGAACGCCCTTCAAACGACCGATGTAGGTTTCGTCCGCTTCAACGAACTTGCCAGCGCCGCCCCTGGGCGTGAAATTATCCGAGCGCATGGCTTCACGAATGCGGTGCGACAGGAACCACGCGGTCTTGTAGGTGCATTCCAGAACGCGGTGGAGCTGGCGTGAGGAAATGCCCTTCTTTGACGAGCACATAAGGTGGATAGCCTGAAGCCACTTGGTCAGCGGCAAATGGCTTTCCTCGAAGATCGTGCCCATACGGACGGTAAACTGCGCACGGCAAGCGCCGCACTTGTAGAGGCCATGACGCTCTACGCCGCCGGGATTCTTCTTCGAAGCCTTGGTATGCACGCCAGTCAGCTTGTAGTGCTTATCCATCGAACCGCACTTGGGGCAAACCGGACCCTGCGGCCACAACATACCCTCGACGTGTTCGAAGGCGGCAGCTTCATCGTGAAAGTAGGGGCGGGACAGGACGGACATGGCTTGTTCTCGGAACGTTGTCAGGATGTTCCACTAATTTAGCCGAAATTTTGGGTTTGTCAAAGATATAATCGCCTTAGCAATTGGAGACGGAGCCATGAAAACCGATCACTGTGACCGAGTCCGAGCAGCCCGAGATATACGCCACGGTAATGAGGGAAATGCCCGCCATACATCGGGCCGTCAGCAAGATGGCCAGGCGGGCGGCGGCGGTGGTGGTGAAGACGGCGGCGGCTGAGAGCCTTGCACGGCATCGCGCGGGTGTGATGGCTGGGTGTTGCCGGCGCTTGCGCCTTTTCGGTTTCGGCGTGATCTCCTCGACCCGCACCTTGTCGCCGATCTCCTTTGCCATCGCCAGGGCTTTGGCCTTGTTTTTGGTGGTCAGCACGGTCCGCTAATGCGGCTTCTCGAGCACGCTCGCGACATAAATGGTGGCCGGCTTGTCTTGTGACCCAGGACTTCGAAGAGTGAGCTTGACGCGGTGCAAACCGGCAGGTTCACCTTATGGCGCTTGGCATCGGCATGGCCGATGCTGATCGCGAGGATAGCGATAGTAGTGAGAGTCGTCTTGCTCATCTTTAGCCCCCTT
>NZ_JAMYKW010000126.1:0-6205 GCF_040317555.1 Mesorhizobium sp. M1406 | reverse complement strand
TCGCCGAGCGGCTGCTGGAGGCGGGCTGTCAGGTTCTGATGCCGTGGTGTGCACCGATCGGTTCCGCCCTCGGGCCGATCAACATCACGGCGCTGCGCTCGATGCGCGGACATTTCCCTGATGTTCCGCTGATCGTGGATGCGGGGCTCGGACGGCCATCGCACGCGGCAACCGTCATGGAGCTCGGCTTTGACGCCGTACTCCTGAACACCGCGGTCGCCAAGGCGACCGATCCGGTCGGCATGGCGCGTGCGTTCGGCAAGGCGGTCGAGGCCGGTCGTGAAGCTTTCAGCTCGGGTATGCTTGAACCGCGCGACGTCGCCGTGCCATCGACGCCGACCATCGGCAGGGCCGTTTTTTCATGAAGCTCGATCCCTTCTACCTGATCGTCGACAGCGCTGACTGGGTCGAGCGGCTGGTCCCGCTCGGCGTCAAGCTGGTTCAGTTGCGCATCAAGGATAGGGACGAGACCACGCTGCGGTCGGAAATCCGCCGCGCGAACGACGTCTGCGCGGTCCATGGTTGCCAACTGATCGTCAACGACTATTGGCGCACGGCAATCGAGGAAGGCTGCGACTTCGTCCATCTCGGCCAAGAGGATTTGGCTGCGGCCGACCTGCTGGCGATTAAGTACGCCGGATTGAAGCTCGGGCTTTCCACGCACGATCATCTAGAACTGGAAATGGCCATCGCTGCCGAGCCCGACTATGTCGCGCTCGGCCCCATCTATCCCACCGTCCTGAAGCAGATGAAATGGGCGCCGCAAGGGCTCGAGCGGATCAGCGAGTGGAAGCATCGGGTGGCGCCGATCCCATTGGTCGCCATTGGCGGCCTCAACCCCGATCGGCTCGACGGTGTTTTCGCGGCTGGTGCGGACAGCGCGGCGGTGGTTACCGACATCACGTTGAATGCCGATCCCGAAGCGCGCACGCGAGAATGGATCGAAAAGACAAAGCCATGGCGCTGAGGCGAGAACCGCATGTGCTCGTGGTCGGCGGTTCGGACTCCAGCGGCGGAGGCGGAATAGCACGCGATATCGAGACGATCTCTTCCATTGGCGTGCGCACCTGCCTGGCTGTCACAGCGCTGACCGTGCAGACGCACGACGCCGTCATGGAAATCCATCCTTCGCAGCCCGATCTTGTGGCCGATCAGATGCGCGCCGCGCTGCAGGCCAACAAGGTGACCGCCATCAAGATCGGCATGCTCGCAGCGGCCGAGATCGTCGTTGCCGTCGCGGCTGTGCTCCGCGAAAATCCACAGGTGCCGGCAGTACTCGACCCGGTGCTGGCCTCGACATCAGGCCGGGCGCTGCTGGACGCAAGGGCCATCGCCGCCATGAAACGCGACCTGATGCCCCTTTGCCGCCTCGTCACACCCAATCTCATCGAGCTGGCGCTTCTTGTTGGCTTAGAGCCAGCGGTTGATGAAGACGGCGCGGTGTGGCAAGGCCAGGAATTGCTGGTGGCCGGGATGCAGGCCCTGCTGATCAAGGGCGGCCACGCGGCGGGACCCCGATCGATCGATATTCTGTTGCGCCCCGATCACGAACCAGTCCGCTTTGACACGCCGCGTCTTGCCGCATCGATGCGCGGGACGGGCTGCATGCTGGCCAGCTCGATTGCGGCACATCTGGCGAAGGCGCAATCAATCGAGTACGCCGTGCGCCAGGGCAAGCTCTTTGTGTTAGAAAAGCTTCGGAAAACCCCAGCCGAATAGCCGTAGAGCCGGCTCAAGCGTTCAGCGGCTGACGCTGAAATGGAAGCCGTAGCCCTCCTGCCCTTTTTTCACAGGGCGTGACGGGATGAGGCCGCTTTGCAGATCGGAATTCAGCGGCGCCGAGACAAGCTGCCCTGCCAGGCCGGGAAAGTAACGGGACTCTTCCTGCGGCGAAGCGCACTGCCAGTCAGGCATGGGGATGCACTTGTGCCTCCTGGCGAGTGTGAGGCCGCAGGAGCGAGGCATTTCAGCGCGGCGGGGGCCGCCGGATCTGGCCCCGCAGTGCTGGAGCAAAGCAAAGGCCGGTTTGAGTGGGTGGGGAGAGAGGGCCGCGCGCCTCTCTTCCCGCTACATAGGAAAGGTGCCGCTAGGCACATCCATGTCGGCGCAGCCGTGCCGCGAAGCGGCCCAAGAAAGAAGAGCGTACAAAACGGAAGCACCGAAATGCCCGCCAGCGGGACCAAGTCAGATCGGTGCAGGAGAAAGACCGTGGCCCTGAGACCGGCTCAACAGGGCGGCCGTAGGAGCATCAGCAACGCGCCGCCGTCAGGCGGGATGCGGAACGGACGGCCCCCGGCGAAGGGCGCCGTTCTCTTTGAGCTGCGACCCTGGTGAGCGCCTTCGTGCCTAAAGCTGTGCCGTCGGGCTAAGCTTCAGCTTCAGATCGTTCTGAAAAGCCGAACATGGTTCGTCGAGGTAACCCTTGAGGGAAGGATCCTTGTCGGGTTCCCTGTTTTTCGACAAAATCGCCCTGCAGAATTTATATTGCGATTTGGCGGCATCGCACTGCTGGGTGTCCGCCTTATAGCAAGCGTGGACCAAAACGGCTCCCACGTAATCATGCTCGACGTTGTTGGAAGAAAGGTGGGTCTGAATGTCTTGGAGAATGGCAACTCCATGGGACATCCCATCTGCTCCGGAGTAGGTCATTACGAGTTGACCGGGTCGTTCAAAGCCGCTTACCGAGCCGCTCCCTGCAACGTTCTCGTAGGTGCCAGACAAATCCGGGGCCGACGTGAATGTCACCTTGAAGGGGTGCCCCAGGCCGACGGGGGTGACATCCGTAAAGTCGGGACCGTAGTACACCGAGAGATACCACTCGCCCTCTGTAAGAGCGTTGGGGGCTTGCCCGAGCCCAAGGCGCTGCATGCTCTTGTCGATGACAGTCCGAACGACGTTGGACGTGCCCTGCTGGATGCCTTCGCCGAAGCCGGTCCAGATGAAGGCGCCTACGGCCAACACAGCCACACCCAGCAGGCCGAACCTCGCACCTGTTGACTTCGTTTCACGCCCGGGCTCGATTTCCGGCTGGTCCTGCATCCGCCCCTCGCAACGCTCGTCGGGAACAACTTGGGACCCGATTATGGGCCCCAAGGGATCGGTCAGCAGGCTTCCAGATGAACTTTCTTCTTCATGTGCATTCCTCCTCGACTCAAGGGCACTTGCCGTGCGGAGCCGAACACACGCAGTATGGAGATGATAACCCGATTGCGGCTTTCAAGTGTCCTCGCATCCCCCGAGGGCGCCACCTGATCTCTCGGGCAACCTTGTTCGGCGCCGCAGTTATTGAGGCGGCCGGCTTGGAAGCAGTTCCTTATGGCCCTCATGCATAAACCAGAGCACCCGTTTGAGATGACTGCGAAGGGCCTTACGGGCGCGGATTGGCTCTTTGACCGGATCGATACCCAGTACATCCAGCGCCATCTCCTCTTCGCTGGCACTGTCGGCGCAAGCGTCCATGAGCTTCAAATAGAGCTCGAAATGCTTGTCATCATATGCGGTTAGGCTTTCCGACCAGGGGACTTCCGTTGCAATGGTTGGATCAGGTGTTGGGCGCGATCTGCTTTTCATCCATGTCTCGCTTTGGCGATGAACCAGGCCCCCGTTCCAATTCAGAATATCTCCATCTAGCGCACTTTCAACAGTTCTCGGCCTTCTTCGGACAGTGCCCAATCGTTGCATATGGTCGTGGGTTCCAAATTGGCGCGCGGCTGCTCGCGACCATACATCCTCAACTTGGCGAGGCGATGTAACGCCCGGCGGAACCAGAATGGCGCGGCTATTGAGCATCGCCGATTGGACCGAACCTCTTATTTTAGCTTCGCGGTAATCTTGTCTGGATGCTTGCAAGCGTCCATCATGCCGCCGTACATACGCTTAAGGATCTCGCCCATCACCGTACGAGCAGCAAACATTTCCAAACTCGATCTTGTAACTTGAGGCTTTGCGTTACTGCATAGCTGCATTGCACAATATGTGTTTGCGCATTGCACAACTTTTAGCGGTTAAGCTTACAGCTGATTGGCCTGCTGCCGGTTTCGTGGACACCAAGATAAGGTGTTTAACGGAACTGGAGAGTGGGAATGCAAAGAAGGAAGTTCAGCCGCGAGTTCAAGCTTGAGGCGGTGAGATTGATCAAGGATCGGGGCGTTGCGGTGGCCCAGGCTGCCCGCGACCTCGATGTCCACGAGAATGTGCTGCGCAAATGGGTGCGCGAGCTATCGGCCGATCCGCAGCGTGCGTTTCCCGGTCATGGGCAGATGAAGCCGGAGCAGCAGGAGATTGACCGGCTGCGCAAGGAAGTCGCGAAGCTGAAGGCGGAGCGCGACATCCTAAAAAAGGCCGCAGCCTACTTCGCGAGGGAAGTGACATGAGGTTCGCTTTCATCGCGAGGCACCGGGGCATCTGGCCGGTGGCATGGCTGTGCAGTGCGCTGGATGTGTCCCGCTCGGGCTTCCATGCCTGGCTCAACCGCAGCCCTAGCGTTCGCTCCCAGCATGACGAGATCCTCGTTTCCAGGATCGACCGAAGCTTCAAGAGCAGCGACCGCACCTACGGCGCGCGTCGGGTCTGGCACGACGTTCTGGCAGAGGGGCTTTCCTGCGGACTGCATCGCATCGAACGCCTCATGCGGGAGAACGGCCTCCGGGCACGTCCACGCCGGCGCGGACTGCCGAAGGATACCGGCGAGCGAGCCGCCGTGTCGGACAACCTCCTCGATCGCGCCTTCGAGGCATCGGCCCCGAACCAGAAGTGGGTCGCCGACTTCACCTACATCTGGACTGCGGAAGGATGGATCTACGTTGCCGCCGTCGTCGATCTGTTCTCCCGCCGTGTCGTCGGCTGGGCGATGAAGGCCGAGATGACCGCGCAGCTCGTCACCGACGCTCTCATCATGGCGATCTGGAGGAGAGGCAAGCCCGACAGCCTGCTGCACCACTCCGACCAGGGATCGCAATATACGAGCGAGCAGTTCCAGCGACTGATGGCCGACCACGGCATCACCTGTTCAATGAGCCGGTCGGGCAACGTCTGGGACAACGCTGCGATGGAGAGCTTCTTCTCGTCGCTCAAGACCGAGCGGACAGCCCGCAAGGTCTACAGGACGAGAGATGATGCGAGGGCGGATGTGTTCGATTACATCGAGCGCTTCTATAACCCTCGGCGAAGGCACTCGACGCTAGGCTATCTGAGCCCCGTCGAGTTCGAGGAACAAGCTATGCTAGCTTAACCTCGTGTCCGAAAAACCGGCAGCAGGCCAGATGCACGCGATGGTTTCCTCCCATTCCATCGTACCAGCTGTTCCCCTCTGAAGGTTTTGACTTTACACCTAAAGGGCCTCGGTTTTCCGATGGCCCTTTTTTTTGGCGATCGCCACGTCGTCAATTGCAACGCGGCGCGATCGCCGGTTCAGCCATCAGACTTTGGAACCATTTCTGCCCGGCCAATCCCTCCCGACAAAAGTCTGATCTTCACCAGCCTTCTACGGGCCAGCGTTCGCGCCAGGAGTTCAAAGCCGCGTCCGTAACATTCGACAATGAAAGCCAATGTCATCAGGTCGAGTAGAAACTCGTCAATCGCATGTGTGAGCGCATCAGACTTTTGTCCGAACTGAAGGAGCAGGGCGCGGGCGTCTTCGATCGCGGCCTGGCAATCGTCTGCATCTATCAGGGAACTGATCCTGTCAAAGATCTGCAAGCGTCCTCACTTTTCGGAAGCCACACTCAGCATCGAACGCCGCTGATGAGTGAGTTTCCAACAAAAGAACAGGGTAACGTTTCGCGAAAAATCGCTCGGCAGCGCGTCGAACGAGCATGATGCCTCAAATGACATGTGAATTCCGGCTCACCAACATGTCGTCGAAGGCGAGTGAGCCGGCCCATTTCTGCGTCCCGGCCGCCTGACAACTGGTCAGGAGGAACTGTGGCCACATTCGTCGTAGGCAAATGGGCCATCTATTCTTAAGCCGCCACGGTTCAGCCTAGATTACATGGGAAGCGACAATAACGGAAAGAAAAGGTTCGCAAAATGAATAGGGTGGCTGGATCAAACGAAGATTTGGCTGCACCAACGACCTTTGGGCCACTTCTGCAGCCCACCTTTCGCTCGATCTGGCTCGCCACGCAGGTTTCAAGCCTCGGCTGGTTGATGCAGACTGTCGCCATCAGCTGGCTGATGGCAACGATCTCGACTTCCGATCTGATGG
>NZ_JAMYKW010000125.1:0-6818 GCF_040317555.1 Mesorhizobium sp. M1406 | reverse complement strand
TCCTTCAACCCTTGTGTCTGCTCCTGATTGCCGTTGACTCGGCTCGCTATGCTCGCCTTTCCCTGCCTTCGGAGCCACTCACTGAGCCCGCGTCGACTGCTAGCGATGACACGGAAAGGTTTCCTCTCTTTCGACGTCGACTCAGGCCCAAGGCTGGCCAACTCCTGATTGAGCAGGCCCTCGATGAGGCGAGCGTCGTCGGCATAAGGCATCAGGGTATTAGGGCGGCCGGACCGCGCTCCAACTCCTCTGACTTCTTCACCGCCAGGCGCGAGCCTCCGGAGATCAGACAGTGCCGTGGCGAGCTTGGAGAGTCGGTCAGCACCGAGTTTTTCCCTGTACTCTTGAAGGTCGTCGTCCATCGATCCGGTTAGATACCGAGAAGCGATGGATGGCCTGTTGAATTTTCGGAGCCACGCAGAAAACTGCCTGAGTTCCGGTGCATTCCGGTTTAGGGAACCGTCCCCCTCGGCCGCGCGCTGCTCGAGGAGATCCTTGTCTTTGGCATAAGGACGAGCGCGAAAAAGGCTTGGGTCGATTCCGGCGCGCCAATCCAGCAGGACCTCCACGGGGGTATTGACACGTCGGTCGCCACGCTCGTTCACAAACTGCTCCGCACGGGCATTCAACGCACCAGGGTCATCAACGAGGCTGGCCACCGTCAAGTTGCTGGGCTGAAGCCAGACGCTGAACCTGCGCAGCGCGGATACCCAGTTCACCACGGTACTGTATGCAGCGACGTCAGGATTCCTTTCCCTGGCGTCGTTCATCACCTTCGTGAGCTGGGAGAAGAGGTGCTCGTCGACGTTCCCGGCGCGCACCCGCTGGATCGCCGCCCCAGCAATGATCGTGTGGTCCTCGTCGGGGACCATCGTGCGGTCCTCGTCGGAGACCATCGTCTGGTCCTCTGCGGCCGGGCGGCCGCGCTTGGCATAATCGGCGCGATACGTCGTCTTGACAACCTCCGGCTGGCGCATCCCGTCCTTCGACGACTTCTTGCCGCTGCTTGGAACGAAGGCCTTCTTCACTGTCTTCAGCAACGATCTCAATCCCCCGCTTTTTTTCGGCGGCGGGGTGATTGCCGGCTCCTCCGAGAAAGAGGAATAAGCCTCCGACGAGGCGGTCGAATGCCTGGACCGCGAGTGGCTCGAGGCTGCGTAAGAGGCGTCTATGCTGTGGCGCGCGCTGCTGATCTGGTTGTCCCGCAGGGAAGGCTGCCGCGGCATCCGCATCGAGCCACCCATGGACGTGCGCCGAATCGCACCACTGTCTGGATCAGCAGCGGAGCCGCCTAGGTTCAACTCGCTCAGCTGCCGCTCCAGGCCCTGTTGTTGCGCACGGTACTGCCGCATGTAATCGTCCGTTGTCCCTCCTATCCCTGTCAAACTCGCGACCCAAGGGTATACGTCGGCGTTGGGATCATTTTGTTCGGGAGCATCGTAGGGCCATGCCCGGCCAGTATTGTCCATAGCGGTCTCTCCGGTCGCGGATCAAGGAAGTGCTCTAGCGCCTATCGGTCGCGCCGCCGTCATGCGCAATTCATATTCAATCATTCGATCGGGACATGGTGATGCTTCCTGTCGGGGGAGGCGTTGGTGCACGGATCTTTTATTGGTGTGGATTTAGGCAAGCGGTAACCGCAATAGCCTTTGTAGCGTAGCCATGAGCCTTGGTGCATGGATCCTTTGTCAACGGTTTGGCGATAGGCAGGCAGGATCGAAATCAGCTTGATGCGAGTGCCATGCCGTACAAACACAACGCAGATCGTCGTCATCACGTGGGAAAGATGAAATTCAGGGTGACGAATTGGCTTGACTACGAAGCAGGTCTGCGCCGGCGTGGTAGCCTGACCTTATGGGTAAGGCCGGAGGCACTTGCGGGATGGCGCGCTCCGCGACGCAAGACCCGCGGCGGCCAAGCCCGGTATTCCGATCTCGCCATTGAGACAGCGCTGACGCTGGGTTGCGTCTTCGCAATGCGGCTGCGCCAGACCGAGGGATTGCTCCACTCGCTGCTGGATCTCATGGGGCTGAAAGTCCCAGTTCCAGATCATACGACGCTGAGCCGTCGGGCACACAAGTGGGAGCCATCAGCCCGACGAAACCCGCCGCTGCCGGACGGCCCGCTGCATGTGCTTGTCGATAGCACGGGATTGAAAGTCTACGGCGCCGGGCAATGGCTGGAGCAGAAACATGCCGCCAGATCACGTCGCAACTGGCGCAAGCTGCATCTGGCAGTGGATGCCAAAAGTGGCGCGATCATTGCCCAAAGGCTGACAGATCAGGACGCGGATGATCCTTCCCAGGTGGCACCGCTGCTCGATCAGATCGACGGCGAGATCGACCAGTTCACAGCCGACGGAGCCTATGACGGCAAGCCAACCTATCGGTCTATCCTGCAGCACAGCGCAACCGCCAACATCGTCATTTCACCGCGTTCCACGGCGGTGGAAAGCGGTGATACCGGACCGCCTGGTCAAAGGGACAAGCACATTGCCGCAATCGCAAGCGACGGTCGGCTGAAATGGCAGGCAGCCACCGGCTACGGCAAGCGGGCGCTGAGCGAAACAGCCATCGGACGATACAAGGGGCTGATCGGACGGCGCCTGCGAGCACGCTCTCTTCCGGCTCAACAGACCGAGGTTGCCATCGGTTGCATCGTTCTCAACCGCATGCTGGCATGGGCACGCCCGGAGTCTATCCGGCGTCAAGTCACGCAGGCATAACCAACTACATTAATGATCGAAATGCGTTCGATTTCATATCCGCGCACCAACGCCCCTCGTGACCCTTGCCGACCATAGCTCGGAATGCGCCAGTTAAGGTCTTAAATCCCGTCCGGCAATCGGCCGCGCTTGAGCAGCTTGGCGCGAGCCTGCTTATAGTATTTCTCAACAGTAGCGGGGTCGACTCCAATTCGTTCACTGATCTGGTCGTAAACTTCCTTTCGCTTCATTCCGCGCTCACGGCGGCGCATCCAATCCAGGATTTCCTGCTCCCGGCCCGTTAGCCCCGAATAGTGAAAATCAGCCGCCAGCTGGTCCTTTTCCGACATCCAGATGGCAAATCCGCTTTGTGAAATATCCTGCAGCACCTCAGCCAAAAGTCCGCGCATCAGTCCGGTCTTGCTCACATATCCAGCCACCCCAAACCGACGACAGTGGTTAGCTTCGGCAACCGAATCTGATCCAGTGATAACTACGTGTGTCGATGAAGGTGATGCATCAACGACCTGCTCGATAACCGAGAGCCTATCACAGAGTGAGATCGGATTTACCCCCGGCAAGCCGGGGTCAATGAGAATGATGTTAAACTCGTGGGACTTCATTAGAGTCTTGGCTATATCTAATGTGGGAGCCCCAAGAAGAACGCTTTCGGTGAGGCAGTCCTTTAGTTCCTGGATCAGCGCCAGGCGCATTAAATCCTGATCTTCAATCACTAAAATCTGTTGCATAATGCGGTCCAATTATGACTGAAGCCCACACCCGCATAACGGGTCTAATGCTAAATATGATCGAGAAAAGCAACCTCAAATAGGGGGGGCCGCCCCCCTATTCCAGGAAACGGAATACGTCCATGGTTGCCGGCAACCTACAACGCGCGGTTGTGGTACACGCGAATCGAGGAATAGAGATCATGGACGAGCTCTCTTGTCGAAATGCCTCACAAGATTGGGGTCGGCCGCACGCAGGTCTGGTAACCCGCGACCACTATGTCGAACGGCGACGAGATCTGAATCTGGCATCCATCGACCTGAATCTGCTGGTGGCATTGGAAGCCCTGCTGGAAACCCGCAACGTCACGCATGCGGGCCTGCGCGTCGGCAAGAGTCAACCAGCGATGAGCCGGGCGTTGGCAATGCTGCGCGGCATTTTCAACGATGATCTCTTGGTTCGAGTCTCAAGGGGCTTCGTCTTGACGTCGCAAGGCGAACGCTTGGCCCTAATGCTGCCGTCGGCGTTGAATGCGATTCGGAAAATGGTGATGGATAGCAGCGTCAACACAGGGGAGCGGCTGTCGAAGGCCACGATCGCCGTGCCCGATCACCAAACGCTGCTCCTGCTGCCGCGGCTCATGCAGCGCGCGCCTCACCTTGAGATTGCCTCCCATTCGCTCTTTAAAGGCACCCTACAAGCGCTTGAAGAAGGCGATATCGATCTGGCCGTTGGGCAGATCGCCGCCGCTCTGCCAGGCTACTTGCGGCGCAGCCTCTATACTGACCACTTCGTGTGCTTGCTGCGCCACGACCACCCGGCACTGGCGCAGGAACGGACAATTGAGAGCGTTATGGCCCTGCGTCACGCCGCCATCAGCTCAGAATCCGGTAGCCAACTCGGGCAAATTTACGACGCTCTGCCAGAGCTAGGATCACCGGACCGCAGGATACGGTTTTCCAACGTGTTAACGGCCGCCACGGTGGCTGCGACTTCCGATATGGCCCTCGTTGTCCCGCACCGGGCGGCTATGCGATTTTCCGCCATGCTACCGCTCACGGCGGTCGACCTACCGATAAAAATGGAGCCCTATGAGGTTGCGCTGATCTGGCACGAGCGTTGGCATCGCGACCCAGAGCATAAATGGCTGCGCGGTGAGATCGCCGCAGCGCTAACTAAAGGAGCAAACTGACCCGGGGGCGCAGCAAATAGATAGCCTGCAGCTACCCAGTCCGAAACCAGACGCCATACTCGAAGCTATGCCTGTTGCAGACGGTATGAACCGGGGTCGGATGCTCGCATCGAGCTGCGACGAGGACCAGCGGGTTCTCCCGAAGTCATACGCTCTGTCGCCTGGACGCATGCGCTGGACGAACCATGAAAATCGTCCTCACGATGCCCCTGTCGAAGACATGCTCGCCGGAAACGACATAGCGGGCGGGTCAATTGCACAGGTTAACGGACTCAATAGTTCCAACCCTGAGACGCGCACCAATAAACCACGGTTGATGCTTCCGAATTGGCGTCGACCGACAGGCCGAATTATTGATTATCAGTTCGATTGCAGGGCCATCAGGTTCGATCAATGAGTATAAAGGGATCCCGATTAAAATTGTCCGTATTTGTTTTGGAACGGCTGCCGCCCTCGTGTGTGCTTGCGCACTGCTCAATTTTGGCCCGGTTCTCGACATTGCAGCCGGTGCCATGATCCTAAAACGGTTCTTCAACTCCACAACTGGCCTCTATGTCGCGCTGGCTATGGCACTCTCACTAGGCTGCTGGTCGTTTGTTCTGTCCGAACACTATCGACAAGAGACCGGCCGATCACTGGGTCAGACCTTTGAAACTTTGCGCATGGCGGAAGAGACCCGGGTGGGCATCGTGCGGATTGCCGGCTGGCTTCGTCTCGCCAGCGAGACCAGAGAACTCGAGCCGGCGTTCGGGCGCCAAATCACATTGATCATCGCCAATATCGACCGACTACTGACGCTCGAACAGTTAAGCCAAAAAGAAATCGATCTTCTGCTCAAGGCCCGGGAAGTCATAAAGACGCAGGTCATGCCAATCGCGCTAATCGGGAGAGGCTATGATGACGCACTCCGGCGCACGGACGAAATTGAGCAGAATATGTCCGAAATCGGTCGTTTGGCAGCTGCTCACCGCATCAGCGTCAAAGAGAAAGCAAAGATCGCGATCGCTGCTACGCGTAACCGCTTCGTTTTCGCACTCGCGCTCGTTATGGTGGTTATTGGCTTCATAATAATAGCGCAACGTGCCGAGTTTTCCATGCGCCGCGATGAATACATTCGGGCTTTTTCGTTGCTGCATGCCCATATGACCCGATCACGCATTGTTGCACTTCGGCTGTTTCTTGGCTATTTGGGGGATCAGACTCCGCCATCGCCCGAGATGTTTAAGGCTGCACAAGACGCGGCGAAGGAACTCGAAGATATTACTAACGGGCTCATGCGGATCGCCAATTCAGGACGAGATCTTCGCACGGAGCCGCTCGGCAAACTTCTTCAAGAGAATCGTAGTGCACTTGACACCCACATTCGATTGGAAATCGACGACAACGCGAAAGAGTTGCAAGTTCCGGCGACCCAAGTTCGCTTGATTGTCGAAGAGCTTGTAAACAACGCTACGAAGGCTGTTCGGGGAAGGCAAGACAAGCAGGTCACGATCGGAGCTCGCCTTCTCAACCGACGCTTCTTGTTCGCGCGCAGGCTTCTCATTAAAATTTCGGATAACGGTGGTGGCATGACCTCGGATATTCGTGACAAAGCCGCAACGCCGTTCTTCTCGACCCAAGGAGGCGCGCACGTTGGCCTCGGTTTGACAGGCTGCATCGAAATGGTGAACGCGATGCGCGGCAGCGTCAGAATCACTTCGACGCCCGGGGTTGGAACTATCGTGCGTATTGTGTTGCCGATTGACACCGGTAGGATGGCAGTCATCTAACCGGCTTTATGCACGGCGCTGGAAGTTTGGCGGCCTGAGGTGGTGATCTGGTCGCCGTTTCGGTTCTTTTTGACGAGCTGGTGGGTGCCGGCGGGATGCGTCGTGGATGGAAAGCGGGGGTTTGCAGGTTGCGGTCGGCGGGTTCGTTTCGGGGCGTTGGCGCCCCGTCGGCTACGTCACGAGCTGCGGGATCCGATCAAGCACGATGCGCAGGATGCGCTGGTCCGGGCAGGAGGTCGGCAGGTGCAGGCGGATCTGGGTTTTCATCTCGACCACGCGCGCGGCGATCTTGATGAGGCGCAGTCGCAGCGTGTCGAATTGGGCGACTGCGAAGCTCGAGGGACTGTCAGGAATTTCGTGTGCGGGCGGGCATAATGGGTAAGAAGGAGTCCCACTATGTCGCGACGCAAAGACCCTGCGATAC
>NZ_JAMYKW010000124.1:0-6835 GCF_040317555.1 Mesorhizobium sp. M1406 | reverse complement strand
AACAAAATCGCGTGTCTCGCCGCAGCGTGACAGCCGTCCCGGCCAGCTATCGCTGCATCAATCCGCTGATAACTTTACAGTGCCCTTCGGAGATCCCATGCTTGGGAGCCAGGTCCAGCATGTCCGATCTATCCACATTACAAATGCAACCCGTTTCGACGTTGACGCTTCAAAATTTTGGATCTTCATTAAAGGACGCGCTCCAATCGGCGCATCCGATATTGAACGGAGGTCCATTTGCCGCTCGGAAAACTTACATCATCTCACTCGGGGCTCAGTCAAACTGGAAACAGCGTTCGGCTATCTCGTGAACTGAGTGCGCTTCTGGACATTATGCAGACGACTATGCACCGATGGATGATCCGATTCTGTTTCTGGAATCTCGTGAACGTCGGCTATAGCATTGCTAAGAGCTGTTAAGTCCCGAGATGAAAAACAAACGAAAAAATTGCAGCTGAGTATCCAGGTTTATTGAAGGATCGCTTACATGGCCGATGATGATATGTCCGACGTCGAGAATCCGGAGGTTTCTGCTGACGAAGTCGATGGTTCCGCGAGACGATTGTCAGCGCTTCGACTCAACGCAAATTGACGCTCCGACGCCGCCACGTATCAAGAACAACTACATAGTGTCGTTGGAGTTGAAAGGTTCATTCACGTCACTTGCTCAAACTCTGCAGAGGGCTGACTAACAACGGAAGATAAGGATAAAGCGCAGGATCTCCCAGCGAGCGTAACGGAAAGGCTTCTGTCGCGTCGGGGGGCGAGTCCGGCAGCACCAGCGAGCCGCAGCGGCCGCGAAGCAGTAGAGCTGGCCTCGACACGCGAACTGTGGCGAGCCTAGGTAGATGTTGATGTTGATCCTACCCTATCACAGGATTTCGAGTCACTTCTTCGGTCAAAGGAGCAGCCATGGCTACTGTGAAAGTCGATATCAATAACTTCCAGTCGGAAGTTCTGGAATCCGCGGCACCCGTCGTCGTCGATTTCTGGGCCGAATGGTGCGATCCCTGCAAGATGATTGCTCCGATCCTCGAGGAAATCTCCGTCGAGATGGAAGGCAAGATCAAGGTCGCCAAGCTCAACATCGATGAAAACCCGGAACTCGCCGCCCGATTGGGCGTGCGCTCCATTCCGACGCTCGCGATCTTCAAGGGCGGCGAAGTGGCCGATTTCTCGGTCGGCGCCAAACCGAAGACAGCTCTTTTGAACTGGATTTCGAGCCTGATCGATATCGCTCAATCTGTACCCCAATGAAAAGACCGTAGATTCGCCCCGTAAAGCGGTAGGGCTCACAGTGATTTATGGGCGTTTTGTACAGGGCTCAGCCCTTTGAGCTTCAGCCTGATGTCGGAGCGATCGAGTGGCGAAGAAGCTTTTCCTTGCGGCGTTGTCGAGGCAGTTGCCGTTGCGTGAATGCTGCGGCTTTCAAGCATGCCGTTGCAGGCTCGCGTGACCGCACTCAAACCAATGATGCCCTGTTGTTGACAGGCTTTAGGCGACGCGTTTTGCTGGATCGGAGAGGGAATATGGGCAGCACCGGAGAGCTGGTCGGACAAGCAGGGCGTCCTGATAGCGAAGGAGGCCCGCACCGCGTCTCCGACGCAATGTCGGACCAGCAGAAGACGCTCGAAGCGACGCTTGCCATCGCCGGCGCGGTGGTTGCCCGCGACGGCAATCTCGACGGATTTTCGGATCCAGAGTTGGCCGATTTGGTTAACAGCTTCAGCAGATGGCCGGACCAGCAGAAGACGCGTGAAGCGACGGTTGCCATCGCCGGCGCAGTGGTTGCCCGCGCCGGCAATCTCGACGGATTCTCGGATCAAGAATTGGCCAATCTGGTGAACGGCTTCGGCAAGTGGCCGGAAGAAGAAAAAGCACGCAAGGCGATCGTTGCCATCGCCGGCGAGCTCGGTTCCAAGGGCCGTCGCTTCAGTACTTTCAGCACGCCTGCGCTAGTCAGGATCGCCAACGGTCTGTCGCGGGGTATCGAGGGGGGAGAGATCGCCGGCGAGGTCGCCGAACCCGCCTTGCTGAAGGACCGGCTGCATCAGCTGGCGCACTACCTCCAATATGCCGAGGATCGGCTGCAGCAGGCCGATGTCCATGCTATCGCGAGTATATTCAAGGCGTTGGGCAAGGCGCAGTTGTTGGACGATCTCGGTGCGCTGGCACAGCCGGGGCTGGACAGGCTCGAGGTGTTACGTGCCGCTCCCGGGTTTGAGCTCGACAACAACCTCGAGACGATGGGCAATCTTTGCGCCTCCCTGCTGCCACTAGCTCGCAGCCCGAAGTCGGCGTTGCGCTGGCACCGCAGGTCGGCGCTGAACCTGCTCAACGCCATCCAGCCGGTGGTGGAACACAAGATCGATGCCCATCTCAAACCAGGCCAGGCCGAGCGCACCAGCGGCGCCAATGCAAGCCGCTGCCCGGCGCTTTCGATCTATCAGGTGCTCAAGACCCGGGCGGTGCTGGAGACGCTCTACCGGCGGTCCTATGTCGAGGGCGACGAGCTCGCCTTGCGGGCCAGGCAGGAAGAGCTGCACGGCAAAACCAGGCAAATCCTGGACAGTGCCCGTGCCCTCATCTACGCCGACCTTTCCTCCATGAGCTGGAGCGTGATCGCCGAGATCGAGGCGAAGGAGCCGCTCGAAGCGCTTGACACCTTCATGTCGCAGAACGCATCGATGATCCAGGCCCAGCATGCAGCCGCCAGCTTCGATGTCCATCGGGTCCTTCAGGCCATGGACCACGAGCCGAGACCGCCGCAAGGCGATGCCGGACTGATGCGGCTGCCGGTGGTCGACATGCAAGGCCGGCCGCTGGCCAGCGAAGCCGAGTTGCGCTATTCCATTTTCCACCGCTTGACCTCGGGCGCGGTGAAGGTGGTGGCGGTGCAGCTAAAGGGAACTCCGACTGGCGCCATGCTGACACGCACGTTCACCGTGGAGGGCGTGCCCTACCGCATGGACCTGTTCGGCGGCAGCAAACTGAAGCCGCCGCAAAAGAGCCTGAACCAGCTTGCCTCTCACCTGCCCTTCGCGGTCGCAGAGGCTCCAAGCGGCAAGCTTTTGGCGATCCCCTATGCCGAGACGGCTCCGGGTACGGCCTTTGAGCAGCTGTCGCGGGCCTGGGCGCCGTTCAAGGAAGCCTATTACTATACCCAGCGCCGCGGATTTGCCGCGCCGCCGGGCATCCCCGACGTTGGCCCGCATGATTATGCGCTGGAAGGGGGCTTCAAGCTGTCCCTTCTGCCCGACCGCCCCGCAGGCGCAGTGCATCCCTTCCGGTTCGAGGGGCGAGACGGCGAGATCGCCTTGCGGCCGCATGACGGCTGCGGCTTCATCAGGGCCTCACTGGCCGAGCGCATGCCGGCCATTGCCCGGGCTCGCCACGACGCTCCCGAGCGGATGCCTGCCTATGCCGATAAAAGGCTATCGGCGGTACCGCCCTCGGCGCTGCAACATTATCCGCGTAGCGTCGAGGTGGCACAGGAGACCCGCGAGAAGGCTCTGGCTTGGCTCGAAACCCATCCAAGCCTCACCGCCGAGGAGCTGTTCCGGACGGTCACGGGCGGGCATATCGAGGGTTCGAGCGCTATCGCCGTGCCGTCCAGCGACGAATGCCTGCATGTGCCGACGGGCAAGAGCAAGACCTTGACCCATGACGCTGGCGTGCTTGTCGGACGCTCCCCCTATGACAAGCCCAACCTGCGCCCGTTCGCCGCCGACCGGGTCAGGTCGGCGCGCGATGGCGATCGGACCGCGGCGTTCCTGGATCGGTGCGTGGCCTTCCAATACAGCTTCAACGTCGCGCACAGGTCGGGGGCTGGGCTTGCCGCCGACGATCCGACCTTCTTTGCCAAAGGCATCTTGATCGTTGTGCCCGACGAAATGTGGCCGGCGGACTTCGCCGAGCGCGGGGTGGTGATGTCTGCCGAGGACGTAAAGTGCCATTCGCGCTGGCTGGAGGAAAAGGACCGGGTCAAGGCCGACACCGCGCTCGAGTGCGTCGGCATCCTGCAGGCGACGGAGGTGTTCGCGCCCGGCTCTTTGGTTGCGGTTCCGAGCGCCGAACAAAAAATGCTCGACGGCGATTTTGACGGCGACTCCGTCGTCATCATCGGCGACCAGCCTCGCCTTTACGAGCATGTGCGCCAGTTCGACGCGCAGCTGCAGGCGCGCGGCATCGCCTCGATGAAGCCGCCGAAGTCGCACACGCCGGCCATTGAGAAAGGCGGCTACCAGTTCAGCCGGTCCAAGCAGATCCTGTCGGCCACCGGCCTGGTGCTGGAGACCTACAGCTGCCTGCAGCGCAACGTGCTGGCGCAGCCGCTGGAGGCGCAACGCTGGTTTGCCGAGCGTGCCATCTTCGGCACCTACGAGGGCATTCATCAAGAGCTCAAGGCCGACATCCGCGCACTGTTGCAGGAAGATCGGCCGGATGGCCAGACCCTCCATGAGCTCATCGCCAGGGCGAGGGAAGACAGCAAGGCTGCCAGGCATCCGGTGGCCTGCGAACTGGCCGCGTTGCTAGTGGCCGAGCTCCAGGACTGGAACCTGCAGCTCAAAAGCGAGCCGGATCATGAGCAGTCGGACGTCAAGCAGCAGTTAGCGCGATACGTGGGCTCAACCGGCGCGAAGCCTGCCGTCAGCGCCGACGCCGGCGCGCTCTTCCCGAAACTCAGCGAATCCTATCCGGCAACCGCTGACGCCAGGAAGCGCATCGACTTCCTGCTCAACCACTACCAGCCGCGCATTGATCCGCGGCCCGACGGCTACAACCCCGACGATCTGCATGAAAGCGCCATCAATCTGTTGAGCGTCGGCATCAAGGTCGGCACGGACGCCTACAAGTCCGATACCGGTGCGCGGGTGTTCATGCAAAAAACCGCCGAATTGGAGCGGCTCTTGGAGCAGAGGCCGGGCTTCAAGTCGGCCCCCTATGTCAAGGCGCAGGCGGCAAAGCTCCACCAGGGCCGGTTCGACGTCGATGGCAGCCTGGCGGATCTGAAGGACAACCCCACGCTAGCGGCCTCGGTCATGGAGGCCTCGATCAGACTCGCCGTCGAAAAGCGCATCCTGCCCAGCGCCTTAGCAATCTCGGCCGACCACGACCCCGCCAGCAGGATAACGCTGAGCAGCGAACAGGCCCTGGAGCGCGCCAGGCTCGAAGCCGCCCCCGCCGAAGCGCAAGAAAGCGCGATTACCGAAACTGTGCATGCGGTTGCCGAGCTTTTGCGGCAGGACGGCATCGAGGTGAAGGTGCCGCATCTTGACCAACGGTCGCGCGGGCAGGTCTGGATAGCCGACGAGTTGACCGGCCAGAGCGTGAGCGCGGCGCCGGAGGCCCAACTGGTCACCGATGCCGTGCGCCATGTCTTCGAAATCCCGGACGAGGCTTTTACGCGCGCCTTCAGGAAGGCGGCACTGGCCTTCGAGGAGCGGGACTGCAGCGAGGTCGAGACCACCAACTGGTTCATCATGGACAAGCCGCGGTTACGCGGCGTTCACACGGCGTTCAGAACCGCGCAGAACTATCGCTTCGAGGTCGAGTTCCATACGCCGGCCAGTTACCGGGCCGAGCTCGCGCAGCGCGCGCAGAGCGAATGCGAGCTGGTCCCCATTCCCCGTGGCGCCTTTGAGATATTACACTGGGGCTCGTCAGGAGAAAGCAGGTCGAGGGCGGCAGGGACCTTCAGGTCGCCCACCGTCGCAAGACAACAGATTGCGGTCGCTCGCTCGCCGCAAGCCGGCGAGATCCTCGCGGCCCTCGGTACGCGGCCGGTCGTGCTCGTCGGCATGCCGGCGAGCGGCAAGTCGACCATCGGCGCCCAGCTTGCCAAGGAGTTGGGGGTGGAGTTTGTCGACATCGATAAGCGTATCGTCGCCGAGCACGGCAATCTGATGGAGATGTTCGCCGACCCTGGCCGCGGCGAGGCGCACTTCAGGGACCTGGAGACCAAAGAGCTCGCGAAGCAGCTGGAGAGAGGGCCCATAGTCATCGCAACCGGCGGCGGCTGCTTTGGCAAGGAGTCCAATCAAGCCCTGATCCTTAATAAGGCGAGGTCGATCTGGCTCGACACCGAGCTGAAAGAACTCCGCAGGCGCCTCAAGATGGACACCAGCCGGCCGCTGCTGCAAGTAGCCGACATCGAGCAGAAGGTTGACCAGCTGTACGAAGAGCGCAGTCCGTTCTACCAAAAGGCCGATATCAGGTTGCCCCTCGTCCCACCCTTTCAAAAAGACAAGAAGGACGCCCGCATTTGCGTGAAGGAACTCTACGCTTTCCTGTGCAGCGACAGAGAAGCCCCTCTGCCCGCTGCCGAGATATCACATGTCTCCGGTGCTTCCGGCACCGCCATCAGCATGTCCCCAACAGCGCAGCGCATGCACGATGATCATCACAACGGCTACGATTGCGGGGCCGGCGTCGTGGAAACCATCCAGGCACCCGCGGCACCATTGAGTGAAGGGGAACGACCGCCGACCCTCGACACCCTCACCGCCGACCCGCAGCCTTTGCTGGCCGGCAATAACGCACGAGCGGATTTAGCATCTTGCACGAGAAGCAGAGAACGCTCAAGTCGAGGAGGATAAGCCCCTCACCAAACCTGCGAAAGAACCCTTGATTGTTGCCGCCTAAAGCTGCGGCCAGTCTCCCTCGTGCGTATCAGGCGCTCGACCATCGTATCCATATCCTTGCCAGCCTCGACGATATCAATCCAGTCCGGCGCAATATCTTCCGGCAGGGCACCGTAAAGTTAACCGACGGCTGATGAAGATGTGCGAACATGGGCCATGTCAGAAGTTGCTCGTGATCCGCTTTATCGTCG
>NZ_JAMYKW010000123.1:0-7162 GCF_040317555.1 Mesorhizobium sp. M1406 | reverse complement strand
CCCGTGTCGCATCAAAATGGAAAACCAAAAGTCCCTGTTTCCGGACGTTTGAAGAAGAGGTGCAGTATGAATCGGTCGTTGCGATGCCGCGCAGGGCTCGCTCGGCTGCATTGTTCGATAGGCAAATGCGCCCATCGTCGAGGAACCGGGTGAAGGATGACCAGCGGCGCAGCATGTAGTTGAAGGCCTTGGTCAGATCGTGTCCGCGCGAGAGCTTGTCGCGCGTCTCGATCATCCAGCGCTCGAGCTCGGTGACCAGCGGCACGCTCCGCTCCTGGCTCCTGGCGCACGGCGTGGCGTTGGGCCGGCGACAGGCCGTTGATCCCGCGCTCGATATCGAACAGGGCATCGATGCGCTTCACGGCTTCAACCGCTAGCGGATAGACCAGGTTGGGCTTCTCGCCGCGCGCCTTCTTGCGCGCCGCCGCTTCGACATCGGCCAGCTCGAACACTTTGCGCCGGCTGTGGGCCCAGCAGCTGGCTTCCAGAACAGGCGCCGGCTGACGACCCGTTGCATAGAGATCGCCATAACCGCCAAAGGCATCGGCCTGCAGAATGCCGCTCCAGCCGGCGAGATGCGCCGCGGGATGTTCGCCTCGACGATCGCGGGAATAGTAGAACACTGCCGCCGGCGGATCGGCGCCGCCGAACGGTCGGTCATCGCGCACATAGGCCCATAATCGGCCGGTATCGGTCTTGCCCTTGGCCAGGACCGGCACCGTCGTGTCGTCGCCGTGCAGACGTGAAGCGGCCAGCACATGGGCTTCGAGGCGCTTGAACAGCGGCATCAGCGCCGCGGCGCCGGCGCCGACCTGGTCGGCGAGCGTCGACAGGCTGAGCGGCACGCCTTCGCGGGCATAGCGTTCAGCCTGGCGGTTGAGCGGCTGATGCTGTCCGAACTTCTCGAACAGGATCATCGCCAGCAGGCCGGGACCGGCCCAGCCGCGCGG
Source organism: Mesorhizobium sp. M1406 (assembly GCF_040317555.1). NCBI lineage: Bacteria > Pseudomonadati > Pseudomonadota > Alphaproteobacteria > Hyphomicrobiales > Phyllobacteriaceae > Mesorhizobium > Mesorhizobium sp. M1406. Next base: position 6,212 of record NZ_JAMYKW010000123.1, on the reverse strand, counting down.
GGTGGCGTGGAACGGCGCCGGAGCCTGGCTGATCGCCTCGCAGTCGCGGCAGGTGAACTTCTCCCGAACGTGCTGGATCACCTTCCATTGCCGCGGCACCACCTCCAGCGTCTCGGTGATATCCTCACCCAGCTTGCGCAGCCGATGACCGCCGCAGCAGTGGCAAGCGGTCGGCGCCGGCTCGACCACGCGTTCGCGCGGCAGATGCTCGGGAAATGGTTGGCGCGCCGGTCGTTTGCGCACATAAGGTGCCACCTCAGTGGTCCGGGCCGCTGCCTGCTCGGCGGCGATCTCGTCTTCCGTGGCCGTGCTCTCGAGTTCCTCGAAGGTGAGCTCCATCTGGTCGTGCAGGCGGGCTGAGCGTTCAGAACTCTGACCATGCAGCGCCCGCTGCAGCTTCCGGATCGTCAGATCCTGATGTGCGATCAGCGCCGCATCATCCGATGCCTTGGCCCTGGCGACCGCCAGTTCGGCCTCGACCAGCGCAGCGCGCGCGGCCTCGTCTTCGGCTCTGGCCAGCGCCGCGGTCAGCGCCGCTCTCAGCGCGCCGATATCGTCCGGAACAGCATCCTGGGCGGTGGCAACCATGCCCTGGAGTGAATCATAAAACGCGTCCGCTGACTCGCGGAAAATGGCGCAAACTCAAAGAAAAACTCAGCCCGCGCGCTGCGGGCGGAACGTGTGGCGCGGGTTGCGCCAATCGATCCCGTCGAGCATGTAGGCGAGCTGCGCCGGTGATATGGAAACCGTACCGGCCGCCGGCGATGGCCATAGAAACCGGCCCTTCTCGAGCCGTTTTGCATACAGCGACATGCCGAGCCCATCATGCCAGATAATCTTGATCAGATTGCCGCTACGGCCGCGGAAGACATAAAGATCGCCGGCATGCGGATCCCGGCCCAACGTCTCCTGAACCTGCAGAGCGAGGCCTTGCATTCCGCGACGCATATCGGTCCGGCCGACCGCCAACCAGATCCGCACCTGGCTCGGAACCGGGATCATGAAACGCCCAGCGCCTTCACCATCGCCGCCGCCAGTGTCGGCGGCGTGGTCAGCGGAATCCGCAGCCGCACCTTGCCGGCGATCTCCAGCTCGATCATCGCTGGCGCCGCCGGCACCTCATCGGGAACCACGACAACTTCGGCAAAGCCCGTCTCGCGGGCTCTCACCGTGCGGCGCCACTTATAGATCAGGCTGGTCGCGACATCGTACTGACGCGCCACCGCCGTCACCGTGGCCCCGGGCGCGAATGCCGCGGCCAGTATCCGGCACTGATCCTCTTCACTCCAACGACGACGACGCTCCGGCCCGGTCAATAACGTCACATGGCTCATGCTGTGCTGCTAACTACGCTCGTAAGGACGACCTTAAGAGCGCAGACTCGCTACCGTGCCATGCTCCCGCAAGGCGGCCTTCGCCGGAGGCGTACGATCCAGCAGTCTCCTTGCCTCATCCACGGAAGGCGCAGATCATGAGAAGACAGCGGCGAGGACGAGGATTATGAAGAGCCGGTGATTGGCTTGGATACGACCATGTCCATCCGGGACCAGATCGTATCGCTCGGCACATTGCAGACCCGCCTTTCGGATTGCATCACGCGGCCGACTGCTGCGGATGGGGCCGCCGGACGCCGATCCTTAACCTGTCTTTTTTCCGCAGCGAGGAGCTCTATTCGCTAAGCAGCGGCCGGTGGTCGAACGCGACGGCATGTTGATCCTCAGGATAACGAGCGCATGAATTGCGCCCCGGCGAGACGATGGAGAACCGGCTGGTGCGGTTCCGCACGCTTGGCTGCTATCCGCTGACCGGGGCCATGGAATCGGATGCGGCTGGAAGCCATCGTTGGCGAATGCTGACCGCGCGCACCTTGAAATTCTTGATCTCGCCATTCAGTGCGCGCGCATAGAGGCCCTTGGGATCACGCCTGACGCACGCCTCTAGCATCGGGTTTCTGGCTGTCGGCCGAGCTGGCGATGCAACAAACCCCTCCGCCGCCCGTTGAGTCCGCTGGGTTAATCATAGATCATACTCGCCTGCCGCCCTCCGCCGGTCGGCTCTTTTGGACGCCATGCCATCGACCTCGATACGCAAGTTCGCCTATGACCCGAACACCAGGGTACTCTCGGTCTGGTTTGTGGCAAGCGGGAAGCATTACGAGTTCTTGGACGTACCGCTTGAGAGCGTTACCGCGTTCAGATCTGCCTTCGCCAAAGGCCGTTATTTCAACGAGCACATCCGCAGTCACTTCCGGTACCGCCTTGTTGAGCAGGAGCCGGGCTAATGGCCTTGCTGTCTGCGGGCGTTGAAGGACTAGGAATCAAGCTCCAATGCCTCATGGCCGGGTAGCTCGTGCCAGATGACGTGCCGCAGATCGCGTTTATCGACTGACTGGCCGCAAATCGGACAAGCGTAAAAATGCTCCTGCGCAGGTACTGGCTTGCCGTCATGCCGACGGCCGGTGATCGGCGGGCCAAGATCCGAAAGCTTTGTCATCGGTTGCCGAGCGCCTTGGCATCGCGCTCCAGCGTCCCACGGTCGTTGCCATGCTTTTTTATGAGTTCTCTAACCTTGGGAATCGTACGCCCAAATTTGCTGGCGAAATAGCCGACTTGATATTGCTCATCGCCAGACACCCGTTGGCGATAGCGAAAATCACGTTTGCCCTTGTCGTCTGCCATGGCCAATGCCTCCTGTGTTCACACAACAGGAGAGGAGTGCCAAGGTTCCGCAACCAGCGTTATTCCCGAACTCTCACCCGCGATGTCGCTGACATGGCAGTGATGGCATCGATATCCACAGTGACAAGACCACCACCATCGATACGAACGGTGACTTTTCCATCTTCTGCATCAACACGCGTAGCAAACCCGCTGATTTCGACCTTCTGGCCCGCCTTGGCATTCCGCGGCGTGTCGATGGCAAGCGGAAAATTATACGAGGGAATGCTCACGCTCGACACGCCGTCATCCATCACTTTCAGGATGGTGGCCGCTAGCGTGATCTCGTCACCAACTCTCGGAGTTCGGGCCATTTTATCGCTCGTTTGATCGCGGTAATGATTGAAACATGCAACTTAGCTAAAATGTTCCGGAACCGATTGCAGGCTCGCAGCTTGAGTCGCGGCTTGGTTGAGTCTTGTGCATGCGTTTAGGGTTTGTCGCGCCTTTGATGCCGACCCTGGTGGAGAAGCCTCCCGAGGCGACGACTGGATTCACGAGATGAAGTTAGACGGCTACCGTTCGCAGCTCATCATCGATGAAGACGGCACCAGGATCTACACGCACAACGGCCATGATTGGACCGCGAAGTATCGCGACCTAGTGACAGAGGCCAAGACACTCGGCGCCGAAAGCGCGATCGTCGACGGCGAAATCATCGGGCTAAACGAGGCGGGACTGTCGGACTTCGGCGAACTGCGCAAGGCGATCACCCGCCGACAACACGACCTCTATTTCGTCGCGTTCGATCTGCTCCACCTCAACGCCCACGATCTGCGCGACATGGCGCTGGAGGAGCGCCGCGAGATCCTGGCCAGCATGATCGAACCTGGCGGACGCATCCAGTTCAGCGAGCCGCTGCCGGGCGAAGCCAAGGCCATCTATCACCTGCTCGACCAAGCCGGCCTTAAAGGCATGGTGTCGAAGCGGCGCGCCAGCAAATACCGCAGCGGGCCATTCCCAAACTGGCTGAAGGCGAAGTGTATTCGTTCGATGGATACGAACTGATCGGCGTCGAGCGCGAGGCGGGGAAGCCGGCGTTTGCTCTGACGGCCGAGCGTGGCTCAGGCTATGTCGGCTCAGGGTTCATCAATTCCAGCCGCGCTATTCGCGAACGGCTATGGACGCGCGTGCAGGAACACGCCGGACTGGCGCCGAAAGGTATGAAACGGCCGGCGACGCAATGGGTCAAGCCAGGGCTGATCTGCCGCGTAAAACACCTGAGCAGAAAGGCGGATTTGCGCCACGCCTCGCTGCAGGATTTCAGGGAATGAGCAAGCGCGGCCATGATTTTCTTTACCATTGGATATCGGATCATTTACCGGACGATCCGATCATCGACCCAGTGCTACTGGTGATCGACATGGCCGTGGACGCGAAGCAGGCGGCGCAGAGCCAAGGAATTCCCGGCCAAGAGATCGATGAAGAAATTGGCACGATATACAAGTTCATCATGCAGGGTTTACGCTGACAGGGGCAGCCAAACAGCACGAAGCGGAACTTAATAACGCCGGGCAAATTGGTTCACCATGGACGCAGGACGAAATCCCGAACGACTGATGCCAAGCCCGCCGCCGAGATGGCAGTACCGCAAGGGCGTATTGATGCTGGCCGCTGCCTTGTTGCTTGCACCGGGTGCGTTCGCGATCTGGTGGGCCATCTTTCGATGAGCACGCGCGGGGTCAACTTTCTCGACAGATGGATGGCAGAACATCTTCCAAACGCCATCACCGACGATCCCGTGGCCATCAGCGATCTTGCAGACGAGGCGATGAAGGCGGCCGACAGAGAAGGGATTCCCGCCGACGAGATCAACGAAGAAGTCTGGAGCGTGCTCGAGGTCATTTTCGATGCCATGCAGCATCGCACCGGCGGCTTGGCAGGCTGATGGAGCACAGCGATATAAGGGAAGGAAAAGCCGGCGGACGTCGTCTTGGGGAAGGCGTCGCCGGCAAGTGGCAGGCCGGGTTTCGGGTGTGGGCGGGCAGCCTGCCAGTCATCAGTGCCGGCACTATGATCTCAAGTGACCAGCTTAGCTAGTGGTAAATTAGCGCGGTCCATCTGATCTCAGATTGTCGGGACAAAGTGCCCGAGAGTTCCTCCCCGGCCATGCGGCCCGACACCCAACGCCAACGAGGTGCCGGGCCTAACCGACGAGCTGTTTGTGAACTAGCTAGCCCGCCGGTGATGCGCTGGTCGGTCACGCCCTACAGCCGGACGAACTCGTCGAGCTGCAGGCGTATTCGCTGGCCTTCCGCGAAGGCTAGGGCGAGCGATTCTAGTTCGAATGATCGGGTTAGTCCCTGATCTTCCTCGACCACACGGACGAACCATTCGCCACAGGCTTCGATCACTTCGATGCAAGGATGACCCTTGCCGTTGGGTATCTCGCTATCCACCATTGCCTCTCACGCCGAGGACAAATATCGCCAGCAGCACGACGAAAAGCACGGTGGCGATCACGACACCCCACATGAGGACCCTTCTGGTGCCGCGCCGTTCATCATCGTGAGATAAATTCTCCGCCATTGCAAGAATCCCTATCCTGAAGTTCGATTACTGGAAACGTGGGATGTCGAGGCCGGTTCCCACAAGCCATCAGGTTCCGCGCGGAGAGCGGTGGCACACGCGGTCTAGAGCGCCTTGCCTGCGCGTGTCCTGGCGCGCCTTTTCGGTCTGGCAAAGGCAAACGGTGCATGCTTCACGCATGCGTCAAACTCGCAGACGTGTTTTTTTCGATCCGCCTGACGCAGCTGAACGGCTGTCAAGTCGTTCAGTTCCTCGCTCATGGCGACAGGATTCCACAAGCAGTCTTGACGGGTAAGGAAAATGTTCCTTATTCGTTCTCCATGGCGCTCGACCCGATCGACACGCAAGGCGGCCCGGCACAATATGCTTGCGAAAGCAGAGTGCAGCTGCGGCAATGTTCGCTACTGCCGATCGGTTGATTTGATGATGGTCGGCGGGGTCGATCCGCCGAGCCTGAAATTCGATTGCAGCAACTGCAAGCCTCAGGTCAAGATCCCCCTTTTGGAGGTTCATCCAGAGCATCTGCCGAAACGGCTGATGATCCACAAGCCCATGAAGATCGACGGCAAAATCTGCTTGCATACCGAGCGCTTCCGCGGATGAAAACTCTCGCTGATACGGTGGCCGCGCGCGAAACCATCAAACGTCAATTGCGCGCACCCGGTGTGTTTCAAGTCGACCAAGCTCGACCTCCAGGCGCTGATCGGTCGGCTCGGCCCGGATCATGGTTCCATGTATTGGGATCTCGTCGGCTGTTCGGCTGCTCGGATTGTAAGGTTGCAGGCCGCGACCGTCGGCCGGTGTTCTTCACGTGCATTCCTGACTACGAAGGCCAGCAGCGGGAGAGTAATCGGGATTGGAAGCCGACTTTCGGGACGCCTGAAGCCGCCGATGAGCCGCTAGGGATCCTGGCGGTCGGCGGCTTCGTCAAGGGTTAGCTAATATAGATGAGCCCGCGTCATCCAA
>NZ_JAMYKW010000122.1:0-7195 GCF_040317555.1 Mesorhizobium sp. M1406 | reverse complement strand
CCGCTACATCAACATGGACGATCTGCGCGAGCACAAGAAGCTCGCTCTACGCCAAGCCGCATGACCAGCACCATGGCCGCCCTTTTTGCAGAACTTGACGCACACAACCTGACCGGCCCCCCTTAGGGCGATGGGGGAGCCACTCCGTCCTCCATGTCCAGCGATTCTTCGACTGCTTCCGGATTCCGGGCGATGGTCCAAAGGAGAGTATTCGCCGCTACATCCGGTTTCGAGCGACCTTGCTCCCAGTTTCGAAGCGTTGCCAGATCGAGGCCATACCTCACCGAGAATGCCTCCTGAGAGAGCTTCGTGCGATCCCGGACTTCGCGAACACTTATCGGCCGCGGCGCATGAACCTTCGCGATCACGCCTGCGGACGACAGTTCATTCTTCAGTGCCAATAGGTCGTCGACGCAAGGAACCGTCACGAACGCCTTGCCGTGATCGACCATCTCCGTGAGTATCGCGTGGGCCGTCCTCAGTGGCAACTGTCTCTTGACGAGAATCCGGGCGGCCTCAGGAGTATTCGCGCCGTGAAGAAAACTGAGGCTCAGTCGGACGGGAGAAGCCTGACGACACCAGGACGACGTCCCGGGTTCGCACCCGAATTTCGATGTAGTCGACATTAAGCTTCTCCGCGATCACTCGACCGAGCTTGCGTAATTTGGACCATCCCCACTGGACCTCGGCATCGCCCCCAATATGCAGGTCACGGACGACAAGATGATTACTGCCCATCTCCACGTTGCCCAAGAGCTGAAGCACGCCATCGGGCGTGACCACGTCAAAGAGGAGGCATGGGTCCTCCGAAATATCCGCGTCCAGGATGAGTTCGATGTCATCGGGCTGCACACCAGATCCCTACGCAAGTTGCTTATAGAAGCTAAGTCGGGCGCTGGCGAGGGTCAAGGCCTTACGGATTTTCCGAATTGGCGGGACGCTGGCAACATCCGAATCCTGCCACCTCGACCCGTAGTCTGCGCTAATCGACTGGTGAAGCGGACAGACGCGCAGGTCGCCACCTGAGCGAACGCGACAGGCGGTCTAGTTTAAGAAAGACGCATGTACGATTTTCCGAGCGGCGCGGCCTGTATGTTCCGAAGGAGCCGATATTAAAGCGTATCGTCCAAATGGATATTTCCTGCGCGATTACGTGCCGAAGGGAAGTGCTCATTCTCGCTCGAGTGACTTATTTCAAAGGATGTGATCGCGTATTGGCACATTTACGGCCGACATGCGGCAGCCCGCAACTCACGTCATGGTGAGGAAGGAGAAGCATCAGGCCTACGCTTTCTCCCGGAGCGCACGTGCTGCAGCGACCATGTTCATGAGGGCAGGGCGGACCTCCTCCCATTTACGTGTTTTGAGGCCACAGTCCGGGTTTACCCACAGTTGGGCATCCGACAGTCGCTGGCGGGCAAGCATGACGAGATCCGAAATCTCACGGACTCCCGGGAGGCGTGGTGAGTGAATGTCATAGACTCCGGGACCGATTTCGTTCGGATATTTGGAGCTCATGAAGGCGTCCAGCAGCTCCATTTTCGAGCGCGAGGTCTCAATCGAAATGACATCCGCATCCATTTCAGCGATCGCGTCGATGATCTCGTTGAACTCCGAATAGCACATGTGGGTATGGATTTGAGTCGCGTCATTTACACCCGTTGAAGCGATCCGGAAGCATTCGACAGCCCAGTCGAGATAGACTTTCCAGTCAGACTGGCGCAGTGGCAATCCTTCGCGAAACGCGGCCTCATCGATCTGGATTATCCTTGCGCCGGACCTTTCGAGATCCGTCACTTCGTCGCGGATGGCGAGCGCGATCTGGCGGCAGGATTCGGAGCGGGGTACGTCGTCGCGAACAAAAGACCAGTTGAGAATGGTCACTGGGCCTGTGAGTATTCCCTTAACATGCTTTTCCGTAAGCGACTGGGCGAATTGCCACCAGCGCACTGTCATCGGATTGCGCCTCGATACGTCGCCGAAAATGATGGGGGGACGCACGTAGCGCGACCCATAGCTTTGTACCCAGGCATGCTGGGTGAGCGCGAAGCCGGACAACTGCTCGCCGAAATGCTGTACCATGTCGTTTCGCTCGAACTCACCGTGCACCAGCACGTCCAGCCCGATCTCTTCCTGCCAGCGAATTGCAGCCTCGATCTCCTTCTTCAGGAACGTCTCGTAGTCGACATAGCTCAGCTGGCCCTTCGCATGAGCGGCCCGCGCCTTGCGTACCTGCGGCGTCTGCGGGAAGGACCCGATGGTCGTCGTCGGGAACGGCGGCAGCCCGAGTGAGCCGGCTTGGACTCTGGAGCGCTCGGCAAAAGCGCTCTCTCGTCGCTTCATGCTATCGTCAATGCTGGCGATCCGCCCCTGAACAAGCGGGTCATGGATCCTCGTGGATGTCACGCGCGTGGCGGCAGCCTCGGCAGACGCTTTCAACGCGCCAGCCACCGCATCTCTGCCTTGGGACAGGGCCCGGGCCAGCAACACCAATTCGTCGGTCTTCTGGGCTGCGAAGGCGAGCCACGAGCTGATGTCGGCGTCGAGTTCCGTCTCCATGCGCAGGTCGATCGGCACATGCAGCATCGAGCAAGAAGGCGCGATCTCGACGCGGTCCAAGGGCCAGCCGGCGACGATCGATTTGATGCGGTCGAGAATGGCGGGCAGGTTCGCACGCCAGACGTTGCGGCCATCGATCAAGCCAAGCGAGAGCACCAGATCCTTCGGAGCGAGCCGACCCACCGTTTCCAGCTGCTCGGGAGCGCGCACGAGATCAATATGCAGCCCAGCCAGGGGCAGAGAAACCGCGGTTTCGAGATTGTTTCCCAGCGGCCCGAAATACGTAGCCAGCATGATCTTCAGCTCGGGCGCGGCTTTCGACAGCTGTCCATAGGCGAATTCGAACGCAGCTCGTTCGTTCGGGTTCAGATCGAGGACAAGCGCTGGCTCATCGATCTGCACCCAGTCGGCTCCCGACAGCTTCAGCCTCTGCAGAAGTTGCTCGTAGACGGGCAGCAGCCGCGATAGGAGCGCGATGGGACCGAACCCTTCGGCAGGCGATTTCGCCAGCTTGAGGAAGGTGATGGGTCCAAGGATGACTGGGCGTGTGTGAATGCCGAGAGCTTTAGCCTCGAGGAAGTAATCGACCGGTTTCGTTGACGAGAGGGCGAACGTCTGATCATCGTCGAGTTCCGGCACAATGTAGTGATAGTTGGTGTCAAACCACTTGGTCATTTCCATCGCGGTTACATCAGGCCCATGAGCCGCCTGCTGGTGACCAGCGTGTCCACAACCCTCCGTCTGACCCTGGTTGCCGCGCGCCATTGCGAAGTAGATGTCAAGTGGGACCTCGCCGCTATTCCAGCCGTAACGGGATGGAACGGCGCCGACCATGGCTGCGGTGTCGAGCACATGGTCGTATAGCGAGAAGTCGTTCGACGGGATTCTCGACACGCCGCGATCGTGCTGCTCCTCCCAGCTAGCGGCACGGAGCGCCTTCGCCGTCCTGAGAAGGGCGGCGGCGGAAGATTTTCCGGACCAGTAACTTTCAAGCGCGAATTTCAGTTCTCGCCGACGACCGATGCGCGGCACGCCGAGCGTTGCTACAGGAATTTGCTGAGAGACAGTCATGTCATACCCCGATGGTTGGGGCGTCGGTGACAAGGAAGGCGCTAGCAGGCCGGCACCAACGCCGGGTTGCAGCGGCCACCGAGACACCCCGCCCGTGGACGTAATTCGCCGTGGCAGGTCTCCTGGCTCGCGGGGTCATAGCCTCTACCCGTCTTCCCGAGGGTATTCGCCTCAGTGACATGAGTGGGGTTGGCTCGCCGCTAACAGTTGCGGGGGCAGCGCCGGCATCGCACCGGCTTCCCTCTTAGCTCCGCTCCGGCAGCGCCGTGCGGAGAACCACAACCCGCAGACAATCACAGCGGTCCGCACTTTGTCAATATCGCATAACGAAATGTTTATGTCGTTATGTATTCGCTCTTTTACACCTTGTCTTCATTCTGAAATATTCAGTCCGCCCTTTGCCGACGTACATCCATTGGCCGCGGACCTTGATGTACGTCTCGTCCATATGCCACTTGCTGCCGACCGCACGCTTGCGCCGGTTGAAGCGCGCTCCAGCAGCTCCGGCGGCCCGGTCCAAAGAGCAAGGCCCGACTGTGTCCCGATAAGGTTTTTAAGCGTCATTCAGGCGGTAAGTATAAGTATCTCATCTCAAAGCGTTTTCCGAAAGTTTGCGACAGAACCATGATGTTCAGCGAAGATTTCTCGTTCATGCTGAACAAGGTCCCCGGTGCCTATTTGCTCATCGGCAACGGTGACAGTTCCGGGCTGCACTCGACGACGTATGACTTCAACGATGACATCCTCGTACGTGGCGCCGCTTTTTTCTACAATCTTGCAAGAGATCATTTCGCATGACGTTAGCGTGAATTCCAAGTCGGAAAGATTTAACAGTCCCGCGCCTCCCCCCTTTGCGAGGCCGGACCTCGCATCGCCAAAAGCTAACTGGACTGGCAACATTGACGAGAACTGGCGCTATATCCAAGGCCAGTTGGCAATGTAAATGACATCAACGCCGGACCGTCGGCTTACAGTTCAACGGCCAAAGAGTTGGAGACACATGACTTTCCTGCGCGGTTTGTCCGCGTTTCCCATCACCCCCGCTGATCGCGGCGGTAATATCGATGAGCCCGCATTGGAAAAACTTCTTGCGCGCTTGATGGAGGCAAAGGTCGATTCTATCGGCCTGTTGGGAAGCACGGGCAGTTACATGTTCCTGTCGCGCCAACAGCGCCAATGCGCAATTGAGGCGGCCACCGATAAAGTCGGTGCTGATATTCCCTTGTTGGTCGGGATTGGAGCGCTGAGGACGGACGAAGCGGTGCAACATGCCAAGGATGCCAAAGCGATCGGTGCGACAGCCGGCTTGCTGTCTGCAGTGTCGTACGCACCTCTGACCGAGGATGAAGTGTTCGAGCATTTCCAAACAGTCGCATTGGAATCCGGTTTGCCGATTTGCATCTATGACAATCCCGGAACAACGCATTTTCGTTTCTCATCCGCCTTGGTCGAAAGGCTGTCTCGGGTGCCCGGGATCGTCGCCATCAAAAACCCCGGTTTTGGTCCGGCCGAAACCCAGCGCCATCTGGAGGACCAGCGCTCACAGGTGCCAGACGGCTTTTCGATCGGCTACAGTGGAGACGCGCAGTGCACCGAGGCGATGATTGCAGGTGCGGATACCTGGTACAGTGTCATTGGCGGACTTCTTCCCGATGCCTGTTTGAAGATCGTCAGGGCTGCACAAAGGGGCGATGCGGCCGAGGCGCGCAGGATCAATGCCAGCCTCGAGCCGCTCTGGGCTCTGTTTAAACGGTATTCCAGCCTGCGGGTTGTCTATGCTTTGGCGGAGGCATTGGAGATCTGCCATGCTTCACCTCCCCTGCCCATCAGGTCACTTTCCGAGGACGCGCGGTCAGAGGTTTTGGCAGTGCTAAAGCAGCTTCCAGCCGATGTGATCAGCCTATTCAGATGAGCAGATAGCCATGATCATCGATCCCTCGGTGGGCAGGGCACTCCCCTGATAATGGCGTTCTCGGCCTACATTCTGGCCGCATCCAGTCCAGGGCCGAGCAATCTTGCCATCATGAATACTGCCATGAGCCGGGGCCGTGTCGCAGCGCTTGCACTGGCTGCCGGCGTCGTCTCTGTCTCCTGGATGTGGGCAGTGCTCGCCTCGACCGGCGTTGCAACGGTATTGAAAGCCTGGCCGAGTGCTCTCAATGTCATCCAGTTCATCGGAGGCTGCTATCTGCTCTATCTCAGTGCACGGTTTGCCGGCTCCGCGCTTGCCGGGAAAGACCTTTCTGCAACGCCGGAGGCGGCGCTGTCCCGCACGGAGTTGGGCAAGATCTATCGGCGCGGGATCGCCCTGCATATCGCCAATCCGAAGGCCATCATGGGCTGGATTGCAACAATTTCTCTCGGGTTGCAGCCGGGTACGCCCGTCTACATGCCCTTTGTCATCATGCTGGGGTGTGCGTTTCTGGCCGTGGTGATTTTCGGGGGATACGCGATCGTGTTTTCGCTCCCATCGGTTTCGCGTGTCTATCAGAAAGCGCAGCGATGGATCGACGGCGTTCTCGCAGCCTTTTTTGTCATCGCAGACGTTCGGCTGATTTATGCCACTATCGGACCATGGATCTTGTCTTGACGGGGCCACCCGGCCAAGCGCGATCGGGATTGCCCCCATCACTCCCGGGGTCTATCGCAATTGTATAGACCCGTCTGAGCGAAGATGACACGTAACGCTTTGCCCGCTATCGGACGCATAATCGTCGATGCCAACGCTGCGACGCAAGGCACTATGGCAAGGGACATCCTGGAAAAAGCCTGCACAAATGGGAACATACGGCCGTTTCGGCTTGTCTTCCAGCCATTGGCCTGCGCCGTAGACTTTCAACCGCTGCTATCGATCAGCACATGCAGTGGACCGTCCTCGGGATGCCGCTGCCGCTTGGCCGATCGTTTCCATATCTGCGCCGGCGGCTTAGCGTCCTGTGATCGGGAACCGGTAGATCAAGGCCCATCAGGTCGAGCAGCGAGGTCGTCAATCCCTCGCTCTGGCGCAGACGAAGCCCGAACACGCATCCCAGTGTCAAGGCCGCCTCGATGGCGAGATCGGAATAGCGGGGCTGGCGCCGCGGGTCGTTCTTCACGGCGCATGCCAACTGGCGAAGGCTTCTTCTGTCAACCACAGCGTCAGACTGCCGCGCCGCCGAAGCCCGCCTCGTATTCCGGACAGTTTATCACCTTTAATTTCACCTTCGCGACTCGGTGATGGCGGCTGGCATAGTGTTTGTAGGGCGTCGGGCGAAGATCATGTCGTTGGCGATCTCGCCTGCGTATCGGCAAACCCTTGAAAAATGATCCACGCACCAACGCCTTCCAGAATAGAATACGCGTCCAAATATTACGCTTATTACACAATGGTGAAATAGGCTTCAGAATCCTTAATGAAACGTCACCCACGATAGTAATCCTCTATGGTAAACACCAAGGGCTTCCAACTCCAGAAAGGATAACGTTATGTCAGAAAATGTAATCCAGTGGCAGGCGGACACTGGCCGCGGCTTGGGCGTGAATGACCAGATCATCGGCGCCCCTGTGGGGCTTTGGCCCCTCAGCG
>NZ_JAMYKW010000121.1:0-7356 GCF_040317555.1 Mesorhizobium sp. M1406 | reverse complement strand
CCATCGCCGGTCCTCCCGGCGAGGAAGAAAACTGTCACCCATCTAATCAGTCCATTCTGTTACCTATCTATCCGGTTCGGACACCCTGGTGCAGAATTTGTGGTCCCTGCCCGAAGCGACGCAGTCGTTGAAGCCGGTCTTGGCGAGACGACCGCACGTCGCCTCGTCGGGAAGCTTGTCGCAGCTCGCCTTGCGCAGCATGCCGCCGGGAAATCCACCGGTCTTCTGTTCGGGATTGTCGTAGCGCTGGCGCGCCGCGCCATAGCCGGCGAGCTTGACCACCGGCTTCTTGTCCCGCGCCGGGTCGATGGCGCAGGCCTTGGCGGTGGCCGGCGACAGGCGGCAATACTGGTCGTTGCCCCACGTCGACATCTTGATCTCGCCGAACTCGACAGGGTCGCCGACCGCCGTGCCGGCTTCGCTGACACAGGTGCCGAAGCCCGGATGGATGGTGCTTTCATGGACGCCGGCGCAGCGCAGGCCCGCGCCGCAGGTCCAGGCCTTGAAACTCAGGTCCTCGCCGCGATAGCAGATCGAGCCCCAGCCATTGTAGAGGTCGGTCCCCTTCAGTGCCTCGGCATATTTCGCGTCCGGACGGGCGGCGAAGCCGCGCGTAAAGTCGGGGTGGCCGCCGGCGGCGAACTGCTCGACGATGGCGCGGCGGCGAGGCAGGTCGCCGAAGAAGACGGCCGAGCCCGGCACGAAGACGGCGTTGCGGCGCGGCTCGCTGGCCGGATCGGCGCCGGTGTAGTGGAAGCCGGCAATGCCATGCGTCTGGTGGCAGCCGGTGCAGCTCATCTCGTTGAGGCGCAATTCGAAGCCGGCCACCGACTTGATGGTGGCGAGCGTGTTGCCCCTGGCGACATAGTCCTTCAGCGCCGTGTCGATATCGGCATCGTCGACCAGCCCATGGGCGATGTTGTTCTGCGACCGGCTGAGGCCGCCAGGCGCGACGGAAACGGCGCTTTTGGCCAGGAATTTTTCGTCGATGACCAGCCGGCCATGATCGAGCTCGTGGATGTTACGGTCGGTGAGCAGCCATTTGGCGAAGGACGGCCTGTCGGCCAGCACTGTGGTCCGATCGATCTGGTTTTCCATCTTCGATTCGTAAAATGTCGAGCTGGCCGGATCCCATTTGAAGATCTTCAGCAGGTACTCGGCGTGGCCGCCGAAATCGCGCCGTGTCGAGGCCGACAGCCGAAGCACCTGCATGTTGAGTTCCAGCCTCATGATCTGCGCGGAATTCAGCATGGCACCCGACAGCGGCCCCTCGTCGGAGCGCAGCCAGGCGGCAAGCTGATCGGGCGGCAGGTCCTGTTTCCCGGCAGCCAGCCAGCGCCGGGCGACATCGGCGCAGGACACATCGGTGGCGCTTGGCAAATCCTTCGAGGCGCGGGCTTGCGCCCGCCTGGGTTTGGCGTTGAACACCAGGCTCATGGTCAGCGGCAGGCGCGAGGAAATGCGCTGGCCAGCCTTTCCCTTGACCGGCTTTTCCGCGACCGAATAGTGGAAGCGGTAGATCAGCCGGATCTCGCCGCATTCAGTGTGCCCGAGATAGCCGCGATCCATGCGGTTGACGACGCCGGTCAGGTCGAGCGTCGAGCCGTCGTCGTTGATGTATTTTGGATTGAATTTCTGGCTGGTGTCCTTCGATTTCGCCATGGCCGCAACATAAGGGTCCGGGCTGGTCTTCGGCTCGTCGGTGATCTGTTGCTTGACGGTGTCGCGCACCGTGGCCAGCGCCGGCACCGAAAACAGGCCGCGATTGTCGACCTCGCGGGTGAGGCCGAGTGCGGGTCCGAGCAGGCGGCTGATCGACAGGCCGCCGCGCTCCAGCGCCTGCAAGCTGGCGGGATCGGTGACGGCGACGCTGGAATCGAGCGTCACCGCGCCGGCGGCCGGCGTGCCGAGACAAAACAACGCCGCAATCAGCGACAGAAACGAACCGATCGTCCTCAAGCCCAACACATCCCCCATTGCGGGCAATGCTACAGGCCTTGCGCACTCTCGGCTAGAGTGGTGAGGGCCGCCATGCCAGCACCGCCGCAGTCTGGAAAAATGCTGTGACTTGCCGCAATCATTGGGATAATTGTTTGTTGGGTTGAGCCCCGGAACAGCGGGGAAATTCGCAGCACGAGGAGTTGCCATGCTCTGGAAGGGCCGTCGTCAGAGTGACAATGTCGAGGACGACCGCAGCGACAGCGGCGGCGGGCTCGGCGGCGGCAGCCCCGGCCAGTTCCGCATTCCGATTGGCGGTCGCGCCGGCGGCGGCGGCAGCATCTTCCTCGTCATCCTGGTGGTGCTGGCTGGATGGTATTTCGGATTCGATCCATCGACGATCCTGGGCGGTGGCGACGGCGGCGGTGGCCTGATCACCGACAACAGCGGCGGTGGCCAGGACAGCGGCGCGGGTACGCCCGCCAATGACGAGATGAAGCAGTTCGTGGCGACCGTGCTGGCCGAGACCGAGGACACCTGGACCGGCATCTTCAAATCGCAGGGCCTGACCTATGAGGATCCGAAGCTGGTACTGTTCAGCGGCCAGGTCCGCTCGGCCTGCGGCTTTGCCTCCGCGGCGGCCGGACCGTTCTACTGCCCCGGCGACCGCAAGGTCTATCTCGACATGACGTTCTTCCAGCAGCTCGATCAGCAATTCGGCGCCTCTGGCGAATTCGCCCGCGCCTATGTGATCGCGCATGAGATCGGCCACCACGTGCAGAACCTGACCGGCATCATGTCCAAGTTCAACCAGATGCGGCAAAGCATGGGCGAGGTCGAGGCCAACCAGATGTCGGTGCGCATCGAGCTTCAGGCAGACTGCTTCGCCGGCTTGTGGGCGCATTACACCGACCAGAAAGGCATATTGGAGCAGGGCGACATCGAAAGCGCGCTGAACGCCGCCAAGCAGATCGGCGACGACACGCTGCAGAAGAAGGCGCAGGGCTATGTCGTGCCGGAAAGCTTCAACCACGGCACCTCGCAGCAGCGGCAGACCTGGCTGGCGCGCGGCTACAAAAGCGGCAAGCTTTCGGATTGCAACACGCTGAGCGGGCCAATTTGAATAGCCGCTTCCGGGCGCTGACCTGACGGCCAAGGCGCCGTCAGGGGCTGTCAGGATGAAAGAATCCGATCTGTTCCCGCATTGTTCCTTACGGCGGACTCGCCTATAAGGTGCGTCCGCCTGCGCCCCAGGGCGATCACGGGAGCCTGAGCCGTCATGATCGACCCCAAAACCGCCAGACGGGGCCTTGCGCTCGTCTTCACCACGCTGCTGCTCGACATCATCGGCTTCGGCATGATCATGCCGGTGCTGCCGGCCTATCTCAGGGAATTGACCGGGGTCAGCATCAGCGAAGCGGCGATCGAAGGCGGCTGGCTGTTCTTCGTCTATGCGGCCATGCAGTTCTTCTTCGCGCCCATCATGGGCGGGTTGAGTGACCGGTTCGGGCGGCGGCCGATCCTGCTTGCCTCGGTGCTGACCTTTTCCATCGACAATTTGATTTGCGCCGTGGCCTGGTCCTACCCGATGCTGTTCATCGGCCGTGTGCTGGCCGGCATTTCGGGCGCCAGTTATTCGACGACATCCGCCTTCATCGCCGACATTTCGAACGATGAGAACCGGGCGAAGAATTTCGGCCTGCTCGGCATTGCCTTCGGCGTCGGCTTCGTCATCGGGCCGGTCCTGGGCGGGTTGCTCGGCACGTTCGGGCCGCGCGTGCCGTTCTATTTCGCTGCCGGACTCGCCTTCGTGAATTTCCTGATCGCGCTGTTCCTGTTGCCGGAAACGCTCGACGACAAGCATCGCCGCCGCTTCGAGTGGAAGCGCGCCAATCCGGTCGGCACGCTCCTCCAGATGCGCCAATATCAGGGCATCGGCTGGATCGGGCTCGCCTTTTTTCTGATGACGCTCGGACACATGATGTATCCGGCGGTCTGGTCGTTCGTTTCCAATTATCGCTATGGCTGGAGCGAGCAGCAGATCGGCTTCTCGCTCGGCGCCTTCGGCCTGTGCGGCGCGATCGTCATGGCGACGGTGCTGCCGCGCGTGATCCCCCGGCTTGGCGAGTGGAGGACGGCGGTCATCGGTCTTGCCTTCACGGCACTCAGCGCCTTCGGCTACGCGTTCGCGTCGCAGGGCTGGATGATCTATGCGGTGATCGTCGTCGGCTGTCTGGAAGCGCTGGCCGACCCGCCGCTGAGGAGCCTCGCCGCAGCCAAGGTGCCGCCTTCGGCGCAGGGCGAATTGCAGGGCGCGATGACTTCGATCTTCTCGATCACCTCGATCATCACGCCACTGCTCTATACGGCGATCTTTTCCTGGTTCACCGGGCCGAACGCGCCCGTGACCTTCGGCGGCGCGCCCTATTTGCTCGGAGCGTGCTTCCTGACGCTGGCGCTCATCGTCTTCGTGACGAAAGTGGCGAGGCCGGCGGCGCGCACAAATGTCACTACCGGCGTCGCCGAAGATGGAGCACAGATATGAGGCCCCGTCTCAGAAGGAAGTGCCCGGCAGGGCGTTGGGGGCAGCGCTGACGGGTCAGGCCCGCTCGGCCAGCAATTCCTCGCCTCGCTTTTCGCGGATCAGGTTGACGAAGCGGCGGAACAGATAGTGCGAATCCTGCGGGCCGGGCGATGCCTCGGGGTGATGCTGGACCGAGAACACCGGCCGGCCGGTGAGCGTGATGCCGCAGTTCGAACCGTCGAACAGCGAGACGTGGGTTTCCTCGACGCCTGACGGTAGCGAGTCGGCATCGACGGCAAAGCCGTGGTTCATCGAGACGATCTCGACCTTGCCGGTGGTGTGGTCCTTGACCGGATGGTTGGCGCCGTGATGGCCCTGATGCATCTTGGCGGTCTTGCCGCCCAGCGCCAGCGCCAGCATCTGGTGGCCGAGGCAAATGCCGAACACCGGAATGTCGGTCTTCAACAGGTCCTGGATAACCGGGACGGCATAGTCGCCTGTGGCCTCCGGGTCGCCGGGACCGTTGGAGAGAAAAATGCCGTCCGGTTGCATGGCGAGGATTTCTTCGGCGCCGGTCTTGGCTGGCACGACTGTGACCCTGGCGCCGAGGCCGGCGAGCAGGCGCAAGATGTTGCGCTTGACGCCGTAGTCGATGGCGACGACGTGCATCGAAGGCTCGGCCTGTTCGCCAAAGCCTTCGTTCCACACCCATGGCGTCTCGCGCCAGACCGAGGACTGGCCCGACGTGACCTCCTTGGCGAGATCGAGCCCGATCAGGCCGGACCACGCAGCGGCGCGACGCTTCAGATCATCGAGGTCGAACACGCCATCGGGCGCATGGGCGATGACGGCGTTGGGCATGCCCTTTTCGCGGATCAGCGCGGTCAGCGCGCGGGTGTCGATGCCCGACAAGGCGACGATGCCGCGCTTCTTCAGCCACTGGTCGAGTCCGGTACCGGCGCGATAGTTGGACGGGTTGGTGACATCGGCCTTGAAGACGGCGCCGACGGCGCCGGCGCGGGCGACCGGGTTGAGGTCCTCGATGTCCTCGTCATTGGTGCCGATGTTGCCGATATGCGGGAAGGTGAAGGTGACGATCTGGCCGGCATAGGACGGGTCGGTGAGGATTTCCTGGTAGCCGGTGAGTGCCGTGTTGAAACAGACTTCGGCGACGGCGGAACCGGTGGCGCCGAGGCCGCGACCCTCGATGACGGTGCCGTCGGCCAGCACCAGCAGGGCGGTCGGCTTTTCGATTGCCCAGGCGGGCGTCGAGGCGGGCGTCATCTCGGCCATGGCGGCACTCCTATCAAGCTGCGTGGCTCAACGGCCCGGCGGGCCATCCGCGCAGCAAACGGCGTCAAGCAGCGATTTCGCGGCTTCCACGCAGTCAAGCTTCAGTTCATGCAAGGCCCAGTACATAGGGGAAGGGGGCAGGGCGGTCAATGATCATGCGAAATGCGGCTTCGATTTATTTCATCTAGCAATATCAGAGGCTTGCCCTGGCATTTCTGGGTTTGCGTTGGCTCGCCCCCGGCGCTATTGTCCGCGCCGATCGAAGGAGAATGCACCATGCGCGGCAAAATCGCCGAATCCCTGAAGAGCGCGATGAAGGCGCAGGACAAGCACCGGCTGCCGACTTTGCGGCTGATCCAGGCCGCCATTCACGACCGCGACATCGCCAATCGCGGTTCGGGCAAGGAGCCGGCCAGCGACGAGGAAATCCTGCAGATCCTGGCCAAGATGGTGAAGCAGCGCGAGGAATCGGCAAAGGCATTCGACGACGGCAAACGGCCCGAACTGGCCGCGCAGGAGCGCGGCGAGATTGAGATCATCCGCGCCTTCCTGCCGGCGCAGCTTGACGATGCCGCCATCCAGGCCGCGGCGCGCGAGGCGATCGCGGCGACAGGCGCGGCCAGCCAGAAGGACATGGGCAAGGTGATCGCCGCGCTGAAGCAGAAATATTCCGGCCAGATGGATTTCGGCAAGGCGAGCGGCATCGTCAAGGGATTGCTGCAGTAAGGGTTGCTACACATCTCGTCGCTGGGGCGGGAAAAATCGGCTGCCCTGCGCCTGTCCGGCTGGCGGTGCGAGGGTAACGGGAATCGGAGATCGGTCTGCTTGCCCTTGGACGGGCGGCGTTTCAGTGGTGAGTTCCGATCCCCTCTGGACGGCAAGCCCTTTGCCCGGTTGGAATTGCCACAAGGCGCAAGGTCCGTGGTTCTGTTCCGTATGCCGAAGGTGAAGAGCCTCATTCGACTGGGCGCTTCCCGAATCCAAGTCCGGGAGCTGGAACTCGGATACCGCCGGGATGTTTATCCGTCATGCAACCGGAGAGATGTCATGGCTGAGAACAAAACCCACTACGAAACCGGTGCGACGAAGTATCCGGCAAAGACCGATGCCGACGCATCCGATGAATTCTCCCAGGATGCGGCCGGCAACAAGAAGCCTGCCGGCGGAGTGGGGCTCACCCGTCGGATGGGCGAAGTGGAAGACCGAACCCACCAGTCGGACGGACAGAACCCGCCGAGGCAAGCCACGCCGGGTACCGCGACGGAAAAAGCATCCGGCGCCAGTCCGGCGGTCGCCGGGCGTTCGAAGGGCACCAAGGCTCCGAAGATCAGGCGGCAGCAGCGCTAAGCCGAACCGAGCCACTTGGCGAGAAGACTATTCGACGCCTTTCGGAACGATCCCGTCGCTTTGCCATTATCAGCACGAGGGCAGGCCCGGACAGGCAAACGCCGTGACACGGCGGCGACGCACCACTTCCTCATCCGGGCGACAACACGAACAAGAACCGTGCTGACGACTAGCCCGAATATCTCACAGAGTTGAGGTGCATCGGGGCTCCGAATCAGGGAAAATGCTTCTGCGACAAAGACTTACCCTAGGCA
>NZ_JAMYKW010000120.1:0-7405 GCF_040317555.1 Mesorhizobium sp. M1406 | reverse complement strand
CCTCCAGCTCCAGCCAGAAGGTTGAATCAAATTCCAATCGATTTGGGAATCCCTTATCGACTCACCGTAATTTCATCCCGCTCTAAGCGACAGGACGGGCTTCTCAATCAAGTGCCATGAGATTGCGGCGACGCAGAGGACGATGATACCTACCGTCAAAGTCAGCGTGACAATGCCGACTACCGTGCCGACGAGGATCGGCGGCCCGACCAGGATAGCGAGCTGGATGAAGGGCATGTGGTAGAGATATACGCCATAAGAATAATCGCCGCCCTCCAGAATCCTCGGTAACATCAGGCGCGAAACGCCGGCGTATATCGTTATGTAGGTAAGGACCGGCATCAGGACCAGCCGGTATGCAACACTTTCGGTTGCGCTCGTTTCAAGCAGGAGTATGGCGGACGCCGCAACGGCAATGCAGGCACCAAACAGCATCCTGCTCATCGGGATCCTGTCGCGCAACTGATACGCGAGGATGCCGCACAGGAAGGCCGTGATGAGATGGGCGCCGCGGCCGACGAAGAGCGTATGTAGGCCTGAGGCGTTCCCTGCCCCGGCGGACGCGAAAGGCTCGACCGCAAGGCCCGCGAGGACAAAGACCGCTAGCAGCAGGACGGTCGCCACCGCCCGCCGCACCCCACCTGTCACCATCATGACTGACATGATTGTGTAGCAGCCTATCTCCCATGGAATGGTCCACAGCGCGCCGTTGACCTGCGGCACCGGGTGGCCTGTGAACACACCTGGCAGTTGAAAATGCACCCAGCCGATAATGTTCAGCATATAGCCGAAGAACCCTACATTGGTGAAATAGTCGGCTAGCGGCAGAGTGGTGACGGCTGGACCGATGATGAAGGCGCACACCAGAATATCAACCGCGAGCGCCGGGACGATGCGCAGGACGCGATTGACCAGGAAATCTTGCAGGCTGAGACGTTGGGCGCTGGCGGTGATCAGAAAGCCGCTGAGGGCGAAAAACATCGGCACCAGGCTGTATTCAAGGAACCACAGCACCGGACCGTGCGCCAGCTCCCAGTGGTCGGAATTGGTGAGAACGTGATAGAAAACAATGGAAAAAGCCAGCGCAATGCGTAGAAAATTGAAACCCGGCCCAAAGCCACCATAGCCCGCTAACATGGCCCCAAAGCTCTTCATCAACACTCTCCGCAAACCCGACGCCAACTCGCAACCGCATCTTTGGCCCACGCGCACCGGGTCTGGCGCCGGTGTTCAAGTCATCGTTGGTGGCAGAACTATTTTCAATTCATTAAATTCTCGCTACTTCGACTTCCGAAATCACTGCTTTGCTTCGCAAAGTGCTTTGGCCTCAAGCATCCTTGGCCTGTACGCCTCGTATCTCCTCGGCCACCAACGCCTGCAACTCCCAAAGATTACGGTCGCGGATGCCGCACGCGTCGAGGTGGCGGATGGTCTCGAACAGATATTGCGCGCCCGAACCCCAATGGCCGACGGCTCTCGCCAGCGTCGCCGCGATCACCTGCTTGTCGAACTTGCCGGCATAGCGCGGATTGGCGGGATCGACGACGAAGCCGAGCGCGCGGCATAGGCCGTCGCCTGTCCTGACCTGCAGCCAGCGCGGCACGTTGACGGCGGGCAGGACGGTCATCTCGCGGCGCAGCAGCACTTCGAGATTGGCCGCAATAGGTTCGGCGATCTCGAACACCATGCCCTGGCATTGGCCGCCACGATCGAGCGCCATCATCAGGCCGGGCTGCTCGACCGTGCCGCGAAAGCGCTTGACTGTGAAACAGAAGGACCGATGCCACCCCGTCGCCACCGCCCGTTCGCCGCCCCTCACCTCGCCGACCGGTTTCCACAGCAGCGAGCCATAGGCAAACAGTTTTGCCGGCCCCGCTGGGGCCGATGCCAGCACCTCGTCGCGGATACGCGCATAGTCGGCGTCGGTCATGTGAACCATGCCCGGTGTCGGCCCGGCATCCTCGACGGCGCGCATCGTGCGGGCGACGAGTTCCTCGCTCAGCGCCATCGGCGCCTTGCGCGGCGAAACGGCAGAAATCGGCTTGTTCATTTTCGCGCCCCGCCCATCACCGCCATGTTGCCCAAGGCAGCGGGATTCTCAAGGTCCATGTGACCGGCGCGAAATCCGGTGACTGATGCCGGGCGTGCGCGACGTGCTCGCCCGGCTGATCTGTTCTAGTGTTTGGTGCTCTTGCCGCCGATGGGGATGCGCTTTGTCCTGCTCTGCGCCTTTTCGGACTTCGGCAAAGTGACGAACAGCACGCCGTTGCGGAAATCGGCCGCGACCTTGCCCTCTTCGACTTCGAAGCCGATCGGAATGCGACGTTCGAAACGGCCGTAGAACCGCTCGGAGAACTGACGCTCCTTGTCGTCGGTTTCGGCGTGTTTTTCACCGCGCAACGTCAGGGCGCCGTCATCGAGCAACACCTCGATGTCCTTATCCTCCATGCCGGGTATTTCGGCCGTCACACGAATCTCCTTGTCCGTTTCGGAGATTTCCACGCTGGGCCAGCTACCGCCGGCCGAAGAGAACATGGACGGAAGCCGTGAACCGAAGCCGCGAAACATGTCGTCGACAAGGCGGTTCATCTCGCGATGCAGGCTCATGAACGGGTCGCGGTCGCGAAAGAGGGTCGGAGCCTGGTTGGTGTCGCGGCTCCATGGCATTAGATCACGAATGGTCATTGCATTTGTTCCTTTCTTGATCCTGTTTGGTTCGTTTACATGCTCTTGCTGCCATGCTCCGGGGACAATGCGCCGTCTGACCCAGACCCCATTTGCGCTTGCTGTTTTCGCTCCCTTCTGGTCCGATCCGCTCCACCTGGGAAGCGCCCCGGACCGGTCTCGCGCGCCTTCATCGCCTCCGGCTGGTGCCCGAGTTCGATGGTCACAACGCCATCGGCCAACGCGGCGCCGCCATGAAGCCGGCACCCGCGTCGGCACCGGTATGATCGATTTGGGGTTCGTCGCGGTGGGGTCAAGACCCGGCAATGCAATGTGATCGTTGACCGCGGTGGCGGGGGCCCGCCGGCCGGTGCGAAATCCCTCGGCCATTCCGGACGCCGCGGAACGAGATCACGTGCGAGGCGTTTTATCTGGTTGGAGGGCGCCATGAACGATGCGCCGGCAACGCCCATCGGCAGATCGCTTTCGCCAAGTGAACTGGTCACCGTGATGTCGCATTTCCACCGCGCGGAGATTGCGCGCATGGCCGGCTGGCGCGACCGCCTCGACCGTACGAGCAATTGGGCGATCACCGTTGTCGCCGCCATGCTGTCGGTGTCGCTGTCGACGGCCAGCGCCCATCACGGCGTGCTGCTTTTCGCCATGCTGCTGATCCTGCTGCTGCTGTGGATCGAGGCGCGCCGCTATCGGTTCTTCGATTTCTATCGGGCTCGCGTGCGTCAGTTCGAGCGCCACTATTTCGCACAGATCTTCTCCCCCCAACCCGACTTCGCCTCGGATTGGCTGCTCATCGTCGGCGAAGGTCTGCGCGCGCCGAAATTCCTGCTGTCGCAGCGTGTCGCGCTGGCGCGCCGCCTGCGGCGAAATTACCTCTATCTCTTCCTGATCCTGCTGCTGGCCTGGGTGGTGAAGATATCGACCCCCAGCCTTCAGGCCGTAGGTGTCAGGACCGGCTTTGTCGGCTCGCTTCGCGAGGCCGTCGACAGCGCTGCCCTTGGCCCGATTCCCGGTGTGGCGATCGTGGCAATTGTTGCGGCATTCTATGTCGGGCTGTTCGCCATTGCCTTCTTCGCGGCCGGCGACGACGGCGAACTTTCCTTCGGCGACGTCCATGTTTGACGCTGGCGACAGCCGGCTGCAACGCAAATGACGGCCCGCACGTTGTGATGGTCAGTCCGCCGAGGCGTTTTTGAGCGTATCGGCTCCGCGGAGGCCAGGGCAGAGGCGGTTACCGAGATCGGCGCCTGATCTACCCTTTCACAGGAGACTGATTTTCGAGCCTAGAGGCCGAAGAACTGCTTGCCGATCATGTAGCCCAGTGCCGCCACGACCAACGGGAACAGAGCTGGTGCGGCCTTGCTGAACACGGAGACCTTGGCGTCCTTTGGCGGCATATAACGTGCGTTGCCGAGATTCTTGGTCATGGCGTATCCCAGATTCGAATTGAACATTAGCAAATGCTGATTAACAGCATGGCCGCATTAACGGCTTGCAAAGAAATTAGATCGAATAGCCGACCATTGGTCGGGGGCGCGGGGTTGAACAGCACCGCGCTCATGCGCCAGCCGGACAGGCCGCGGCCAGGCGCCTTAAAAAATTCGAGAGCCTATGTCGGACTGGCCCCGCCTCGTTCGTCCTTTGGGCACTGAACAAACAACCATGAAAGGATCCAGCATATGCCCGGCACCGTACGTTTGCATCGCGTTCTGACGACCAGCCCGGAGAAAGCCTATCGCGCATTCGTTGAAGCGGACGCGCTGGCGAAGTGGCTTCCGCCGAACGGCTTCACCTGCACGGTCCATCACCTCGAGGCAAAGGTCGGCGGCACGTTCAAGATGTCCTTCCGAAACTTCACCACCGGCGACGGCCATTCCTTCGGCGGCGAGTATCTCGAACTCGTTCCGGGCGAACGCCTCCTCTACACCGACAGGTTCGACGACCCCAATCTGCCCGGCGAGATCCAGGTGACCGTCGTCTTGAAAAAGGTGTCGGTCGGCACCGAGGTTGACATCACCCAGGCCGGCATTCCGGACGTCATTCCGGTCGAGGCCTGCTATCTCGGCTGGCAGGAATCGCTCAGAAACCTGGCAAGGCTCGTCGAACCCGAAATCAATCAATAGACTGGAGCGCGGCGCCAGCGGCGGCCGCGTATTGAGGGTTGACCGAACGATGGTGCGCGGGAATCCTTCCCGGTCAAAGGGAGGTCTTTCATGCAACGTTTGCTGCTCGTGCTGTCCGCTTTGATTCTGGCCACATCGGCGGAGGCCAGAACTCTCTACTACGGTTCCAGGGTGGGAATGGAGGTCACCATCGTCAAGACATCCGGCATCGGGTCCTCCGATGCCAGGATCGTGGCCAAGCACACAAGGCGGAATGCGACCGCCTTCTGCCGCGACTATGTTGGCAAGGTGACCGAGGAGTGCATTGCCAAGGAGTTGCAGACGCCCTTGCATCTTGAGATATCAGCCAATTGCAGGACCGGAAAATTCACCACCTTCTACGGCGCGAACATGTTCTTCCAGGGCCGCAATCCCGACGCAGGCGCGACGACGGATTACCTGATATCGGACACCGACGAAAACGTGGTGCTGGATGGCTCGGGCGCTTCCGGATACGACTATACGCTGGACCAGTTCAAAGCCCTGTGCCCCAGCCGCGTGCGCTAAGACCATTCGTGGGATGCGCCGCATTTTCTGGCCCGCTAAAGCCTGAGGATTGGAGTGTGGCAGGCGCGGCCATTTGTCGATACTCGTCATCGCATTCTGACACGCCGCATCCGGGCGTGTCAGAATGCAGCGGAGGCTAAAAAAGCATGACTCTGACCAATCGAGACATCGTCGAATTGACCGCGTGGCGGCGCCAGTTGCACCAGCATCCGGAAACCTCGAACGAAGAAGAGAAGACGGCAAAAGAGGTCGTCGACTTCCTCGCCGATACGGGACCGGACAAGGTGCTGACTGGATTGGGCGGCCACGGCGTCGCGGCCATATACGACAGCGGCAGGTCTGGACCGACGGTGCTGTTCCGCTCGGAACTCGATGCCTTGCCGATCGAGGAGCTTTCAGGCGTGCCGCATTCGTCGCGCGTGCCGGGCAAGTCGCATATGTGCGGCCATGACGGACACACGGCGATCCTGGCGTCCCTCGGCCGCCAGCTGGGGCGCGAGAGGCCTGCAAGCGGCCGCATCGTGCTGATGTTCCAGCCGGCGGAAGAAACCGGCAACGGGGCGGCCGGCGTCGTCGCCGATCCCCGCTTCGGCGAGATCGCGCCGGATTTCGCTTTCTCGCTGCACAATCTGCCCGGCGTGCCGTTCGGCGAGGTGCGGCTCAAACCCGGCGTGGTCAACTGTGCCTCACGCGGCATGCGCGTCGGGCTGGAGGGCAAGACCGCGCATTCGTCGATGCCGGAGACCGGCGTCTCGCCGATGCTGGCGATCAGCCAACTGATGCCGGCCCTGCCCGCGCTCGGGCGCGGAACCTTCGCCGATGACGACTTCAGCATGGTCACCGTCACCCATGCCGCGATGGGCGAAGCCGTGTTCGGCATCGCGCCTGGTCATGCCGAAGTGTGGGCGACGCTGCGAACCCGGCGCGACGAGCGCATGGCAGACCTGTGCGCCGCCGCCGAGGCGCTGGTCGCGAAGATTGCCGGCGAGCATCGCCTCGCTGCCCAGTGGGACTATCACGAGGTCTTCGTCGCAAGCGTCAACGCGCCGGACGCGGTGGCGCACCTGCAACGCGCGCTCAATGAAGAGGGCGTCGCGCACGGCGAAGAAGCCCTGCCGATGCGCGCCTCGGAAGACTTCGGCCTGTTCGGCCACAGCGCTTCATCGGCGATGTTCTTCCTGGGTGCGGGCGAGCGGCACCCTGCGTTGCACAATCCGGACTATGATTTTCCCGACGACCTGATCCCGATCGGCTCAAGGATCTTCATGCGCACGGCACGCAATCTTCTGGGCTGATCTCTGCCTGACGAGGAGAAACGGCGACCCACTGAGGACTATGACGCGAAGCGGTCGGTAGCGCTTGGCGGCTTGCTTCCGCCAGGGTGGCGAGAGACGGTCGGCGACCTATGTCACAAGAGCGTGGGTGGGACCCGACGGAAACCCGGCTTCAGATCGAAAGGAACACGCAATGCCAAAGACGCCGAAGAACACAATTTGCCTCTGGTTCGACAAGGACGCGGAGGCCGCGGCTCGCTTCTACGCAGAGACCTTTCCAGACACCAAGGTAGGCGCCGTTCACCGTGCGCCGAGCGACTATCCATCCGGCAAGAAGGGCGATGTGTTGACGGTCGAATTCACCGTCGCCGGCATTCCCTGCATCGGATTGAACGGCGGCTCCGCGTTCAAGCAAAGCGAGGCCTTCTCGTTCCAGATCGCCACTGACGATCAGCAGGAAACCGACCGCTACTGGAATGCCATTGTCGGCAATGGCGGCCAGGAAAGCGCGTGCGGCTGGTGCAAGGACAAATGGGGCGTGTCCTGGCAAATCACCCCGCGCACACTGACCGAGGCGATGGCCGCCGGCGGCGGCGAAGCCAAGCGTGCGTTCGATGCTATGATGGACATGAAGAAGATAGACGTCGCGGCGATCGACGCGGCCCGGCGCGGCTGAGGCTCTTTCGCAGCTGAGTTGCTATTTGACCTTGATGACCACCTTGCCCTTGGCACGTCCTGTCTCGACATAGGCCAGAGCCTCATTGGTCGCTTCGAACGGAA
>NZ_JAMYKW010000119.1:0-7442 GCF_040317555.1 Mesorhizobium sp. M1406 | reverse complement strand
AGGGCTGCCCACGCCAAGGGGCGAAGCCGAATGGCCGAGACCGCCTGAGCTTGCCGAAGAAAAGCGGGCTCGGTTCACGAGCACCCGGTGCGCGCTGTAAGGCGCGCGGACGCTCCTGTCAGCAGCATAAAAATGCCTGGAAACCTTAGGCCGAGTCTCATCAACCGCGGTTTCGTCCTTCCTTCCAGATCTATTCAGAATGAGGGTTGAGTAAATCGGCCGGCTCGATTCCAAGCACTCTGGCGAGTTTTGCCACAGTATCAATGCTGGCGGCATAGACCGAGCGCTCAAGTGCGCTGACATATGTTCGGTCGACGCCAGCTTCATGCGCCAGCGCTTCCTGGGACAGTTTCTTTTTTTGACGGTGCCTACGCAGATTGCGGGCAAAGACCTCTCGGATTTCCATGCACGAGAAGCCACCCTCTTGTCGAGGATTTCACCACGGAGTATTCTCTACAAATATCAGAGGCAACAAAGGGGAGCGGCTGCACGGCATCATTTTCGCGAGGGCAAATCCCGCTGAGCCGTGAACTCAAGGACGTAAATCGTGAAGTTTGACAGCCAAACAAAGCGCAACGCCATCTACAGGTCACGACAGCGACGCATTTGTGCCAGAAGCTCACAAGGATCGATATCGAGAGCCTCGGCGACGTCGAGAAACTCAATGACGTCCAGCCGACGTTCACCACCCTCGTACTTGGCCACGAAGGATTGTGGGCGGCCCAGCATATCAGCAACCTTGGTCTGGGTGACCCCTTTGGTTTTGCGCCCCGCAATCAGCCGTTGTAGCAGCCGGCGCTGGCGAGCTGATCGAAGTGATTTCGGCATCAGACGAACCGGGCCAAGAAGGAACCGGCTCATGGACTAATCCCAGTTTCGGATTATCCTATTTTAGGATATTGTGCGGTCAAAGTCTGCGCGGCGCGGGATAGGTCTTACGGCGAGAGATGAAATGGTAGACAGATTGCTCAAACCTGCTGTTGCCGACGAGGTCCCATGGGCGGAGAGCCTGACCTCTTACGACGATGAGCACTTCACGACATATTTGAAGCTCTTAGATGCATGCGCCGGCAATGCCAGCGAAGAAGAGATGGCCCAGGCGATATTGGGAATCGATCCGGTGCAAGAGCCAGCGCGCGCCCAAAGGGCGGTTCGCAGCCATCTGGCGCGCGCCCACTGGCTGGTGGTGGCGGGGTACAAGGAGCTGTTCTCTGGCCGCCAAAAGGCCTGATGGTGGCGTTATAGAAGAAGACGCTTATAACCACCGTTCATTAGCGAGCGCCCGCGTCTGACTGCACGGCGGACGCTGTCTCGAAGATGGTCACCGGGGTCGGCCCAGTCCTGCTCGACACGGGCTCTGCCGAAGAGAGCAAGGCCGATTTCGCGGTGTGATACGCCAGCGATGAAGCCGTCGAGGGCATGTAAGACTCGGCGCAACCGCGAGCTACGGGGCTCGGTCGGAAAGAATCCTGATTGCAGCCTGCCGGTCCAACAGAGGCTGTTCAGACATTCCAACGCGTTCAGGCGCTGCTTCAGTTCCTCTGGCGACCAGAGGACCGAGGATGTCAATCGCACAGGTTCGAGGATGCTGACGCCGGAAGCAGCCAGCTGCAAGCTCCTGCCACTGTCCTCGACTAGGAGGTGCTGATGCCCGTCCCGCGTGACGAGCATGGAGATGCGGCAGGAGTGCCGGGCGAGATCAAGCAAGTCGACCCCGCGCGGCCGCGCCGCCGTTTCGGCCACAACGGGCAAAACATGCGGACATTGGCAGGGGCACCAAAAGACGCTCGCATCAGTTCCTTTTGAGCTTGCAAAACAGAAGGCCCCAGCGCGAGAGATCAACAGTATTCGAAGCCAGGCTGATAATGTCCATGGACCGGGCGTTCGTGCGTTCGGCACCGCGTAGCGCGTTCGCCAGATCCTTTTGGAAGTCCGGATTGCGCCTGAGGAATTCCCAGGCCCAGCCTCGGCTGGTGAGCTGGTCGACATAGCCATAGGCACGATCATCTTGCCTGTCCGGCCAAGCAGGGCCAGGTCTTGTTTCGTCCATTGCATCATTTCCAGAAAGGGTTGGAGTGCAGGCTCAGGCGGTCTTAAATGACCGGGGTCCACAGGATCGGGCCCTTGAGCCCGCCATTGCGACGGAGGGCTTCCAAGCTCTCTCTCGAGACGTCGAGATATCCGGCAACGGCGCGTGTGTTGCCAATTGTTTGCGGATCGGACAACCGTTCAAGTGGCCAGCCGGCGCGACGCAAAATCCGCTCTATGCGCAGATCGGTTACGGTGACGATGCTGCGCAGACCGCGTGACAAACCAAACTCGACCATTCCGGCAAACAGCTCGTAGGTGCCAATTGCGATGCCCGCCTGTTTGGGCGCGGAAGGCGGCAGATCAAGCGCAAAACGGCTGCTTTCCCAAACACGTCGATCTTCCGGCGCTGGACGGTCGGCAAGAAGAGCGAAGAAGTTATCACGCATCATCGTCGGTCCTGTAGTCGGCAATAGGCGCACGCAGCCGTCGATGCGTCCGGCGGCCGCACGCAGCAATAGGTAATGGGGACGAAGCGCATCAAACGGATCGACCTCAAAGCCGCCGCTGAACGAAACGTCCCAATCAAGTCGATCCCTGAAAACGCGATACCGCAAGCGATGCATCTGCTCGAGTTCGTCGCTGAACTCAGCGTAACAATCCGGGGTGATCAACTGCAACATGATAGCCTTCTCCTCGCATGGATAGCACCTGCGATTGAAGGCAAAGGCCGGAGTTGAAACAACCTGTGTATGTGCCCAGGTTTCGGAGATCAGGTGAAGAGAGATGGCCTGGATAGTGCAAGCCGAACGGCTGCCTGAATAGCCGTCTTCACACCAAGCTTATTCCTGGCGTTATCCCGATGATAGGCTGCGGTGTGCCGACTGATTCCCAAGATGCGGCCGATCTCCCACGCCGTCTTTCCGCGAGCCGCCCACTTCAGACACTCCATTTCCCTTCGCGATAGGGTAACGCCAGCGACGGTCCTGCTGTCGGCCAGCTTGCGACAGGCATGAAGATGGAAGAAGATCGCGATGAGCTGCAGCACGCGGTCATAGCGGTCAATCAGGCGGAAGAACAGTGGTTGCCTTTCATCCGAGGCGAAGGTCAGTGCTGCAAACGTACCGGTGCTGTCATGGATCGGGATCGTAAAGCCGCAGTGAATGCCGAATTGCGTCGCCTCATCCATCAATTGTCGCTGCTGCGTCGACAGTTCGAGATCAGCACCGTGCGCATTCCAGTTGAATGGTTCCTGACCACCACGCGCCTGATGGATAACCGGGTCAATCTTTTCATAACGACTTTGAAGGTAGTGAGATGTCCAGGATTGAGGATAGGTGGAAATCAGGCGCACCTTGCGGCCCTTGCCAGGCGAAGGGAAAAGATAGGCAAAGGACGGCAAATCGAGCGAAGAGGCAATCTCGCCCAGAGCGTTGCGCAGGTCCGTCGCGTCAGCGCTGTCTGCGATTTGCTCTACAAATCTATGAAAAACGTGTTGCATAGCTAAACTGCAGTGAGTTCTGGCCCCCGTCCAAGGAGCCAAGACGGGCCGGCCAACGCGCAGCCATTCTGGGTTGAAGGCCCGGCCGGAGACTGAGCTCCGTGCCGGGCCGTGCGCCTTGGGAGGGCGATATGTGCTTCGACTGCGCTGTTATCGATACCGAGACCTCATTCCAGCGTCATCTGTTGGCAGGTGACAGTTGTCCTCTCGGTTGCACTTCCTTACGGTCGGGGTGTCTGTTTGCGGGCGGTTGAAGACTCTCTCCATGGAGGAGCTCAACCTCAAGGAAGCTTGCACATCGGCGGCCGTCTCTGAGAGCGTCACCTCTACAATTCTTGCAACAGCCTACGTTGCCGTCTCGGACGCGAAGGCGGTAGTGTGTTTCGAGATTTGCGTCGCATTTTCGGCCTCGGCTCGCACACCCTCCATGCAAGTTGCGTTGAAAGCGAAGCGGATTTTTTGCGCGCGCCAACTCATGACGCCACAGGGACTCCCGGAGGTGATATCCTGGTCGATCCGAGTGGGAGGCGTCATCCGTCACGTCAGATCATATCGCGCCCTCCGCCTTCAGCGCGCGATAGGTCGTATCGACTGATTTCGCAGTTGCGTCGACGATGATGTCGATCTCTTTTCGGGTAATGATCAGAGGTGGGGCAAAGCCGAGGATATCGCCATGCGGCATGGCGCGGCCTATGACACCATTTTCAAACAAAGCAGCGGCGACCCGCACGCCGACCTGAAGTCCGGGTTCAAATGGCAACCGGCCCTTCGGATCCCGCATCAGTTCCACGGCGGATAAAATGCCGATGCCGCGAACCTCGCCGACAATGGGATGTCCTTCCAGTTCGGCTTTCATGCGGGCTTGCCAATAGGGTCCGACGTCCCGAACATGTTCCAGGATGTTTCTTTCCTTTAGCAATTTAATATTAGCAAGCGCGGCCGCCGCGCAAAGCGTGTGACCAGAATATGTCCAGCCATGGCCGAGTGGGCCGTGCTTTTCCGTTCCTTGTTCCAAGACCGACCAGACGCGGTCGCCGATGATTGACCCGGAGATGGGCAGGTAGGCTGAACTCAAGCCCTTGGCGATGGTTACGAAATCCGGACGCATGCCATAGAGATGGGAACCGAATTTCTCACCGGTTCGAGCGAAGCCGCAGACCACTTCATCAGCGATAAGAAGGATATCGTACTTGTCAAGCACCCCTTGAATGGCGGTCCAGTATCCCTTTGGGGGTGGAACGATGCCTCCGGTCCCAAGTACCGGCTCTCCGATGAAGGCTGCAACCGTCTCTGGGCCCTCGGCGAGAATAAGGGCATCAAGTTCATTGGCACAGCGCGTGGAGAACGCTTCCTCGCTTTCGCCATCATACGCCTGGCGGTAATGGTGGGGCGCCGTCGTGTGGCGCACCAAATTCAGAGGCAGGTCGAAGAAATCGTGAAAGAAGGGAAGCCCTGTCAGGCTACCGGTGACCAGCCCGGACCCGTGATATCCGCGATGCCGCGAGATGATCTTCTTCTTTTCAGGGCGGCCGAGAATGTTGTTGTAGTACCACACCAGCTTGATGTTGGTTTCGTTGGCGTCGGAGCCGGAAAGGCCGAAGTAGACCCTTCGCATGTTCTGCCCGAAATATTCGACCACGGCCTCCGCCAAAAGCGCGACCGGCTCCGTGCCCTGGCTGGCATAGACATGCGCGAACGGCAGCTCGTGCGCTTGCCGGGCGATAGCCTCGGCAATCTCCGTGCATCCATATCCCATGTTGACACAGTAAAGCCCTCCGAAACCGTCAAGGCTCTTTCGGCCGTCGGTATCCCAGATGTACACGCCTTCCGCACCGGCCATGATCCGGTTTGGCGTTTCGCCGCGACTGTGCTTGGCCAAGTGCGTGGACGGATGAAAGACGAAGCTTCGGTCCTTCTCCCGCAGCTGCTCAGTCCCCAAATTGCTCAAGCTCATAGTTCCTCCTCGGGAGCAGTAGGCAGAAGACACTCAACCAGGCGGCTATTGAAAACAAGCATACTCGCAAACACCCTCGAGTTACGCGGGAATGCACGTCTTTAGCCGACGAATTCGCGCAAATCGGCTCGAACGCAGTGGAAACCAAGGTTTCTGGAGTTTACCTTTTCCTTGAGGCGGATAAGGGATCAGTGCGCTCGCGGCCGTGTTCTGTTCTTCGGCGGATGTCCGCGAAGGTACCTCAAGCCCCCCGGTTCCGCGATGCGTTCTTCGTTTCGCCAGATATTTTCGGGGATATAGTGATGCGCACGCTCCTGGCGGCACGCCTTGGGCTATTCAGGATGCCACCCCTCTCAAAGCGTTCGCAGCACCGGGATCGCTGAGTCGCGCGGCAGGGAAGCACGATCGGAGACCGCCCACAGTCTCCTCATCGAGCAGCAAAGCTCCCCTCTTCACATCACGATCGACTTACGATCCCAAGACGTGCTTTAGATTCCCTTTCGCATAGATTGGACGGGCACGCCAATGCTCGACACCGTGTCCACACAGCAGTAGACGCTTCCATCTGTCCCGATTGCAACTGGCTGTCTCCATCTTCAAGCCCTAGCAGGCTTCTCTGATTGGGGTTGGTGAGGTCAAGCGTTTCCTGTCTTTTTTCCGGACCATGTCGCCCCGCGGGTCACTCGCTTCTCTTCGCGGTCGGCGCGGAGCCGCCGCATGATGGGGTCAGGAGAGCGAGGCGTCTCAATCTGCTGAACGACCTTGGGAGACTTCGCCCAGGATCGTGCCTGCTAACGAGATCGCCTTGCCCATCGTCCCCACGGGAACGATCCAGATCACCCTCGCGGGCGAACCACTGTCTGTGTTCGTTTTTGTTCCTTGCGCTATTTCATGCCGATCCGGCGGCTTCCTTTCCAAAGCGGAATTCGGTTGCGTCGGCCCACATGCGGTGCAGGATGACGGCCAGCTTGCGAGCCACCGCCACCCGCGCCCGCGCCATGCCGCGGCGTCTGGCGATGTTCATGCCCCAGGCGCGCAAGCTCGACCACTTTTTGGAACGCACAAGCAGTGAATGGGCTGCCTCGTAGAGTGCTGTGCGGGCGAGCTCGTCGCCACAGCGGCTGACCTTGCCCTGGATGTCGGTCTCACCGGATTGGTATCGCGCTGGCGTCAGCCCCAGATGCGCTCCCACCGCCCGCGAGGAGCCGAACCGCTCCGGCCGGTCGATCGTGGCGCGGAAGGCGAGCGCCGTAATCGGACCAACGCCTGGCGCGCTCATCAGCCGCCGGCAGACCTCCTCCTTGCGGGCGATGTCGAGAACCTTCTTGGTCAGCCGGGCGAACTCCTTGAGCATGGTGCCGAGGATCGTAAGCAGCGGCTCGACCATCGCCATCACCTCGGCACTGGCCAGTTCGCGCACGCGATCAGCAAAGGCGGTGCGCGACGGC
Source organism: Mesorhizobium sp. M1406 (assembly GCF_040317555.1). Taxonomy (NCBI): domain Bacteria; kingdom Pseudomonadati; phylum Pseudomonadota; class Alphaproteobacteria; order Hyphomicrobiales; family Phyllobacteriaceae; genus Mesorhizobium; species Mesorhizobium sp. M1406. The sequence continues at coordinate 511 of NZ_JAMYKW010000119.1, read as the reverse complement.
GTACCGAGCTTGACGCCGGCCTCTCGCAGCATGGCGCGCACGACATTCTCGATGCTGCGCATCTCGTTCAGCACCGTCCGGCGGGCAACCAGCAGCGCACGCCACAGCCGGCATTGCCGGCTCTTGACATGCACCTGCCGATACCAGCCCGTGCGCATGATCTGCGCAAGCGCGCGGGCGTCGTTGCGATCGGTCTTGTTCGGCATCGTCTTCATGGCCGCATTGGCTTGGCGCGTCTCGATGCAGATCGCAGGCAGACCTTCGGCGCACAATCCATCGTGAAGCCAGGCCGTCAGCGAGCACGCTTCAAGCCCGATGCGCTCCAGCGGCAGATCGAGCTTCCGCAACGCATCGGACAAGGCCTGTGGTTCGCTCGCCGCTCGTGTTTCCTTCACGATCTGACTGCTCTCATCGACGACACAAATCGCGGTCTCTTCCAAAGATACGTCTAATCCAGCAAAATACTTCACGGCTGCTCCTTCCGATGTTTGTGGCGCTCCAAGGCGACCAC
>NZ_JAMYKW010000118.1:0-7787 GCF_040317555.1 Mesorhizobium sp. M1406 | reverse complement strand
ATCAGACGCGCGCGCATCAGCGGGCCGCGCGACAGATCGAACGGCGTGTGCGCCTCTTCACGGCACAGATCCGAAAGCGCCGCCTTAGCATCGGGCCGGCCGGATAGATCGTGCTCGACCAGTGGCAGCCCGGCATCGGCCGGCAGCACCTCGACCCGGGGCTGGCCCTCCGGTGCGACAAAGACACTGCGCAGCGCCTCGTGACGGGCAAACAGACGGTCAAGGCTGCGCTGCCAGGCGACGCGGTCGAGCACCCCCCGCAGCCGCAAGGCCAATGGAATATGATAGTTGGTGCTGCCCTCGTCGAGCTGCGCCAAAAACCATAGCCGCTGCTGCGCAAACGACAGCACAAGCGGCTCATTGCGCGACACGGCCGCAATCGCCGGCAGGTCTTGCGGACCGGCGCGGCTCAAATCTTCGACGATGCTTTCCGCCAGATCGCAAAGCACCGGCCGGGCGAACAGCGTGGCCAGCGGCAGCTCGACACCGACGGCCTGCGGCAACCGGCTCATCAGCTGCACGGCCAACAGCGAGTGGCCGCCGAGCTCGAAGAAGTGGTCGTGGCGCCCGATGCGCTCGAGGCCGAGCAGCTCTTGCCAGATCCCGGCCAGCAGCGTCTCGACCTCGCCCTGCGGCGCTTCATAGGCGGTGCGCGCATAGGCCTCGTCGTCGGGGGCCGGCAGCGCCTGGCGGTCGAGCTTGCCGTTCGGTGTCAGCGGCAGCCCGTCCAGCCGCACGAAGGCCGACGGCACCATGTAGTCGGGCAGCAGGCTAGCCAGATGGGCGCGCAAGGAGGCAGCAAGCTGCGCGCCATCGGCCTCGCCCGATCCGTCCGCCGGCTTCGCCACCACATAGGCGACGAGCCGCTGGCCGCCGGTGCGATCGGCGCGCGCCACCACCACCGCATCGCCGACAAGCTCGTGCTCGCAAAGCCGCGCCGCGACCTCGCCCGGCTCGACGCGGAAGCCGCGGATCTTCACCTGCTCGTCGTTGCGGCCCAAAAACTCCAGATTGCCGTCCGGCAGATAGCGCCCCAGATCGCCGGTCCGGTACAGCCGGTCGCCCTCCACAAACGGGCTGGCGATGAACCGCTCGGCCGTCAGCTCCGGCCGGTTCAGGTAGCCACGCGCAACGCCGGCCCCGCCGATATAGAGCTCGCCCACCGCCCCCAACGGCACCGGCGCACCATGAGCGTCCAGAAGATAGATCCGCGTGTTGGCGATCGGACGGCCGATGGGAGGCACTTGCGGCCAGCATGATGGATCAGCCGCGAGGCGGTGCTCCGTGACTACGTGGGTTTCTGTAGGCCCATACTGATTTATCAACCTCGCCCTCGGATGAGTCTCGAAGAACGACCTGAGCTCGGGGGTGGCTCGCAATTGCTCACCCGCTGTATAAATTTCTCTCAAAGAGGGCAGCAGCGCTCCCCGAGCGCACCAGGCTTCCGCAAAATGTTTCAAGGCTACGAATGGGAGGAAAAGCCGCTCGATCCCTTCTCTGCACACAAGGTCCAGCAACTCGGAAAAGTCGGCACGGGTCTCTTCCCGCACGAGCACCAGTAGCCCGCCGTCCCTCCAGCAACTGAACAATTCCTGGAACGAGACGTCGAAGTTCAAAGTCGTGAACTGAAGTGTACGTCGTTTTGGCGTACCAAACTCCGGCGAGGACCAAAGCAAATTCATAAGCGAGCCGTGGGGCATTTCGATGCCCTTGGGCGTCCCGGTGGAGCCCGAGGTGTAGATGATGTAGGCGAGATGGCGCGAGGTGAGCTCCAGCGCGCACGGATCGAGATCCGATGCCGGCAGCTCGGCCCAGGCCGGCGCGGCCATGTCGAGATCGACCACTCTCACCTGACCAAGAGCATTGGCGTCAAAGGCCACGCGTCCGGCCGCATCGCAAAGCAGCAGCCGCGGGGCAGCATCGTCGAGCACCTGCCGCAGCCGGCCGGAGGGATAGGCCGGATCGAGCGGTACATAAGCGCCGCCTGCCTTCAGGATCGCCAGCAGGGCCACGACCATCGCCGGGCTGCGCTCCACGCAGATCGCCACCCGGTCGTCCGGACGCACGCCCAGTCCGATTAGATGATGCGCAAGCCGGTTCGCCCGCCGGTTCAGTTCGCCATAGCTGAGCTCTGCGTCATCCTGCACCACCGCCAAAGCATCTGGGTTCAGCGCAACCTGCTCCTCAAACAGCGCATGAATGCATCGCTCCGACGGATACGGCTTCGACGTCTCGTTCCATGTCTCCAGAACAAGCTTCCGCTCGTCAGGCGGCAACAGGTCGATCCGGGCCATCGGAATGTCGGGATCCGCTCCCAGAACGTGCACGAGGTGGCTCAGCCTATGTTGGTGATACTCCAGTTCGTCCAACGAAGCTGAAGAATTTCCGAAAACATCAATCGCGAGTTCCGATTCTCCAGTCCGGTAAAACACGAATGAGATATCGTTGGCTGGCCCAAGTGCGAGCTTTCGTATAGCGAAAGACGCATTATCGAATCTCCCATCGCAGTCGAACAACATGACGTTGACAATCGGTGCCGATGTCACCGATGCTCGCCGATCCTCACCGAAATCCCTATCAATAAATTCACCGCGATACCTTTGATGCTTGAGCAGAGAAGTAATGCGCTTCGAGGTTTGCTGAATAAGGCTTTGGAAATTCTGTTCACGTCTGACGCGCAATCTCAGCGGCAACAGGTTGGATGTCATTCCAACCGTTTGTGCGTGCTTTGCAGCTCCTATACGCCCCTTGACCGGAAAACCGAGTACCAGCTCGTTGACGCCCGTGAAGCGATGCACATAGGCAGCCACGACTGCAACTAATAGCTCAGCGGCCTTCCGGTCACCACCTTTCCCAGTAAAAAGCGGTCCCAAATCCCTCAACGAAACGCATCCACCGCACCGCACAGCTTCTGGGGTAGTTGCAATTGTCTGCCGCGCCAGACCAACAGGAGAAAAGTAATTGGCGACGCGCCTTTTCCAAAATTTCTGGTCATCCAGGAACTCTTTAGACTTTAGATATGCGACATCGTTTTCCAGAAATGATAATTGCGAGTTTGGCTCCCAAGTGCTTTTGGATTCGCCTCGACCAAGCTCAGTGTATACGTTCGCTACTCGTCCGGCGATGAGAGACATACTTAAACCATCCACAATAATGTGGTGATACATTTGAAACCAAAAGCAGCGATCTTGTGCAACTCGAAACAAGACAAAGCCAAAGAGAGGCCCTTGGTTCAGATCCATAGGACACGTCAATTGCGCCTGCATATGAGCAAGCGCTGCTGCTTCTGGATTTGGCTCAGCGCGGAGATCGAGAACCCGAAGCGACCAATTGGTCGCCAGCTCAAAGATCTGTCGAGGCTCACCATTCCGATCTGCAATTCGGACATGCAGCGCATCGCATTCAGAAACCACATGATGCAATGCGGTCTCAAGCCGTCCAGCATCAACTGGACCAAAAATATCAAGGTATTCACCGATCACATACTGCGGACTATGCGGATCCAGCTGCTGAGCGATCCAGATCTCCATCTGCGCAGCCGACAGTGGAAATTCGATGTCGCGAGTTGGCCTTTCACTTGTCCCCACCTTCGATGCGTCAATTGCCGCGCGAGCGTCATCTCGATGCATATCAGCCCTTTCTCCTAAGCGGCAGCGGCGCAGGTCGCGAACACACGAGTTTAGTTGTTGGGTATTTGCGTACTGACGGTGTTATGGATTTGATCGTGAGGTGGTCGTGCGGTCGGCAGGTGCGATTGGCCAACGTGTAGGGCAAAAATAAACTACTTAGGATGCAAGAGACTCTCCTTCCGATAATCAGTCGATATGGTCCGCCGCAATATCCAGTAAGAATAAAAACATTCCCGTGCAGGAGATCGTGAACAGCTAGTGTCGCTCGTATTTCGCCTGCGCTCCTCCAAAACGCGACATGTCCAGTCTTCTTGCTGGACGACAGTGGAATGTGCCTGTTCTCGCGCCCAGTGCTACTGCCAATGTCGTCGCGGAGCCATTCAATCCCGGAATGATGAGCGTTTGGATCATGGCCGATGTCCTTGCAATTGCACGAGGACGATAGCCAGTTGGTCCGCCGACGTCGGCCAAAGCCCATCCAAAATCAATTGATCGATTCCGAGAAACCGCAGGTCATCCGCCTCTGGAGTGTCTTGGATGCCCCCTCAGACGACGAGTTTAAGAGATCACTCATTTCAGCTCCCTTCGTTGATAACGCACGTATTCGGAGTATCGACCGGTTTTCCATCGCAGTCTGATCGATCTCCGTCGCCTCAACGCTAGTGCGGAATGGGAAGCGTCTGCCCCGAGCTCTCATGGCCGATATCCTACATCTGCAGCTCTTCAGCCAAAATCTTCAGTTGCGCCGGGCAATTCGGTAATTCTGGCCAATTACCATCATCATCTCCGTTGGTTAGGGGCTAGAGCGTCATGACGGCTTCGCAAGGTGATGCGCAAGTGACGTGCCATCCGGAGGATGTAGCTGAGCGCTGACATTCAAGTTGGGCTGGCGCACCTTCGCTCGTCTTCTTTTTGCTTGCAGGCTGCGGACGAAATGCAAAACGTTTCGCCTATGGTACGTCCGCTCGATAGTGAACAGTTTGGGCCAAAAGCGACAGTATCGTTTGCATGGGTCGAGACACCAGGTTGGAATGGCGCCGGCGGCGAAATGGAAGTTGGACCTGTGGAGGTTTGGTCAGATGGTGCAGGTCTGGTCGGTGACGTGGCTTTATGTGGAAGGGATCGTTACCGATGGCGCGTGAACCCTGCACCATCTCCACCTCCCCGGGCTAGGTGATCCGGATGTGGCGGCCCTGGCCGAGCGCTCCCGCGCAATCTGTACGTCAAATGTGCCCCACGACAGCGTGAAGTTCGACATTGCAGGCCTCAGGGTGATGCCGATCCGCGACGAGGGCGAATTGCGGCGTGCGCATTCGGTCCAGCGCAACGATCGCCGGCGCGCGCGTGCCGGTCCAAGTCGACGTCGGCTTCGGAGAACCCATCACGCCCGAGCCGATCTGACGCCGCCACGATGGACCAGCCGACCGGTGAATACCCGGGTGGCCCATGGGCCGTCCACCGCCGTCGTAGCGTGACGAATACCACTGAACAGCAGCATCATGGATTGGGCGCTGGAGGAGAGGGCAGTTAGTATAGCGAGTGGCCGTCCCAATTATGTCCTCTGTGGATGGCTCCCGCGATGCGAGAGGTAATTCGACGTTATGGCGCGTTGGTCGGGTGCAGTCTTCTGTCCGGCCTGTTGATGCAGCCATTCGAGACTGCTGGCCCTGAAGGGTCGGCGAACTGGGGCTACATCCCGCGCATTTCGTTGCCGATTCCGGGGAAGTTGTCGATCTTGACAGAATTGTATTAGAAAATACTAATAATTCTCGAGCAGCGCCCGCCCCCGCTTGCCCGTCACGGATAGAAACCAACCCGATCGGGCCCGCGCCCTCCGCCCGAGGCGCCGGTTTGTTTTCCAACGAAAGGAAACGGACATGCTGCAATCGTCATTGCGCGACAACATTCCCCGGATTGGGCGATTGCTAAGGCGCCGTCCCCCTGCCCTTCCCAGTATCCGAAAAGCTTCGGTGAGGTAGGTCTCTTGGCAAAAAAGTTCACGTGAACTCGTCTTCCCCTAAGAGGCCGTCGTCTAATCGCGCCGTAAAATGCAAGTCTTTTTTGGACGTCGAGGCGGTCGTTGGTCGTTTGCCGGGAGCAGTGTCGTCTTCGCGGTCGACATGAAGTCGCCGCATGATGGGGCTTCGCGGGTGAGCCTTCCAAGGTTTGGAACGCACGCTCGGGGCATATTGCCTCGAAGGTGCAACGGCCTCTGCGGAATGGCTCGCCCTACGTCCCGGCAGGGACGCCTCGGCACGCCTCAGGGCAGGCGCATGTGAGCTTGCGGTGGCAGGCCATGGCGCTGGTGCCCGGTTGAACAGCTCGCCGGATTTCAGCATAGAGTGCATGATGACGGCCAGCTTGCGCGCAACGGCGACGGCCGCACGCTTGAAGCCGATTCTCTCTCGCAGCTTCACCCCCAGGCGCGCAGCTCGCTTTCGGCATAGGTGCGCGTCAGGATCACGGTTGCTGCTTCATAAAGCAGTCCCCTCAGATGAGCGTCTCCGCGTCGGGAGATGTGGCCGTCATAATCGACTTCGCCAGATTGGCAGCGACGAGTGGTCAGTCCCAGCCACGCGCCGGCCGAACGCGACTTCTTGAAGTTCGCCCGGTCCTCGATGGCGGTCGTGAACGCGGTTGCGGTGACCGCGCCAACCCCTGGGATCGACATCAGCAACTGACAGGCCTCGCTCTGTCGTGCGCTGGCGATAAGCTGCCGTCCAAGCTCGGCGGTGCGGGTGCGCACGCTGCGCCAAGCCTCAACAACCGGCAGGATGGGGGCAGAACAAGATTAGTGCGAAATCGTACGTTTAGCTGAGAAACTCTTCTCCAGATCGGTGCTCGTTCCCAAAATTGCGCCCTAGGTAGCATTCCCTGCCTACAAAATGATATTCGGTACAGGCGGTAAACTACGGAAAACATGCACAATTTCGGTTAGCGTACGATCTCTCACTAATCTTGTTCTGACCCCATAGAGGTGGGAGCATGAGGAACTGTGGGGCAGTCACGTTGCGGCCGACCAAACGGGCACTTTCCGTGGCGCGGTTCCGGCCCGTTCAGAGAGCCTCCGCCACCAACCGCCCCACAGTTCCTCATGCTCTCCGGATCTGGTGGCACGACAGGTAAACGACAACTCCTGAGGCGATCATACCTTGCGCTCCGCGCGCATGATCCTGACCAGACGATCGGGATCCCACTGCTTCAAAGCGCGTGAACCTGACCGGCTTGACCTGCCCCCTGTCAGCGGCGAAACCGCTCCAGACGCCAGCGCCTGTTTTTTCCGTTGGCATGTTAAATGCAAGTCATCGACAAACGCGCTCACACTGAGCAGAAATTGTCCCACGACCACGCAGAAATGGACCATTCCCGTACGCGAGGCTACTCATGTGTAATCAGGCTGTTAGCAAGCTTATGGCTTGATCATTAATTGGCTGCGTCACCTAAACAGAAGGACTCAAAAAAATGACTTATCCCGTGGGTTCGCCGTGTGATGGCTCTCTGAAAGTATCTATCGAGGCAAATGGCCATCATGACCCTCGATTACACAGCATTGATCACATAGCTTTGGCGGTCATAAACTAGATGACGCTATCCACCTGTTTCAAGATGTCCTTGGCTTTAAGCTTAGGCGGCGTTTGCATATAAAGGGTAAGAAGACTGGGATGGTGTGTGCGGAAATGGTTCGGAACGACATGTGCTTTGTACTTTGCCAAGGCACAGAGCCAGAGTCGCAGGTGTCTCAACTTGTCCAAAATTGCGGGGTAGGTCTAGCTCATGTTGCATTAGCTGTCGACGAGGTAGGCCAGGTCCCTCAATAATGGTCGTGTCGAACGACAATCCCCGCGCTCTAAGCGTATTGACCGCCGCCGACACTTGAAAACAACGTACAAGAGCTTTTCGAGCAGCTTGAGCAGGCTGGAAAATACTGATCGACGAGGTGTGGTCCCCTCGGTTTCTATATCGATGCTGGTGATCCGACTTCAGGCGCGCCCGCCGGCCTACCAGGGTCCTGCAAGACTGATCGAAGGTGGCATTCCGACAAAAGCGATCGTAGCCTAGTCGCCGTCCGTCTCGGGACTGTCAGGAATTTCGTGTGCGGGCGGGCATAATGGGTAAGAAGGAGTCCCACTATGTCGCGACGCAAAGACCCTGCGATAC
>NZ_JAMYKW010000117.1:0-8216 GCF_040317555.1 Mesorhizobium sp. M1406 | reverse complement strand
CCATCGGCGCCATCTTCCTCGCCGTCACCGGCGCCGAAGCACTCTATGCCGATCTCGGCCATTTCGGCCGCAAGCCGATCGTGCTCGCCTGGCTGGCGATCGTGTTTCCCTGCCTGCTGCTCAACTATGCCGGGCAAGGCGCCTTCGTGCTGGCAAAGCAAGGCGTCGTTGGCCATCCATTCTTCGAGATGAACGAGGGCTGGACGCTGATTCCGATGGTCGTGCTGGCGACCGCAGCCACCGTCATCGCCAGCCAGGCGGTGATCTCGGGCGCCTTCTCGCTGACCAGGCAAGCGGTGCAGCTCAACATGCTGCCGCGCCTGGAAATCCTGCACACGTCGGAAAAACAGTCCGGCCAGATCTACATGCCGCGCGTCAATCTTCTGCTGGCGCTGGTGGTGATGCTGCTGGTGGTCGGCTTCGGCGAGTCCAGCAGGCTGGCCTCGGCCTACGGTATCTCGGTGACAGGCAACATGCTGGTGACGACAGTGCTGCTCTACGTCGTCATGACGCGCATCTGGAAATGGCGGCTGTGGGTGGCAATCGCCATGACGTCGCTGTTCGCCTTCATCGACGTCGGCTTCTTCGCCTCCAACATCGTCAAGGTGTTCGAGGGCGGCTGGGCTTCGCTGGCGGTGGCCTTCACCATCGTGCTGGCCATGTGGACCTGGGTACGCGGCAGCCGCTATCTGTTCGACAAGACCCGCCGCAACGAGATCCCGCTCGATTTCCTCGCCGGCAATTTGCTGAAGAAGAAGCCGCAGCTGGTGTCCGGAACCGCCGTGTTCCTGACCAGCGATCCGCTCAGCGCGCCGACCGCGCTGATGCACAGCCTGAAGCACTACAAGGTGCTGCACGAGCAGAACGTCATCCTTTCGGTGGTGACCGCGCCGCAGCCGGTGGTGCCCGACAGCGACCGCGTCAAGATGGAGACGGTCAACGAGCTGTTCATGCGGGTGACGCTGACCTTCGGCTATATGGAGCAGCCCAACATTCCGCGCGCGCTGGCGATCTGCCGCAAGCAGGGCTGGAAGTTCGACATCATGACGACGTCCTTCTTCCTGTCGCGGCGCTCGCTCAAGGCCTCGCCCAATTCCGGCATGCCGGTGTGGCAGGACCGGTTGTTCATCGGCCTGGCGCGCACGGCGGCGGATGCGACCGAATATTTCCAGATCCCGACCGGACGCGTCGTCGAGATCGGAACGCAACTGACGATTTAGGGCATGCCGCGGTTGAGAAGAATCGGTGCTGTCACATTGATTGAGCGGTGAGGAAGTTGAGGTAGCAGCGCGCCCGGCACTGTAAAGTTTCAGCGGCTTGATGCAGCGATAGCTGGCCGGGACGGCTGTGATGGTGCGGCGACATGCGCGCCAACGGCCAGTCGGGTGTCGCGAATTGAGGCGCGCTGAAGCCGTCCGGTTCAGCCGATCATGGCGCTTCGGTTGCCGGGTTCGAGATCGTGGCCTCTGCCGCTGCGCGATTCTAGCATTTGCGCCTTGGAAAGCTCTGCTTCAGCCTCGGCGAGGCATGGCTCGGCCGTGGTTCTCAGCCGCAGAAGGTCCGATTGCGAATTCTTGAGGTTGTCACGACGTAGGCGAGCGGCCTTGGCGAACGTCGGATAAGCGAAATGATTGATATCGGAGATGCCGGCCTTCGTTTCCTCGGCGTTTATCTGGAAGTCCAGTTCTCGCGCCATGCGTTCGAAATCGGCAATCATCATGTCTAGCTGCTGCAACTGTCGCCGCTTCTCATTCACCTGAAATTGCTTCAGTCGGACCAGATTACCTCGTGGCTTCATGACTCGGTACTCCGGTACACATTTCGTCCAATCAAACCGCTCTCTCCCAGCCCCTTAACGTTAGGCCTACAGCGACTCTCACGGTTCTGCTGCGAGAGGAAACATATTTTCCAAAATCCTTGGCCGATGGCTATGAGTTCAATGGCATCGACAACCATGCGAGCGAAGGACTTAAGGGGCGGTAAAAAAGGCGGAATAGGATTTCACATTGTCTGCATATGAACGCGTTGAGACCTGCGGCGGGCTTGTCACACAAACCGTCGTCAAGATTTGCGACATGGACGCCGGAGGCATGAATACGCCCGCCGTCAGCTACACGCCCCCCGATTTCCGCCGCCTATTATCGCCCACGCGGTCTGGCTTTATTTCCGGCTTCCGCTGAGCCTGCGCCTGGTTGAGGAAATGCTGCTGGAACGCGGCATCGTGGTTTCGTATGAGACAATTCGCCGGTGGGGCATCAAGTTCGGGCCGGACTACGCTCGCTGCTTCCTGGAAGGCGCGAACGTCCTCCAGGTCAAGCCGGTCCGGGGATCGGCCACAGTAGCGGGAGAACTTCGCTACCGCGTGCACGTAGGATCGTTGCGTGGCCGGCGACAGATTGCGGATCGTCATGTCCTCGATCATGCGCCGGCGAAGCGGGCTCAACTCGGCCATCTCATTGCTCCTATTCTCAAGGTTGCGCTTCAACAGCAGCTATCCTTCAAAACAGAAGCGTCATCCGCAAACCGGTGCACCAAATGCCGCGTCAGCGGCTTCGTTGTGTGCCCAGCATGTTCAACCGCTTGGGGGTGAAAGTCCCTTCGCCAACCTGATGGAGGTGAAGGCTTAGCAAAGCGCAAGGGCATTGCCGCGAGGTGGTGTCTGAAGGAAGCGTGGAGCAAAACCGCGACCTGACGAACAGAAACCGGATATGAGGCATCCCTGGCCGGACGAGCGGGCAACGTATCGCGAAGTCCATATCCATCAAGGGGCAGGGCTGTAGATCCGGCAGGTGCGCGGGGAAGGCGATTGAACTTACCTGGGGAGGCCTGCGTCATGTTCCGACTTCGGAACTGAGGGAACCGCAAGGTGACCTGACCGTGATGCAGGAGTCAGCAGAGGGCGTAGTAGGTGATGCTGTCGGCAAGGCTAGTGAGGCACTCCAAGGCCGAAAGGCGGAGCAAACGGATAGGCCGAGCCGGAAACGATGACCGAAGGCACGAACGATTGGAAGTGGCAAGTAGGACTGGCAACTCATGAGTGGAAAGCGGCAGAAGACCCAGTATTCACTGGCCCTGGAACCGAGGGACCGGGGTGAAGCCCATGTCAGCGGTCACCAAGGGGCCGAACCACTCGTGGCGAAGTCGGCACCCGAAAGCCCGGCTTGGACAGAACAGCTAATGGAGACGGTATGTAGCCGAGAGAATCTGGAAACAGCGTGGAAACGCGTTCGAAGCAACAAGGGCGGTCCAGGCGTGGATGGGATGACCACCGACGACGCCAAGGGCTACCTGCGTGAGCACTGGCCAAGCATTCGGTCTCGATTGCTCGAGGGAACCTATCAGCCGCAGCCGGTCAAGCGGGTCGAAATCCCCAAGCCGGACGGCGGGGTCAGAAAACTCGGCGTACCTTGCGTCGTCGACAGACTGATCCAGCAAGCCCTGCTGCAGGTCCTCCAAGAGCAGTGGGACCCGACGTTCTCGGAGCACAGCTACGGCTTCCGCCCAGGACGCTCCGCCCATCAGGCGGTAGCCCAAGCGCAATGCTACATTGCCGAGGGTCACAGCTACCTGGTTGACATCGATCTCGAAAGATTTTTCGACCGTGTTAATCACGATAGCCTGATGGCGCGCGTTGCCGCGAGGGTGTCCGATAAGCGTGCGCTCAAACTCATCCGGGCTTTCCTCAATGCCGGGGTGATGGAGGATGGCTTGGTCCGTCCGGTGGACGAAGGGACCCCGCAAGGCGGTCCGCTCTCGCCCATCCTAAGCAACCTCCTGCTCGACGACCTCGACAAGGAACTGGCCCGACGTGGTCACCGCTTCTGCCGTTACGCGGACGACTGCAACATCTATGTTCGCAGCCGCCGCGCCGGCGAACGGGTCATGGCTTCTGTAAGCCGGTTCCTGACCAAGAAGCTGCGGCTGAAGGTCAACGAGGCGAAGAGCGCGGTGGCGCGACCGGAGGAGCGGAAGTTCCTGGGGTTCAGCATCTCTAATGATGGGAGCGAGCGGCGCATTGCGCCGAAGGCCCTCGCCAAATTCGAGACGCTGATCCGGGACATGACACGCCGGACACGGGGCATCAGTCTGCCGCAGTTGATCAAGGAGCTTAAGCCATACCTCATCGGATGGCGCGGTTACTTCGGCTTCTGCCAGACCCCACGGGTGCTTACGAACTTGGAAGCGTGGATCCGCCGAAGACTACGCATGTATCTCTGGCGGCAATGGGGGAACGGGCACAACCGCTTCAAGGAACTGCGCCGTCATGGCGTACCAAAGTTCGGAGCTGCGGTTGCCGCCGGTTCACCGACGGGATTCTGGCGTATGTCAGGACACCCGGCGGTCCAACAGGCCCTGCGCAACCATTACTTCGAGTCTCTCGGTCTCCCTCGACTCCATGTCTCTGCCAAAGCTTAATCCGATCGAACCGCCGTGGTACGGACCCGTATGCCCGGTGGTGTGGGAGGGGCGGCGTCGCCAGGCGCCCCCCTATCCCGATCAATCCTGAATGTCGATCCGCATGGATCCTTTGTCAACGGTTTGGCGATAGGCAGGTATGCGTTCGATTTCATATCCGCGCACCAACGCCCCATGTGGCGCGCACCTCGTTGTAGTACCTGCGCCAATCCTCCAACTTTTCGGCCGCGTCGGCAAGCGTCAGGAACCAGTGGGCGTTCAAACATTCCGCCCTGAAGCGGCCGTTGAAGGCTTCGATGTAAGCGTTGTCCGTTGGCTTTCCCGGTCGCGAGAAGTCGAGCGTGACGCCCCTGGTGTAGGCCCACAGATCGAGGTGGCGGGGGGATATGGAACAGGTTGGCAATCGGATCATGAATGGAGACGAAGCGCTGCAAATGGCGTTGTGACTTGAAGCGTTTCATGATCCGTTCCCGTCGCCGGACTGGCTGATGGGAATTCTCCGCCCGATTGTTCAAGCCTTTATGCGAACGGTGATCGACACCCGGCATGATCTCTCGCTTTGCAGCGTCGTAAGACCGAAGCTTGTCGGTGATCATCACGCGCGACGCGCGGCCTTGGCCCTTCAACAGCTTGCGCATCAGACGCTTGGCCGCCTTGGCATTGCGACGACTTTGCACCAGAACCTCCAGGACGAAACCGTCCTGATCGACGGCGCGCCAGAGCCAGTGCTTCTTGCCGCGGATCGAAACGACGGCCTCGTCGAGATGCCACTTGTCACCCAGCCGACCCGCTGAGCGGCGGCGGATCTCGCTGGCAAAGGTCCGCCCGAATTTCTCTGCCCAAAGCCGGACTGTCTGATGCGAGACAATAATCCCTCGTGCCGCCAGCAAGTCCTCGACCTTCGCAAACTGAGAGGAAAACGGAAATAGAGCCAGACAGCATCGGCGATGATCTCGGCGGGGAAGCGATGGCGGCGGTAGAGTGGGTCACGCTCTGTCATAGCCCGTCATCGCACATCGGTATCCACGCTTCGTTAAGTTGACGATGCCCGACCCAGCGGTGGACAGTGGAATGGTCGACGTGAATGCCGCGCTCGGCCAACACTCTTCCAGATCGCGCAGGCTGAGATTGTAGGCAAGATACCAGCGAACGCACAGCAGGATCACGGATCGATCAAAATGGCGGCCTTTGAACATGACAAACTCCCGGAAAAAAGAGCAAGCGTCATGCAGCAAATGACCTTTCCGAAAGTTTGCGACAGAACCTTCCCAGGCACCCGCCTACAATTAGTCCGAAATTATAGGATGGAGCAGAAGCACCTTCGTTTCAGCTTGGCTTTCGTGATGACGGCGATGCCTGATCACCGTCCGGTCCTTGGTCAAAAAGCCCTTCCTTGGCCACGCCGATTGTAGGGACAGTGCCGACGGTCGGGGGCCATATAGCCGGAATTTATCGGCCGCGATCCGCCTGCTCCACCGCCTCGGCAATGTAACCCGGCAACACGAAAGATGCGCGGTGGATCGCGGGCGTGTAGTACCGTGTCGCAAGACCTGCCGCCCGCTCCCGCAAAATGTCCGGATCGACCTCAAGCAAGCTTGCGGTGTCGCTCGCCCAGCCCAATGCGAGGTGACCGCCGAAATACGTCGGCACCGCCACAATATAACAGGTTGCTACGTCAAACGCGGCTCCCAAACCGCGAATGGAAGCGACGAAGTCTTCCTTCTGCAAGAAGGGTACCCCACTTTGCGTGACCGCGATTCCGTCGGGCCGCAAGCATCGGTGCAGATCGCGGTAAAAGGCGGGGGTGAAGAGCGCTGCGCCCGGGCCAACCGGATCGGTGGAATCGACGAGAATGACGTCGAAGCGTGCCATTGTTTCACGGACGAACGCCGCACCATCCGCAATCTCGATCTGAAAGCGTTCGTCGCGGAAGACAGAAGCATTGAACTCCCCGAAATGCTTATGGGAAAAATCAAGCACATTCGGGTCGATCTCGACCTGCGTCAGGGATCTGACGCGGCGGTGCTTAAGCACCTCTTCCGCCAACCCGCAATCGCCGCCGCCGACAATCAGGACATCGCGCGGATCGTCGTGAGCTAGAATCGGCACATGCGCCATCATCTCATGGTACATGAACTCGTCAGCGCTGGTCACCTGCACGGCGCCATCGAGCAGGAGTACCTTTCCGAACACCCGGTTCTCGATCAATTCCATCCGGTGATGTGACGTGACATCCTCGTGTAGAGTCCGTTCTGCTTCAAAGGAGACCCGAATACCGTCAATGAGGGTTTCAGACACGTAATGCTTTTGCGTCATGCACCGTCCCCCGCATCAGTTCCTTCACCTCCAGCCGCTGTGGCCGGAACCGCCGCGCAGCACGCCGACGCACTGCTCAGACTGAGCCTCGCCGCACAATCAAGAGCGGCGTAGCCGCGTTCAGGCCAAGTGTGGATGGAAACATGGCTTTCCGCCAGAACGGCCACGCCGCTCACGCCCCCATTCGGTTGAACGGGTGCAAGTGCAGATGCAGGAGAGTCGCGCCGGCGGCCTCGACACAGTCAATCAAGGTCTGGGCTATATGATCGAGCTCGTCGAGCCGTTCTGCTTCAAACAGGTCGATGATCAGATGCGATCCTACGCACAGCATTCCGCCCTTCTCGATGAAATGATCGGCGTTTTCGAATGCCTCCGACGAGACTTTCGAGCTGTAGTTTTCTTCCTTTTGGGCGGACTTCAGAGGCACTCAACCCATCCCAAATTGGAAGAGGGCGTCGTGAGGCATGGCGTCCTCCCAAACCAGCAGATGTGACCTGCTCATGCAGGTCAGTTCATATATAGTCGCGATCGGAAAAGAACACTAGTCCGCTGATGCTTGTTTCTTTAGAGCATCACAGGCTGACGTCAGTCTGCGATGAATCAGACTGACGTCACGTTTGCTCGGTTCGTCCTGACTACTTGCGATTTGGCCCAGCCGTCGAGTCGCCTTTTCGATTTCTTCGATCGCGGCCCTGAGGCTTTTGACCTTTACTATAGCCTGTCTGCGACGCTTTTGAAGGGCATCCTGCCGTTCCGCATTCGATATCGCTCCGCCGTTCTTCGGCGGCCGGCCACGCCGTTTCTGAGGTTGTGCCGGAAAATGGACGTCAATGAGCTTCATGACGATGCGCTCGATGGCAGCCTGTTTCCAGGCTGCCATCGAGCGGTATTGCGCCGGCGGGATTTTTGCGATGCGATGGGCCTCGACAATGGCTTCTGTTGCTGTTCCTGAGAATCCTCCGCTCATGAGTGATGCGACGCCGGTGAGCGTGTTTGCAAAGTGAGGGCTGAAAAATGGATCGCTCCGTTTCGCAGCCGCATAGTCGGTGAGGATCGGCGCTGCAATCTCGCGAAGCATCGCTTGGTTCGGTTCCGCTGGCGACAGCGATGTCGACTGTGTTGAAGGGGGCCTTTCGCCCAGGGGCTTCGGACCTCCAATTCTTCGCAGGTGTTCAATGATCGCCCTGCCGGTCGGCATTATAATGTTTTCGAAACGCTCCGCTCCGCAGCCTCCATCGTACTTGACCTGTCCCTTTCCGTCGACGACGTAGGTCTTTCCTTTGAAGCCGATCGTGCGCGTGCCCGTCACTTTTTCCTCATATTTACATTATTAACGGAATCTCATGTCGGAGCAACCGGATCGAAATGCCGACACGGACGCATCTTGGCTGGAGCGCCATCCTGGTATCAAGGTAATCGCGCACGATCGTGCCGGCGTCTAAGCATCACCGACGAAAGGTCGTTTGATTGGTCCTCGAGAACCT
>NZ_JAMYKW010000116.1:0-8420 GCF_040317555.1 Mesorhizobium sp. M1406 | reverse complement strand
ACTAGCCTCACATCAAACTGTATCGTCAAAGTCCTGCGCCAATTCACACAGCGGGTCATCGAGTTGAGATTCTGCGGAGAGCGCCTCCTCTGCTCCCGTCAAGGGCGCCGGCTCCGGGAGGGCGCCTGTCTGGCTTTCAAAGATGCGTTTCAGAATGCGATCCGAAAAATATCGCACCTTCCTCAATTTTAATGGTGGCAGACCTTTGATGAGAACAATCTCGTAGTCGTCATCGAGCAGCCGAACCTGTTCGGGACGCAATAGCGGTGCACCTTGATGTGAATTCTGAATGGTCCAGTCGAACGTTCGCGCCTGGCTGTGGGAAATCGATTTGGCTTCAAACGTGTATTCACCGATGGCCTTGGAAATGTAGTTCGGAGTCTCGTCATCAGCCGTGGCCATGAACACTTGCAGTCCGGTATTGCTGAGAAAATTCTGCTTGCCAGCCTCTCCATAAGCCCCCGTCAGTGCCGAAAGGCTTTGGATGATGAGCATGAAACGCCCCTTGTAGCCCGCGATAGTCGTGATTGCGGTCTCGATCGCTTCCAGCTTACCCAAGTGCTTGAACTCGTCGAGCAGGAAGAGAACCTCGTGCTTTTCATCCCGGCGGGCCAGCGACCGCTGCAGAATTGAAACGATTTGCTGAAAAAACAAGCGTATCAGAGGCGCGATCACCTCAAGGTCGTTCGGACCAACGCAAAGATAGATGCACGTTCTGCGACGGCGAAGATCATAGACCGAAAAGTCCGAGCGACTTGTGGCCGCCTTTACAGCGGGATCCGCCCACAGGTTGAGCCCGCCATCGCCGAGCACGGAAGTGTAGGAGGTTAGGATTTTCGTATCGTTCCCCGCCATGTCGTCGAAGATGCGTTGTGCCTCTTTGTTCTGGGTCTCCATGGCGAGTCGCGCGAAGAGCTTAAACTTCTCCCCCGGCTGGGCGAAGAGGTCATAGACGGCGCCGATTGTTGGCGTGCCCCGCTCGATGCAGGCAAGGATTCCCGCGACAAAGATATCTCGCGCGCCGCTGACGAAACCTTCCGCGCCCTCCCCCTTGGCCGTAATCAGGTTTGCGGCCAAGCGGCGGGCTTCGGTGAATTGCTGCTGTGGAGGCAACGCTATAAGATCCAACAGCGGATTGTAGCAGTTTGTGCGCCGCTCCGAATCCAGCGGCGCGAATTTAAACACGTCGTCACCTGCGGCTTTGCGCGCCCTCGAGGTGAGCTCAAAGAGCTCCCCCTTGACGTCCAGAGCTATCACCGAGCCTTTGAATGTAAGTAGCGTTGGAATGACTATGCCGACGCCCTTGCCAGCGCGGGTCGGTGCAACGATGAGGCTGTGAGGCTGCTCGCCATTGGTCAGGTAGTAGCCAGGCCAGAAAGGGCCACTTGTCTTCCCAAACACCGGCCCTGTCACGCCACGGTATCGTCGCAGATATCCCGTGCGTCGCATTTCATCCACTCGAGCCCAACGAGCCGTCCCGTGGTGTTCGAGCTTGCGGCGCAATACGATCTGCTGAATCAGCAAGACGACCGCGGACGTCGAGAGCACGATAGCCGCGCCCCGATAGAAAACGGGGGTTGCGAAACCCAAATAGAAGGGCGTCTCAAACCAAAAGGCACGGACATCAAACGCCATCAGAGCCTCGCCGCTGCCGCCGTGGCGGAAGGTTGCGTAAAGACTTGCCGCACAGAAGCCCACGGCGAGTGAGCACGCGATGCTAATGGCTATGTTGGGGGGCGTCGTTTTTGTTGAAAGCATTGTTCCATTGCCGGATTAGCCGTAGCTAATGCTGCGCGTGCTTCAGAGACCGAACCGGCGTCGCGCGATGTCGCCGCTCGACAGATCGATGCCGCAGCGGGTGGTGCGATGCTTGCAGCGCATCACCCGGCAGACGTGGTTTTTGAAAGTTACACTAAGCAGGTACGTCAACGGCCAGCGAATTGGAAACGGCAAGGCCGTAAACGGAATTCGGGAGAGAAAGCGTCACTGTACCATGGCCGAGACCTCAACGGCCGGAGCGATCTCTGCTTCTGGTGGCCTCCATTAGGTCCTCTCGGGCGTGATTGAAGGCGTGGTTTATGGACCGCCCGATTTGAGCACCCCGCTGCAGCTGTTCATAGGAGGTTTGCGGGCCTACTGTATCACGGACTGCAGCCTCAATACCTGCTATGTGGCCGTCCAGATTCGCACTCCGTTCCTCTGCTGCATGCTGCGGCGGCGGCATGTGCGGCAAGATGTCTTGCATGCCGGGAAAAACTGAGTGAGCTTGGGCCTGTTGATTTGCGTCTAACTGTTGATACATGTTGAGAATAGCATTGGATGCCATCATCCTGACATTGCCATCCGGATCAGAAGAAGCCAATCCAATGGCCTGATCAAGAATGCGAGATTTGTTTTCGTCAGTAAACTTACTGAAGTGTGGCGCAACGTAATAAGCTCCGAGAGCTTGCGACGGCGGATCCATGTTGCCAATGCGATTAACAATAGCATCTTGCAGCCCTGGCGTTAGGTAATCGCCTAGATTACTGGCCGCTCCGACTTTCTGCAATGCTATGTCATCCGTGCTGTACCCCAATTCGGCTGTTAATGTCGCGGCCAGATCGATGGCTGATCGTCCAAGCCGATTGGTCCGCCTTTCAAATCTCGCGAGGTCAGTTTCTGGCCCGGGTTGAGTGCCCCGAACGGCTGTTCGCTCGTGCGTCCCGAGGCCTTTGAAGCCCCCAAGATTTCGCGCTGTATCGCGCGGGTTAGCGGTTACCAGCCGTTCTGCAACATCGCTCAATGGCCCCTCTGGAACGTCACGGAGGCTACTGCTCCCCACGCCTTGAGATGATCTTGCAGCTGCACGTGCCCGTTTGTTATCGCGATCCATTGCTCGCCTCCAAAGTAGTTATTCTACCCAATGAGGTTACCACCGAAGCTTGACCTGCTAAACCGATATGATGTTACAGTTGTAGTATGGCAAAGGGTTCCCAGCTCTGTGGGTCTGCCAAGTGCCCGTCCAAGCCGAAGAAAATACGATGAAGCTGGCATCAAATGCGATGTGAACTGCCCCGGGCATTCCGGTGGCCGTTTCGTTTGAGTCACGCGGCTATGGCTGGTTCATCCAACATGGCGTAGTAGCGTTCCTCGGCTTCGGCCGGCGGGATGTTGCCGATGGGCTCCAGCAGCCAGCGATTGTTGAAGCAGTCGACCCATTCGAGCGTGGCGAACTCGACGGCCTCGAATGAGCGCCAGGGTCCGCGTCGATGGATCACCTCGGCCTTGTAAAGACCGTTGATCGTTTCCGCGAGAGCATTATCGAAAGAGTCGCCGACACTGCCCACTGCGGGTTCGACGCCGGCCTCCGCCAAGCGCTCGGTGTATTGAATGCTGACGTGTTGGGCGGATTCAACCGGTCGTCGCAACACCAAGGGATTGGAGGTTGCAATGACGGTTCACCAACGCGCTTCAGATCGGTGCACTCGAAAGAAGCTAGATTCGCCCGGGCGTCCGCCGCCTGGCAGCGTGAGAATCGCTTCCGGTTCTGGCAAGCTATTGCCTTGGGACATTCGAGCGAGGAGGCCGCACTGGATGCCGGTACATCAACGCCTCTTGGTCCGCGCTGGTTTCGGAGTGCAGGAGGGATGCCGCCAACGCATTTGGCGCCGTGGGCGAAGCCGCCTTCGGGGCGATATCTTTCTTTCGGGAGCGCGAGGATATTGCGCTTGAGCTTGCCAAGGGAATCGGCATCCGGGCCATTGCTCGTAAACTAGGTCGGCCGCCGAGCACAATCTTGCGGGAGGTCAGGCGCAATGCCGCGACGCGCAGCGGCAATCTGGATTACCGGCCAGTGCCGCCCAATGGCACGCCGATCGTGAGTCCCGGCGGCCTCCTGGCAAGCTGGCGGTCAATCCGGCTCTGCGTGAATATGTTGAGGAGCGCTTGGCCGGCAAAGTCACCAACCCCAATGGCGCCTCATTCGAGGGCCCCAAGGTGGGTATGGAAAAAACGACAGAGCCGGAGGTGGTCGGCAGCCTGGAGCCCCGAGCAGATCGCTAAATCGGCTTCAGATCGATTACCCAGAGGATCAAACCATGCGGATCAGCCACGAGACGATCTATCAGTCCTTGTACATTCAAGGACGCGGAGCATTGCGCCGAGGACTGACCGCATGTCTGCGTTCAGGCCGAGCGTTGCGCGTACCGCGCGAACGCGCGTACCGCGCGAACGGGCCCGAATGCGCAACAAGTCCTTCATTGGAGACGCCGTTATGATAGGCGACCTTCCGGCCGAAATTGCCGATCGGGCTGTCCCCGGACATTGGGAAGGCGACCTCGTCCTTGGCCTCGGAAGCTAGGCGATCGGTACGCTCGTGGAACGAAGTTCACGCTTCACAATGCGTGCTTCACCTGCCGCGCATGCATGGCTATCAGCAGAGCCTGCGCATCAAGAACGGTCCAGCACTTGCCGGCCACGGCGCTGAAGCAGTCCGCAGAGCATAGCCCGATCCATGGGCAAACTTCCCGAGCAGCTGCGTCAGTCGCTGACTTGGGACCATGGAGCGGAAATGGCGCAGCAGCCGACCTGCGCATCGACACCGGGCTCGAGATTTACTTCTGCGATCCCCAAGCCCGTGGCAGCGAGACTCCAACGAAAACACCAATGGCTTGCTGAGACAGTACTTTCCAAAGGGCACGGATCTCAGTCGGCACACAGCCCGGGAACTGGACGCAGTTGCCCATGCTATCAACACAAGACCGCGCAAAACGCTCGGCTGGAAAACACCTGCCGAACTCCTCGACCAGCTCCTTGGGGGACAGTATGATGCCGGTGTTGCGACGATCCGGTTGAATCCGCCTTGGCTGCCTCTATCGCTGTGATGGATGAGCCCGCCTCCCCGCGCGGGCCGCCGATCATGGAGAGCCTGTTCCAGGGCATCGAGAACGAAGGCTGCATGCGCCGTCCGGCTCACCCGCCAGCCGACGATCCGACGGGCATAGGTGTCGATGACAAAGGCGACATAGACGAAGCCCGTCCTGGTCGCGACGCAGGTGAAGTCGGAGACCCGCAGCATGTTCGGCGCCGGAGCATGGATCTGGCGGTTGACGTGGTCGAGAGGGCAAGGTGCGGCCTTGTCGCTCACCGTAGTGCGGAGGATCGGCTTGCCGCGGACGATGCCTTCGAGGCCCATGGCCTTCATCAAGCGGGCAACCGTGCAGCGGGCGACCTCGAAGCCCTCGCGACGCAACCGCCGCCAGACCTTGCGAATGCCGTAGACGCGGAAGTTCGCCTCAAACCCGTCGGACCTCATCCTTCGAGGCTGTATCCCATCTTGCCCGAGCCGACAGCCGGCAGGGGTCGACGCGCTTGGCGACATGGTCGTGGTAGGTCGACGGGGCGATCGGCAGCACCTTGCAGATCGGCTCAACCCCATGCGCCTTGCGGTGATCGTCGATGAACGCGATCGTGGCCTGAACCGGCGGTCGAGCTTCGCCTGGGCAAAATACGCGGAAGCCTTGCTCTCGTTGGCCTGCGAAGCTCGCGGCTCTCGCGTTCCAGAGCCTTCAGTTTCGTCGCAGCATCCGTGGGAACTCCGGCGCGCACGCCGCCGTCACGCTCGGCTTTCTTGCAGCCGATCTTGGCGGCGATCGATGAAACCGCCGCCCACCGCGACGTATGCTCGCGTTCGTGATCCAGAACCAGCCGCACCGCGGGGGGTCCGGACCTCGGGAGAGAACTTGTTGGTCGCCTTGCTTGTCATGGTTCCACCTTCTCAGGAGTTGGAGCCTCCGATCAACCCGGGGCGGCACACAACAAGGGTCACGGATCAATCGGGCGGGAACCCTAGAGAATCAGCCCTCAGAGCCTTTGGTAATAGACCGACCCCTCGCACCTGTTTGGGCTGGGTGTACAAGTCAGGTTTTCATCAGGTTGGACGAGTATGTCTGGCAGCCAGAGCGCGACCACTTCCGTGCCCGCCCGCTCGTCTGGCAGACACACAAAGGAGAAAGACATGCCGTCAGCTACAAGCAGCGCCATCGTTTCCTGCCGCAGATCATCGCCCATCCGGTCTGGCCCTCCTTCAGGTCCCCTTGGCCTGTGTCTCGTCGAGGAAATGGCCCGGGAGCGGGATCGTGGTTTCGTATGAGACAATCCGCCGGTGCGGCAACAAATGCGGTCCGCATACGGAGCCATTACGTCGCGGCACTTGATATTGCAGTGCAGCAAAGGTAGAGGGCCGCCCCTTATCGGAGTGTCGTCCATGGTCCTTACCAATACTGGTAGCGAGGCAGAACCCGTCGAACAGTCGAGCCATCCGGCAATCGAACAGCAAAGCCCCGAGGTGCTGATGCTAGGCGCGCTCGGCGTTGTCTATGGCGATATTGGCACCAGCCCGATCTACGCGTTCCGTGAGGCGCTGGTGGCGTCGTCGGGCGGCAATGTCGCCGAGCGCGGCGATATCCTCGGCGTTTTGTCATTGATCATCTGGTCGCTGACGATCATCGTCACCATCAAGTACATCATGTTCGTGCTGCGCGCCGATAACGGCGGCGAGGGCGGCGTGCTGTCGCTGATGGCGCTAGCGCGCGGCAGTTTCCCCAAGCGGTCGGCGGTGATCCTGGGCATCGGCATCGTCGGCGCCTCGCTGTTTTTCGGCGACGCGGTCATCACGCCCGCGATTTCGGTGCTGTCGGCGGTCGAGGGTATGAACGTCGTCACGCCGACCTTCCAGCCCTATGTCGTGCCGCTGACACTGGTCATCCTGGCCATGGTGTTCGCGGTGCAGCGCTTCGGCACGGGCGGGGTAGGATTGGTGTTCGGCCCGGTGACGGCGGTGTGGTTCCTGGCAATTGGCCTTTCCGGGCTCAACCACATCATCGCCGATCCGGAAATCCTGTGGGCGGTGAGCCCGCACTACATCGTCGCGTTTCTGATCAATTCGCCCGACGTCGCTTTCGTGACCATCGGCGCCATCTTCCTCGCCGTCACCGGCGCCGAAGCACTCTATGCCGATCTCGGCCATTTCGGCCGCAAGCCGATCGTGCTGGCCTGGCTGGCGATCGTGTTTCCCTGCCTGCTGCTCAATTATGCCGGGCAAGGCGCCTTCGTGCTGGCCAAGAATGGCGTCGTCGGCCATCCATTCTTCGAGATGAACGAAGGCTGGACGCTGATCCCGATGGTCGTGCTGGCGACGGCCGCGACTGTCATCGCCAGCCAGGCGGTCATCTCCGGCGCCTTCTCGCTGACCCGGCAGGCGGTGCAGCTCAATATGCTGCCGCGCCTGGAAATCCTGCACACCTCGGAGAAGCAGTCGGGCCAGATCTACATGCCGCGCGTCAATCTGTTGCTGGCGCTGGCGGTGATGCTGCTGGTCGTCGGTTTCGGCGAATCGAGCAAGCTCGCCTCCGCCTATGGCATCTCGGTGACCGGCAACATGCTGGTGACGACGGTGCTGCTGTTCGTCGTCATGACCCGGATCTGGAAATGGCGGCTGTGGGTGGCGGTCGCCATGACGGCGCTGTTCGGCTTCATCGATGTCGGCTTTTTTGCCTCCAACATCGTCAAAGTGTTCGAGGGTGGCTGGGCTTCGCTGGCGGTGGCCTTCACCATTGTGCTGGCTATGTGGACCTGGGTGCGCGGCAGCCGCTATCTGTTCGACAAGACCCGCCGCAACGAAATCCCGCTCGATTTCCTCGCCGGCAATCTCCTGAAGAAAAAGCCGCAGCTGGTGTCCGGCACCGCGGTGTTCCTGACGAGCGATCCACTCAGCGCGCCAACCGCGCTGATGCACAGCCTGAAGCACTACAAGGTGCTGCACGAGCAGAACGTCATCCTTTCGGTGGTGACCGCGCCGCAACCGGTGGTGCCCGACAGCGACCGGGTCAAGATGGAGACGGTCAACGAGCTGTTCATGCGGGTGACGCTGACCTTCGGCTACATGGAGCAGCCGAACATCCCGCGCGCGCTGGCGATCTGCCGCAAGCAAGGCTGGAAGTTCGACATCATGACGACCTCGTTCTTCCTGTCACGGCGTTCGCTCAAGGCCTCGCCCAATTCCGGCATGCCGGTGTGGCAGGACCGGTTGTTCATCGGCCTGGCGCGTACGGCGGCCGACGCGACGGAGTACTTCCAGATCCCGACCGGACGCGTCGTCGAGATCGGAACGCAAGTGACGATTTAGGGCATGCCGCGGTTGAGAAGAATCGGTGCTGTCACATTGATTGAGCGGTAAGGAAATTCAGGTAGCAGCGCGCCCGGCACTGTAAGTTTCAGCGGCTTGATGCAGCGATAGCTGGCCGGGACGGCTGTCACGCTGTGGCGACACACGCGATTTTGTTCCAGATTTGCATGGGGCGTTACGCAGGTCTCGATGTTGAGCCGATGACAGCGCATTGCAGGGAAAGTGAGCAGGTCGGCAATCGGATCATGGATGGAAA
>NZ_JAMYKW010000115.1:0-8585 GCF_040317555.1 Mesorhizobium sp. M1406 | reverse complement strand
CGCCAAGCCTCGGGCCGGATGGCCATCCAGCCCGAGGCTCAGTCGCTTCCATCGCACAAAATCATCCCTGTGCAGATACAAGGGGTGTTCCAGCGGAGTGAGGCGTTGGCGCTCGCTGGAACACCCCTCATCCGTCGCCTTCGGCGACACCTTCTCCCACAAGGGGCCCACAAGGGGAGAAGGGAAAGTCGTGCCACTCAAAACCGCTCCAGCTTCGCCCGCACTTTCGCCAGAAACGCCGCCCTTGTCCGCGGCGTCGAGGAATCCATCAGATAGTGCGCCAGGAAAAAGGTCCGGCAACGCGTCGCGCACAGCGCCCGCATGCCGCGCAAAAGGGTCTTGCGTCCGGGCTGGCCGACGACGACGCTCCACCAGGTCGGCGCCCCGCAGGTGGTGATGACGCCGATCTTTATCACATGCGTCATCAGCGACTTGATCCGCCCCTTGCCAGCCGGCAGCTTGAACGCGACATCCGTCGCCCACACCCGGTCGAGCCAGCCCTTCAGCATCGCCGGCAGCCCGTACCACCAGGTCGGATAGACGAACAGGATCGCTTCGGCCCAGTTAAGCAGCTCGAAATGCGGCCTCAGCGCCGGGTCCTGCGGCGCCTGGTCATTGTAGGAGCGCCGCTCGTCGCAGTTCATCACCGGATCGAATTTCTCGGCATAGAGGTCGAGCAGCCGCACCTCCCAGCCTCTTCGCGTCAGCACGTCCACGGCGGTATCGCGGATTGCGGCGCAGAAGCTGTCGGGCACCGGATGGCAGTAGACCACCAGCGCGCGCATCAGAACGCGTCCATGCTGGCTGCGACCCTTGCCACGAAGGCCTTGCGCGTGCCGTCGGTAGACAGGTTCATTGCATAGTGCGCGAGATAGCTCACCGGCGCGCCCGGTTTTACGGTGGCGCGCAGCATACGCTTGATCAATTTGCGCGGCGGATCGCCCATCAGCAAGGCGCGGAACCGACTGCCGCCATAGGTGGTCACCGCTGCGACCTTACGGATGTTGTGCAGCGACGGCTGCACCTTGCCGTTGACCAGCTTGAACGACACGCCCGGCAAGAAGACGCGATCGAAGAAGCCTTTCAGGATCGCCGGAAAGCCGTAGTTCCAGACTGGATAGGAAAGCACCAGCGCATCGGCGCGCAGCAGGCGTTCGACATAGGAAGCCACCGCATCGGAGGTGCCGCGCTGGTTGTGATAGTCCAGCCTTTCCTTGCGCGTCAGCCGCGGATCGAAATCCTCGGCATAGAGATCGCAGTCGTCGACCGTATGACCGGCCGCTGTCAACCGCTCGACGATCATCCGGTGCAGGCCGGCATTGAAGCTGGTCTCGACCGGATGGGCGTAGAGGACAAGGATGTTCACAGGGGAATATCCCCTAGGGTGTTCAAGCGCAAACCTGTCCTCATCACACCCTTTGCAGCCCCTTGAACAAAAAAGTCCGGCCCGACCGATAATCGTAATCCGGGTTCTCCCAGGCGATCATCTTGCCGGGATTGAGCAACCCTCGAGGATCAGTCTCCCGCTTGAAGGCAAGCTGCACCGCGTCGGTCTGCTTCATGCCGCCCTCTTCCAGCGTATAGCGGTGCGGGTTGAAGATCGGGCAGCCATTCTCCTCATGCAGGCGCACGATCTCGTCGAGCCGCGCTTCGGTGGTGAACTTGACCAGCGGCAGGCCGAAGCAGGTGATGTTGCCGTCCAGCCGCACGAATTCGAGATGCGAAAAAACCTCCCCCGGAAACATCGCGTCCATCTTCTCGACCAGCGCCAACTGGTTGGGAAAGGGATAAAGCGATTGCAGATAGGTGATCGAAGGATCGACGCGCAGCGCCCTGAGCGTCGTGTGGTTCCAGGCCAGCTCATAGGCCGGCGGCAGGCCTTTTGTCTCGTCCGGCGTTGCCGTGGCCGCATTGAAGATCACCTCGCCACCGGCACGGCGGGTGAAGGCCAGGAAGGCATCCAGCCCATGCTGCGCCACCATGACGACGCAGATGCTTTGTCCCTCCTTCAGGAATTTCTGGTGCCGCTTGAAATAGAGTTGCGGCACGGGTGCCGCTATCGGCGTGATGAGCTTGGTCAGGATGCCGTCCTGGCACGCCAGCGCATTGCCGTAGCGCGCCGCATCCATGAAACGGTCGAAACCGATGATGACGTCGACCCAGTCGTAGTCAGCCGTCAGCGGCATTTCGACTTCGGTGATGATGCCGTTGGTGCCATAGGCGTGTGTGACCTTGTGCAGATCCTCACCGGTGAGCTCGAGCGCTTTCGGTTCTGCCTCCATGGTCACCACGCGCAGTCGAAGCACGTTGCCGAAGTCGCGCAGGCCACCGAAATTGATCGAGCCGACACCACCCGAGCCGCCGGCGATGAAGCCGCCGATCGAGGCCGTGTTGTAGGTGGACGGCGACAGCCGCAACTCCTGCCCGGAATGCGCCCGCGTTGCCTTGTCGATATCGGCCAGAATGGCACCGGGACCTGTCACCACGCGCCCCGGCGCAATCGATTTGATCTCGTTCATTTCGGCGAGGTTGAGCACGACGCCGCCCGAAAGCGGCATCGCCTGGCCGTAATTGCCGGTGCCGCTGCCGCGTGGCGTCACCGGCACGCCATGCCGGTGACAGGCGGCAAGCACGCGGACCAGTTCGGCCTCGTTCTTCGGCGTCACGATCAAATCGCCAGTGACATGATCGAGCTGCTGCTTCAGCACCGGGCTGTACCAATAGAAATCGCGGCTCTTCTGCTGGACGATGGCCGGATTGTCGTCGACCTTCAGGCCTTCGAGATCGCGTTTGAGCGCCGAAACGTCCATCATTCCACCATCAGTTCGTCGAGTTCGGCGTAGTCGGGCAATTGCCGGTCGATCGCCTTGCCGCCGCGCACGACGATGCGATCCGATTCGGGCCGCGACAGCAATTCCGTCCAGCTTCGACCTTTGAACACGATGAAATCGGCATCGCCGCCGGCGGCCAGCGTGCCGAAGCCATCGAGCCGCATCACTTTGGCCGGCGTTGCGGTGACAGCTTGCGGCCAGTCGGCGACCGGGTGATCGAAATGCAGGATGCGTGTCGCCATGCGGTAGACCTCCAGCATGTCGAGATCGCCATAGGCATAGAACGGATCGCGCGTGTTGTCGGAAGCGACCGCGACCGGAATACCCCTCGCCTTCATCTCGTGCAGCAGCGTCACGCCACGCCAGCGCGGCGTGGTGCCATCGCCGCGCCGGTCCTGCAAATAGAGATTGCACATCGGCAGCGAGACGACGGCGAGCCCGGCTTTCGCCACCTTGTCCAGCGTGTCGAGCACATCGAGGTCGGGCTGGCGCGCCAGCGAACAGCAATGGCCGACAAGGATATTGCCTTCGAAGCCGTTCCAGAGAGCGGCCTCGGCGATCTTCTTCAGCGATATGGCGGCAATATCGTCGGTCTCGTCGGCATGGAAATCGAGATCGAGGCCATGCTTGATGGCCTGCGCGAAGACATGGTCGAGCAGTTCTTCGAGGTCCGGCACCATATAGGTGACGACACCGAGCACGCCCTTCGCGGCCGCAACCCGTTTTGCCAGCCTGTCGAACCATTTTTTGTCGCGCACCCCCTCGATGCCAAGCAGGCAGGCGCCTTGCAATTCGATGCGGCCACGCCAGGCCTCGCGCATCGTCTCGAACACCGGCCAGGAGATCTCCTCCTGCGGTGCAACGCTGTCAATGTGGGTGCGCAGCGCCCTGGTGCCATGCGCGTAGGCCGAGCGCAGCGAAAAATCCATGCGGCGCGCCACGTCCTCGGCGCTCCAGCGTGCCACACGATCGGCGCCGGCGGCATTCAGCGCACCCATGAAGGTGCCGTCGGGATTGGGCTTTCGCGGCCAGATATGGCCCTTGTCGATATGCGTATGGCAATCGACGAAACAGGGCAGCACGATGCGGCCGCCAAGATCGATGGTACCGGCCAACACTTCTGCACGACGATGCGCGGCAATGCCGGCGATCTTGCCGTCGGCCACAGTGATGTCGGCGAGCGCGAAGCCATCGCCATCAAAGGCAGCACCAAGGCCCGGTGTCAGGGACGCGTGAAGCCGGACGTTGGCGAGCCGGTATGACCCTGTGTTGGGAATCAAGACCCTAGCGCTCCTGCTTCAGTGCGCTTTCGTGCCAGCGCCGCAAAATAAGATGCGAAATCAGCGACAGCACCAGGAAGATCAGGATGCCGGTGAGCGAGATCAAGAACAGCGCCGCGAACAGCCGCGGCGCGTTGAGCCGGTAGCCGGCCTCGATGATGCGCGAGGCAAGGCCAGACGACTGGCCGGTGGTACCTGCGACGAATTCTGCCACCACGGCGCCGATCAGCGACAGGCCGCCGGCGATCTTCAACCCGCCGAGGAAATAGGGCATCGCCGCCGGCAGCCTGAGATAGCGCAACTGCTGCCAGCGCGTCGCACCATTGAGCTTGAACATGTCGCGCAGATTGCGGTCGACGGAATTGAGACCGAGCGTGGTGTTGGACAGGATCGGAAAGAAGGCGACGATCCAGGCGCATAGCAATAGCTTGGTCGTCTGGTCGTTCACATAGATGTTGATCAGCGGAAAGATCGCCACGATCGGCGTCACTTGCAGCACAATGGCGAACGGGAAGAACGACATCTCAACCCATTTCGACTGCGCGAACAGCACCGCCAGCCCGACCCCGCCGATGACGGCCAGAGCCAGGCTGAGGAAGGTGATGCGCAAGGTGACCAGAAGCGAGGAAAACAGCAGGCCGGCGTCGTTGTAGAGCGTCCACAGAACGACGCCGGGACGCGGCAGGATGTACTGCGGAATCTGGTTCCATACGCAGATGCGGTCCCACAGCCAGATCGCCAGGATCATGATCGCCAGCGGCAGCACCCAGCGGCCGATCCGCTCGAAGCGTTCCTGGCGCACCCGGCGTGCTTCCTCGGGGTCGAGTTCGAGCACCCGCTCGTCAATGGCCGTCATGGTGTGTGCCTGCTGTTGAGTTGATGGCCTTGACCAGCACATCGGAGGCCTGACGGCACAGTGCCGCATAGTCGGGCGAGGTGCGAAACGCCTCGTCGCGCGGATAGCTGGCCTCGATCGCGAGTTCGTCGAACACCCTGCCCGGCCGTGCTGCCATGAGGACGACGCGGTTGGAGAGAAAGACGCTTTCGAAGACGCTGTGGGTGACGAACACGACGGTGAAGCGTTCGTCTTGCCACAGCTCCAGCAGATCGTTGTTGAGCTTGAAGCGAGTGATCTCGTCGAGTGCCGCGAACGGCTCGTCCATCAGCAGCACGCGCGGCTTGGTCACCATGGCGCGCGCGATCGAGACGCGCATCTTCATGCCGCCGGACAGTTCGCGCGGCACCGCGTTCTCGAAACCGGTCAGGTGCACCCGCGCCAGCATTTCCGTCACCACTGGCGTGGCCTTGGCACGGCTGATGCCCTTCAGCCGAAGCGGCAGCCAGACATTGTCGAAGACGTTTGCCCAGGGCAAAAGCGTCGGCTCCTGGAAGACGAAGCCGATGTTCGAGCGGTCAAGCGCGCCGCCGCCGCGCCAATCGAGCACGCCGGAGGTCGGCGTCGACAGGCCCGCGATTAACCGCAACGCCGTCGACTTGCCGCAGCCCGACGGCCCGAGCAGACTGAGGAAATCGCCTTCCCTGATCGTCAGGTCGACATCGCTCAGCGCCGTCACGCCGTTGGAAAACACCTTGCCGACGCCACGCAGCGCCAGAAGCGTCGGGGCTGTACCCGACGCATACGACGCTGGCGCCACTTTTTCCTGCATCATGCCGGGACGGCCTACTTCTTCAGCTCGAGCCCGACGCCCTTGTTGACGAAGGTCAGCGTGTAGGCCTTCTTGATGTCGATGCCGGCTGGCGTGACCTTGGCCTTGACCATCTTGTCGTAGAAGCTCTGGACCCGCGCGTCGGTCATTGCGCCGATGCCGAGCTTTTCCGTGTCGCCGGAATCGGCCAGGCCGAACTTCTTCATCTGCTCGATCGAGAACGCGATCTGGTCGTCGCTCATGTCGGGATTGTCTTTCTTGATCATGTCGTTGGCGGCCTTGTTGTCGCCGTAGAGATATTTGTACCAGCCCTTGGCCGAACCATCGACGAAGCACTGGACCACCTCCGGCTTCTTGTCGATCGTGTCTTGCATCACTTCGATCGTCGTCGAGTAGGTATCCCAGCCATAGTCGGCAAGCAGGAACTGGTTCGGCACGAAGCCGCCTTCCTTCTTGACCGCGAACGGCTCGGAGGTGACGTAGCCCTGCTGGATCGACTTCTTGTTGGCGAGGAATGGAGCGGTGTTGTAGGTGTAGGGCGCGCGCTTCGAGGCATCGAAGCCGAGCTCGATGACCATCCACTGGAAGAAGGTCTGCACGCCCTCGTCGCCCAATATGTACTGCTCGGCGTTCTTCAAATCCTCCCATTTGTCGAGCCCCTCGCCGGGGTGGGACATGATGACCTGCGGATCCTTCTGGAAGTCCGCTGCCACCACGCGCATCGGAATGCCTTGCTGGACGGCATCGAAAGCCGACAGCAGATTGCCGCCCATGTAGAAATCGATCTTGCCGGCCAGCAGCATCGGCCGGCCGCTGACCTGCGGACCGCCCTGCATGATGGTGACGTCGAGGCCGCAGGCGGCATAGGTGCCGTCCGCCACGGCCTGATAATATCCGCCATGTTCCGGCTCGGCCAACCAGTTGGTGCCGAAGGTGACTTTTTCATTCGCAGCGGCACTCAGCGTGCCGGCTGCAAGCAGAGCCACCACCGCCGCCGAAATCTTCTGTTTTCCGTACATCGACACCACCCTTTGTTTGCTCTGACGCGCCACGCGCCAGGCTCGACACCAAAGATTCAAGAAGCAAGACATATGCCACCAGCCCCTCGCGCCGGGACCGCCCGCTTGCACCACAGCCATCTGCGAAAGCCGGACAAGGTCGTGCTGCACCAGAGGCATCGTGCCTATTTTTTGAACGCCTGTCCACAATCGCCCCGGGAACATGCACCGCCATCTTGAAGGTGTGACGGGTCAGGCCTTAGGCTGGCGGCATCCAGGAGATTGCCATGTTCAAATTCCACACCCCGAAGTCGATCAAGCCGCCCTTTGCCCGCTACAGCCATGGCGTCGAAGTGCCGGCCGGCAAGCGGTTGGTACTGTGCTCGGGCCAGGTTGCCATTACGGCGGACGACGAGATCCCGGAAGACGCCGGGGCACAGGCCGAGCTCTGTTTCCGCAATATCGAAGCGGTGCTCGGCGAGGCCGGACTGGGTCTCGGGGACATCGTGCGCATCAACGCCTATGTCACCGACCGCGCACATCTGCGGCCCTACATGGATGTCCGCGACCGGCTGTTTTCGAACCCCGCGCCGGCCTCGACGCTGATGATCGTCTCCGGATTCGCGCGGCCCGAATTCAAGGTCGAGGTAGAGGCGATCGCGGCGGGGTGATCGACAGGCCATCCTTCCCGCGCTAGGTCTGACTCATCCATTGAAGAGGCGTGGCATGACCGTTGCAAAAAGACGCGTGTGGTGGGGCGACTACCGGACCACCGAATACGCCTCGATCGATCCGGAGGCGACGATCGCCGTGCTGCCGCTGGCGGCGATCGAGCAGCATGGACCGCATCTGCCGGTTTCGACCGACAGCTCGATCATGAACGGCATGCTCGACACGGTCATTTCGCGCCTGCCCGACGATCTCGACATCCGCATCCTGCCGGTGCAGGCGGTGGGCAAGTCGAACGAGCACCTTCACGCTCCGGGCACCCTCACTTTGCCGGCAACGACATTGGTCGATGCCTGGACCGAGCTAGGCCTATCAGTCGCGCGCGCCGGCGTGCGCAAGCTGATCGTCGTCAATTCGCACGGTGGCAACGAGGAGATCATGGGCATCGTCACGCGTGAATTGCGTGTGCGCGAAAAGATGCTGGCGGTGAAGACCAGCTGGCAGCGTTTTGGCCGCCCGGCCGGCATGTACACCGAACTCGAAGACCGCCACGGCATCCATGGCGGAGATGTCGAGACCTCGCTGATGCTGCATTTCAGGCCGGACCTTGTCGACATGGGCAAGGCCGACAATTTCGTTTCCAATGTCGCCAAGGCCGAGAAGGAATTCTCGCTGCTGCGCCACACCGGCACCCACGCCTTCGCCTGGATCGCTGGGGATCTCAACCCGAACGGCGTGGTCGGCGACGCCAGCATCGCGACATCGGAAAAAGGCCGGCTGACGGCAGAATATCAGGCCGATGGTTTCATCAGCCTGCTGCGGGATGTGCGCAAGGCGAAACTCGCCGACTGGCTGTAATAGCATAGTTGCTCGGTACAGATATTCTGACCGTGCAATGGCACATCGCGCCCTCCGAGGTTAGCCGAGCCTTTCTCCTTCGTCATCCTGGGGCGGAGCAAGGAGCGAAGCGACGCGGCGCAGACCCCGGGATCCATGCCGCGACCTGGGAGCGCCGCAGCCGTGCAGAATTCTGCTCCGCTGCGTTCTTCGGCCGCTGTCGCGGCATGGCAACTGTGTTCATGCGAAAGCTTTTTTGTCTCGAATGATGGCGTTTAGGACGACGAGAAGCTTCCTTGCGAC
>NZ_JAMYKW010000114.1:0-8602 GCF_040317555.1 Mesorhizobium sp. M1406 | reverse complement strand
GATTGAAACGAAAAGTGGCGGCGTGGGACGACGAATTCCTCGTAAGCGTCATCTCACGATAATTAACTCACCCGATTCCCCTGGCGGGCCGCCGCATTGGCGCATCCCGACGCATGGATCGACTGACCTGAGCATCGATCGGCTCGGCATAGGCTTGCTTGGCGGCCGGGTCATCGGCCAGAGCCGGGCCACGAATGGGCCAGATGTCGAGATGGCCGAGGAGGCTGATGCCGACCACGGCCGAGGCACCGTTTCCGGCTGAAAGGGCTGCAAACGGGGGTTGCAATTGGCAAGGGATTGGCGAAGATCGGCAACCGGGACGCGATCGTGGGAGATCATCATGAAATTTCTGGCGGCAATCTTTTCGCGGCAGGGTTTTGTCCTCCTGTTGCTGTCGGCAATTCTTGCCGCCTGCGCCGTCGTCGTCGATGAAGGACCGGGGCCGCGTCCGCGTCCGCCACGGCCAGAACCGCAATATTGCAGCAAGCAGTACGAGCCGGTCTGTGCCCGACGCGGCGGTGACCGCCAGACCTTCGCCAATGCCTGCCTTGCCGACCGGGCCGGCTATCGCATCGTGCGCGATGGTCCGTGCCGCGACGGCGGTGGCGGTGGCGGCGGTGAAGAGCAGACGTTCTGCACCCGTGAATACGCTCCGGTGTGCGCTCGTCGGAACGGCGAGATGCGGACTTTCCCCAACGCTTGCGAAGCCCGCGCCGCCGACTATCGCATCGTTGACGACGGGCCGTGCTGAGAAGGCAAGGCGTATCTTGCCTTTACACCTTTTTGTGGGAGAAAGTGGCCGAGCAAGCTCGGTCCTATGAACTGGGCTAGACAGAGTGAGGCGTGGAGTTCTTCCAGCACCCCTCAACCGTCTCGGTGCCGCCCGGCAATTCACCGATTGGGCGAGTCGGGAGTCTCGCCGGCTCTTCGGGCCCCCGCAAGGGAGAACCGAGGCGTTCGGTCATATTTCCGTCGGATAGGCTCCATCAGCCGGGCCGGCATAAAGCTCGCTGCCATTGTCGTCGGAAATGCGCAGGCGATCGGGGATTTGCGGCATGGCCAGCGTGTGGAACAGCGCGGTGGCACCCTGCAGCGCGGCGCGCAGGTTCGGCGCTTCCAGCGACACCTTGTCGAGCGTGGCTTCGTCGGCGTCGCGCGACCGATAGAACTCGATGAAGAAGTTCAAGCAAGCCTCCGTGGCAGAGCGTTGCGCGGGCCTGTTATGTCAGTCCGTCGCCTCACATAGGGCGACGGAGAGGGCGCACGAGGCGCCCTGGATGTCAGCTCAGCCCTTCGGCTTTGGCTTCAGGCTGCTCTCGGCCTGCTTGACCGACGAACCGAATGGGGAGGCGGGCTTGGCCACGACCTTGTCCTTCTTCGGCTTGCGCACTTCGCGGTTGCTTCGCTGTTGACCCTTGGACATGGTGTGCTCCTGCTGCGTGTTGGCTTGGCTTTGCGGTGGGGATCTCAGACGGTGACAACCGGGCTGTCGGCAACAACCGGATTGGCCGGTTCGAGATTGTCTTCGGTGGTGACCCGCTCATGGGTCTCCTGCTCACTGCGGATGCGGTATTGCGGCGAGCCGTCCTTGACCGGCAGCCGGCTCTTGATCTGGAACAGTTCGGCGGTCTTCTGGACCAGGCCGGTGCGGCTCTTCATCCGCACGATCTGACCAATCGCAAACTGGTGCGCGGGCGTGTCGGTGCGCGGGCGCGCATTCTGCTGGAAACGGATCATGCTGCATTCTCCCTGTCGCGCTTCAGCGCTGTTTCGAGTTCGAGGTAATCGATGGCGACAAGCTGGCTGGTGGGCGGGTTTTTCACTGCCCTTGCCGGCAGATGGATGAAAGTGGCGATACGGCGCCAGGCAAGCCGTGACATGCCCTCGATCAGCTCTTCGTCGTGATCGATGTCGTAGTCGCCGGCCGGCATCTGCCCTTCCAGTCCGCCGAGCACGAAAGGTGCCGCGAAATGCGCGATGGAGTGTGTGGTGCGGTCCGGCATTGTCTTAACCTATGCAAAGCAGCGATGCTGAAAGCAAAAAAGCGGGGACGTGCCCCGCTTTCCTATTTCCGGCAGTCGCTGGAAATAAGCCGCTTTCGAGAGCTGCCAGTACATCCGTGGTCAGCGTTCATCGAATTCGGCCGGATCAGATCAATTGCAAATTGGCGGCCGACTCGCGGCCCTTGGTGTCACGCTCCAACTCGAACCGCAGCTTCTGGCCTTCGGCGAGGCCGGGAAAGCCGGCGCGCTCCAGCGCGCTCACATGGACGAAAACGTCCTTGCCGCCATCGGTCGGCTGAATGAAGCCAAAGCCCTTCTGGCCATTGTAGAACTTCACGGTTCCGGTGTTCATGTGGGTCTTTCGAAAAAATGAGACATGGCCGCAGAGCGAATAGGCGCGCCCGGTATCGATGATTGGAATGAGATTGGCGGGTCGAGAACTTCTGACGCCGCGAGATGCCAATTCTGGCCCAAAGCGATCCTGTCTATATAGGCTAATGGGGCTGATTGTTCAAGAAGATTCCTGAAAACCTCGGACGGCGACAAAAAAATAGATCGCTGTAATTATTTAAAAAATTCTGATATGGATCGGCGACTTTCAAAAAAATGCTTAAATTTACGCTGGGCCGATTGTCCCAGAACTTGCATTTTATTTATTCACGGAAGGAAAAATCATGGTTTCTGTCAGAACCCCGAGAGGCACGACCGTAGCGACGATCATCAAGCCAACCATCATACACGCCGGTGCCGCTGGCCCGACCGGTAAGCCGCTGATCGTCAAGTCGGCGCGGCTGACCATCAGAAGCGATGAGGCGGCAAGGCGAACGATCGCCGATACCGATGGCACCGTGAGGCGGGCCAGACAGGTCGCCGAGACCAACCGCCTGATCTGACCTTCGCCGTTGATGGCAAGGGCGAGATACCAAGCGAAGCCTTGAACCCGCCGCGCCGATGGCCTAGACCGCCACAGGCGGACAAAACACGGCAGGTTTCCCATCAACAGAGATCAGAGACGAGCGGCGGGCGCGGGAGCCAGATCTGGCGCTGGGGGTCAGCCACCACTGGGGCTCGACCAGCGTGTGCAGCAGGCGCTGCAGCTGCATCAGGCCGGACGCCGGCAAGAGGCCGAGGCGATCTACCGGCAGGTGCTGGCGCAAAAGGCCAATCACGCCGCCGCGGCGCATTTCCTGGGGCTGCTGCTGCACCAGACCGGGCGCGGCGCCGAAGGGCTGGACCTGATCGAACAGTCGGTGCGCCTGCAGAGCGGCAATCCGGATTTTCAAAACAATCTCGGTACGGTGCTGCGCGACCTCGGCCAAGTCGCTGCCGCCGTCGACTGCTTCCGCAAGGCGGTGACGCTTCGGCCCGATCAGTTGGCGGCGCGCGACAATCTCGGTTCGTCGTTGAAGCAGCTCGGCCAGTTCGAGGGTGCCGAGGAGATCTATCGCGGCACGGTCGGGCGCAATCCCTTCCATGTCCGCGCCCGCATCGGTCTTGCCGAAACGCTGCAGGAAGCGGGACGCCTGGACGAGGCGCTTGCCGTCTTCCGCGAAGCGCTGGCGATCCGGCCCAAGGATGCCGACCTGCTGCATGGGCTCGGCGTCGGGCTGATGGAAAAGGGCAAGCTCGATGAAGCAGCCGACCTGTTCCGGCAGGCGCTGGCGGTCGATCCCGGCATGGCGAGAGCCTGGCTGATGCTGACGCAGGTCAAGCGCCAGAAGGAGCGCGACAGCGAACTCGCCAGCATGGAGGCTCAGCATGCCAAGGCGCCGCAGGACAGCCTGGCGCGCATGCAGTTGTCCTTCGGTCTCGGCAAGGCCAATGACGATCTGAAGGATTATGGCCGGGCCTTCGACTATTTCGCCGAAGGCAATGCGATCCGCCGCAAGGGGATCGACCACGATGCGGCCAAGACGCGGGCCGAGTTCGAGGCGATGAGGGCAACCTTCGACGCCGGCTTCTTCGAGAAGCACAAGCCCAGCTCAATCAGCGACGACACGCCGATCTTCGTCGTCGGCATGCCGCGCTCGGGCACGACGCTGGTCGAGCAGATCATCGCCAGCCATCCCCAGGTCTACGGCGCCGGCGAGCTCAGCATCCTGAAGACGGCGGTCGGCAAGCAGTTTCCCCTGACCATGAAGGGCGGCTTTCCCGCAGGGATCGCCGATATGCCCGACAAGGCTTTCGCCGAGGCCGGCGAGGCCTATCTCGACATGCTGCACGCCCGCTATCCCGGCTTCAAGCGTGTCACCGACAAGATGCCTGGCAACTTCCTGCTGATCGGCTTCCTGCATCTGATGCTGCCGAAGGCCAAGATCGTCCATTGCGCGCGCGATGCGGCCGCCACCTGCCTGTCGATCTACAAGGTGCATTTCCGTGGCGATAGCCATCGCTATGGCTACGATCTCGGCGAACTCGCCGATTTCCACAATCTCTACACCGACATCATGGCGCATTGGCACACCGTGCTGCCCGGCGTCGTGCATGATGTACGCTACGAGGATTTCGTCGCCGACCAGGAAGGCCAGACGCGGGCGCTGATCGCTCATCTCGGCCTGCCCTGGGACGATGCGGCGCTGTCCTTCCACGAGACCGACCGGCCGGTGCGCACCGCATCCGCCGCGCAGGTGCGCCAGCCGATGTATCAGGGCTCGGTCGATCTGTGGAAGCGCTATGGCGACCGGCTGAAGCCGCTGCTGGACAAGCTGGATTAGCGGCCTGGTTACAGTTTAGCCGAAGTCCCCAAGCTTCGTCATCCACGGGCGGAGCAGGCGCGCCTACAACTCCATGAACGGCTGGAAGCCGCCGAAGATCATGCGCTTCATATCGAACGGCATCGGCCCCCAATCGGGTGTCAAGCGCGGGTCTGCCATCACCTTGGCCATGACGGCATCGCGGCTCTCCCGCGATTCATAGACGGCCCAGGAGAAGACGACGATCTCGTCGTCCTTGGCCTGCACGGCGCGCGGGAACGAAGTGACTTCGCCATAGGGCACGTCGTCGCCGATACATTCGACATAGGCGAGCGCGCCGTGTTCCATCCATATAGGGCCCGCGAGGTTGGCCAGCCTCTTGTAGTCCTCGAGATTTGCCTTGGGCACGGCAAGCACGAAGCCATCGACATATGACATTTTGGGTCTCCTCCTGGAAGTTCACAGGGCCTCACCGACGCCAGCCGGTGAGGGGCTTCGCCATTGGCGGCAGATCAGGCTTTCTTCACCGGCGCGTTCATTGCCCACTCGACGCCGAACGGGTCGCGCGTATTGCCCCACTGGTCACCCCAGAACATGACCTGGAGCGGCACGGCGACTTCGCAGCCGGCATCGACGGCGCGTTTCCACCAGGCGTCTATGTCGTCGCTGCCGAGGTGAAGCTGCATGGTGTAGCCTTGCGGCTTGACGGCGGGCATCCCGTTTTCGGGATAGAAATCGGAGAGCATCAACGTCGAGCCGTTGATGTGGAGGTGAATGTGCATGGTGCGGCCTTTTTCGTCCGCCGGATAGGCAAAGACCTGCTCGGCGCCGAAGGCCTTCTTATAGAATTCGGCGGCCTTGAAGGCGCCGTCCAGTTGCAGATAAGGGGTCAATCCGCCGAGCACCTTGGCCGCGGGCTGAACGGGGGTCTGATCAGTCATGTCTTGCTCCTCTTCGCGTTTGGCTTGGCCTTGCGGACCGTAGGACGCTTGAGGTGACGGCGATCCTACATGGCCTCGAATTTTTTTCGAAGGCTGTGTCCGGACAGACCGGGCAACCGGCCGGCTCAAGCGAGAGGCGTGAAATGAACTTGCTTCGGCGGCCCCAATCAGAGCGATACGCATGACTGACCAGCGGCATAGTTGCCGGCCCCCGGCTGCATGGGTCAGGGTGCTCTGCGAATCCGGGGGCCGTTCCGCGCATCGATCACGATTTCCGGCCAGCCGATGTCCTTGCGCAACTCGATCGGCAGTGAAAGGAGGGCGCGCTCGCTGCGATAGCGGGCGCGGGCTTCCATGTAACGGGTGGTGATGCGGCCTATGGATGACAGGGTGAACATGATGCTTTGTCCTCGGTTGAAGCCGGCATCATTGTGTCGGCATTCCAAGGACGCGGTGCGTGGCGATCATCCGACAGACGGTCGAAAATTTTTGCGGCCACTGCAGGCGGCTCGATGCGGACTGCTGTGGAGCGCCTTGTATCAAGCAGCGGTTTCTAACCGCTCGATCGTCTCAAGGTCGGCTTTCTTGGCCTCTCCTTCCACGGCCAGATCGTAACTCGCCTGCATGTTCATCCAGAACTGCGGCGTGGTTCCGAAGAATTTCGCAAGACGTAGCGCGGTATCGGGCGTTACCGGTGTCGTCTCGCCGGCGAGGCGCTCGATGCGCGTGCGCGGCACATGCAGCTTTTTGGCCAGCGTGTAAGGCTTCAGGCCAAGCGGCACGAGATATTCCTCGCGGAGGATTTCTCCCGGATGAATAGGTGGGTTGATGTTCAGCATTTTGAAAACCTCAATGGTAGTCAGTTATCTCGACATCCTCGGCTTGTCCGTCCACCCAGCGAAAGCAAATGCGAAACTGATCGTTGATGCGGATCGAATGCTGACCGGCACGGTCGCCTTTTAGCGGCTCAAGCCGGTTGCCGGGAGGCGTCTTCAGGTCGGATAGTTCGGCGGCATTGTCGATCATGAACAGCTTCCGCTGGGCTGATCGAACAAGGTCCGACGGGAACCCCTTCGGAGCCTTGCCGTTCGAAACGGCCTCGCTGGTCTTGTCCTTGAACGAGCGTATCATCTGTCGTATCCGATCAGCGTACCTTCGCATGATACGCTTCGTAAAGTCAAGAAAACGTCTCATGTTATGATACGAATTTTGACCTGTTATCGGCAGGCTGAAATTTCACAGGCTTGGATATCGTCCCGCCACCAAAATCGTCAGCCGCCCGCTTCCGCTACCGAACGGAAGAAATCCTCCGGGTCCTCGACTTCGGTCAGTTTCCGCTTGTCGATCAGCCAGAAGCGGTTGCCGATGGCGCGGATGAAGGAGCGGTCGTGCGAGGCGAGCACGCAGCTCGCCTGATGCGCCAGCAGCTCGGCTTCCAGCGCTTCCTGGCCGTCGATGTCGAGATGGTTGGTCGGCTCGTCAAGCAGATAGAAGTTGGGATTGGCTAGCCTGAGCGTCAGCATCATCAGCCGCGCCTTCTGGCCACCGGACAACACGCCGATCTTTTTCTCCTGCATCTCGATGACCACGCCGGCGCCGGCCAGCAGCGACCGTGCACGCTGCTCGCCGACATCATAGCGGCACGAGACCAGCGCCAGCGGTGTGTCGTCGCCGCTGATGCCGGACAGCGCCTGGTCGCTGTAGCCGAGCACCGTGGACGGCGTCACCTTCACATTCCGCACCGTGTCCGGTTCGACGATGGCATTGCGGATCAGGGTAACGAAGCGCGACTTGCCGACGCCGTTGCGGCCGAGCAGGACGATACGATCGCCCTGGCAGATGTGGCGCTTGCCGGTCCTGAACAGCAGCGTGCCGTCGGGTGTTTCGACGGCCGCGTCGTCGAGCGTGACCAGCACCTTGGCGTGGGTGCCGCGATTGGCCAGCCTGATTGCACCGGCCGATTTCTCGCGATGCCCCGGAGCCGCCGCCTCTTCCAGTCTTTCCGCGCGCTGGTTGAGCTGCTTGGTCTTCACCGTCAGCAGATCGCTGCCCGAATTGATGCCGATGTTGTTGAGCTTGGC
Source organism: Mesorhizobium sp. M1406 (assembly GCF_040317555.1). Taxonomy (NCBI): domain Bacteria; kingdom Pseudomonadati; phylum Pseudomonadota; class Alphaproteobacteria; order Hyphomicrobiales; family Phyllobacteriaceae; genus Mesorhizobium; species Mesorhizobium sp. M1406. The sequence continues at coordinate 884 of NZ_JAMYKW010000114.1, read as the reverse complement.
CGCCTGCCGGCGCAATTGCTGCGCGACCTTCATGTCGCGCTGGAACTTGCGCTCCGCCGAGGCGTCGACATCGTCGAGCGCCTGCCTGGCGCGGGAATAGGGCAGGGCAAACACCGGCGACTGCTCCGGGCGCAGGAACAGAGTCCGGTTGGTGGTGGCGTCCAGAAAGGCGCGGTCGTGGCTGGCGATCACCACCGGCACCTCGCGCGGCAGCGTGTTCAGCCAGGTCTCGAGTTGGCTGATGCGGGCAAGGTCGAGATGGTTGGTCGGCTCGTCGAGCAGCAGCACGTCCGGATCGGTTACCCAGACGCGGGCGATCAGCGCCAGCCGCTGCCAGCCGCCGCTCAGCGCCTGCATCTGCCGTTCGCGCATCGGCTCAGGTACATCGAGCGAGTCGAGAACCACGTCGACGCGCCACAGCTCGCTGTCGGCCTGCTCGGCCGGCAAGGCATCGGCCACCACCTGATGGAAAGTGTGGCTCAGAAGGGCAGGGGCAACGGACTGTTCAACATGGCCGACGCGCAGGCCGCGCGTGCGGGTGATGTCGCCGGAGGTCGGCTCCATCTCGCCGGTCAGGCATTTCAGCAAGGTCGACTTGCCGCGGCCGTTGGCGGCGACGATGCCGAGCCGATCGCCAGTGCCGATGGTGAGGTCGAGGTTGGAAAACAACGGCGCGCTCATGGTGACGCCGAGGGATTTGAGGCTGATCAGGGCCATTTTGATTTCTCTGGTCTTGGCCGCCTCTTTGTCGGAGCATGATCTTTTCCGAAAACCGGTTCCCACTTTTCGGGATCATGCTCTAGCCCGGATATCTCACACTGTCTTTTGGCGTAGGTCTGAAGCGGGGATTTTGCGAGCGCGTGAGTTGCAGGCAAGGGCTGTCG
>NZ_JAMYKW010000113.1:0-8665 GCF_040317555.1 Mesorhizobium sp. M1406 | reverse complement strand
TTAAAACTCCACCCAATTGGGTCCGCGGGGGGGGGGGCGGCGCCCCACCCCCACCCCGCTCCGCTTCGCGGATCGACCCTCCCCACAAGGGGGAGGGTAAACTCACTCCGCCGGTCGATCCGCCGGATAGGGCGTCTTGACCAGGATCACCATGCCGAGCCCAAGGAACAGCACGATCACCGCCATGCCGAGGCGCGCCGAGCCACTGGCCAGGGTGACGGACGCGACCATGAACGGCGCCAGGAAACTGGTCGCCCGCCCGGCCAGCGCATAAATTCCGAAATAGCGGCCGGATTCGGCGGCGGTAACACTGCGCGCCATGTAGGAACGCGACGACGCCTGCACCGGCCCGAAAGCCACGCCAATCAACAGGCCGAAGAAGATGTAGGCCTTTTCCGCCGCCGTACCGAACAGGCCGCCGCTGTCTGGTCCGGGCATCATCCAGAGGCCGAACAAAGTGTAGCCCGGTCCGGTCGAGACGATGCCGATCGTGGCGATGCCGAGCAGGACCAGTGAGATCATCACGATGGTTTTTGAACCAAGCGCCGTGTCGAGACGGGCTGCAACCAGGCAGCCGAAGATGGCGACGACATTGAGAATGATGCCGAAAATGCCGATCTCGGTGATCGACCAATGGAACATTGCAGCCGCAAACGTACCACCCAGCGCCAGCAGCGCGTTGACGCCGTCCTGATAGATCATGCGGGCGACAAGGAAGCGGAAGATACCGCTGCGCTTGCGCACCTCACCCAGTGTTACTTTCAGCTCAGCCAACCCCTCTCGCACCGCCGGGCCGATCGGCAGGCCCTTGAGGGCGTCGGGCGTGAAAAAGAACATCGGCAGGATGAACAGGAAGTACCAGCCGGCCGACAGCGGCCCGGTGGCGCGGGCGTCCTCGCCGAGTTTCGGGTCGAGCCCGAACAGCGGGTCGATGCCGATGATCGTCTTGCCCGTCTCCGGCGAACCGGCCATGCAGGCGACCACGAAGATCAGCGCGATCATGCCGCCGAGATATCCAAGGCCCCACGCCATGTTGGAAATCCGTCCGATCTCGCTCTTCGGCACCAGGCGCGGCATCATCGAATCGTTGAACACGGTCGAAAACTCGGCCGCGACCGACGCCAGCGAGAACAAGAACACGACCAGGAAAAGGTTCGAACCGGGAGCCGCGAACCAAAGTAGGCTAAGGCTGGTGACCTTGACCGCGGCGAAGAACGCGATCCACGGCTTGCGTGGACCGGTCTGATCGGCGATCGAGCCCAGGATCGGCGACAGCACGGCGATGACCAGGCCCGCCGCGGCAATGCCGTAACCCCAGGCCGCCTGGCCGGTTTCCGGATCGCTCGCCATGCGTGAGACGAAGTACGGCCCGAAGATGAAGGTGGTGATGACCGTGAAGAACGGCTGCGCGGCCCAGTCGAACAGCATCCATCCCCAGATACCACGTCCAGACGCGCGCTGCACCGCCTCTACCGCCATGATGATTCCCCCGGCCGTGCCCTTGTCGGGCGCCATGTCTGCATTTTTCCAGCATTCATGCAAATATCGAGCATTGCGCCGTCCTCATGGCTCTGCCGGGCATTTCTCACGAATAGCGACGGAGAAAAAGACGTCGTCATCGACGATTTCGCCAATCATCGGCGTCGCGAGAAAGCCAGCATTGCGGCCGAATCCCTTCGCTCGTCGCTATACGGAGAAAAGGTGGCGACAGCCGGGTGAAAACAAACCAACTCACATCCCCGTCAAGTCGCTCATCAACCCGGAAGCGACCGACAGCCGCGACACGGTGATGTCGCCGCCTTCGGTCAGCGCCTGCAGCCGCTCGCGGATGCGCGCCACCCGCTCCCCGCCAGCTTCCAGCCAGGCCGCCACCGGATCGGCCGTCTTGGCATGACCGGTGAGCGCCGCCACCGCGATGCCGCGCCGCGCGGCGCCGATCATGTCGGTGGCGCGCGAAAGCGCCAGCTGGTCGTAATAGTCCGACGGCGTGATCGAGCGTGCCGCGTCCTCGACACGCGGGATGCGGAAGGCATCGCTCACGGCGAAGAAAGCTGTGGCCGCCGCGACGATGTCGGCGCCGGCGGTACGTGCCGTCAGCGCGATGTCGGGGACGAGTTCCGCTACCTCGCTCAACGCCAGCTGCTCGGCCAGCCTTTCAGGCGCGCCGCTCTTGAACAGCCCGTGCCGCTTCTCCTCGATCCGCTCGCGCGAGAAGGCCGGCAGCAGCGAAACGAGCTTGGGCTCCAGCGCCTTGCGGGCTTCCAGCAGTTCGGCGATGCGCTGGCCAAGGGCTGCCGTGCCGACATCGTTCTTCAGATACCAGCCGCTGGTCACATAGATCAGCCGGCTGACCATCTGATAGAGATCGAGCTGCACCTGGCCATCGATCTGGTTGTCGAGCGCGTCGATCTCGCGATAGAGCGCCGGCAAGGCAAAACCGTCGCGCACCACCGCGAAGGTCCGCACCACGTCGGCGGCGGTGCGCCCCGTGGCCTCCTGCAGCCGGTTGACGAAGGACGGGCCGCCGCGATTGACCAGATCGTTGGCGACGACGCGCGTAATGATCTCGCGGCGCAGCCGGTGGCCGTGGATTTCGGCGGCATATTTCTTCGCCATCCGATCGGGAAAATAACCCATCAGGTCGCGGTCGAAATGCGCGTCATCAGGCACGTCGCTGGCGACGATGTCGGAAAACAGCACGATCTTGGCATAGGCGAGCAGCACGCCGAGCTCGGCCCTGGTCAACGGTTCGCCGCGCGCTTCGCGCTCGGCGAGCGCCGCCGGCGACGGCAGCGTCTCGACGGCGCGGTCGAGCAGGCCGCGCGCCTCCAGCGCCGTCATGAAACGGCTCTGATGCGCGATGTCGGCGAGGCCGCGCTTGCGGGCGATCGAAAGTGCCAGCGTCTGCTGGTAGTTGTTGGACAGGACGAGCGAGCCGACCTCGTCCGTCATCTCGGCCAGCAGCTTGTTGCGAGCAGGGCGCGTCAACGATCCCTTGCGCATGGCTGACGCCAGCGCGATCTTGATGTTGACCTCGACGTCGGAGCAGTTGACGCCGCCGGAATTGTCGATGGCGTCGGAATTGCAACGGCCTCCGTTCATGCCGAACTCGATGCGCGCCCGCTGGGTGACGCCGAGATTGGCACCCTCGCCGATCACCTTGGCGCGCACGTCCAGCGCGGTCACGCGGATGGCATCGTTGGCGCGGTCGCCGACCTCGGCATTGGTCTCGGTCGATGCTCGCAAATACGTGCCGATGCCGCCGAACCACAGAAGATCGACCGGCGCCTTCAGGATGGCGGTCATGATCTCGACCGGCGTGGCGGTCGTCTTGCCAAGGCTGATCGCTGCCGCCGCCGCAGCCGGCAGGGTGATCGACTTTTGGTTGCGCGAGACGATGATGCCGCCTTCCGACAGTTTGGTCTTGTCGTAGTCCTGCCAGCTCGAGCGGGGGAGAGCGAACATGCGCTCGCGTTCGGCCATCGACGCGGCCATATCCGGATCGGGATCTATGAAGATGTCGCGATGATCGAAGGCGGCGATCAGCCGGGTCTTCGGCGACAACAGCATGCCGTTGCCGAACACGTCGCCCGACATGTCGCCGACACCGACGACAGTGAAAGGCGAGGTCTGGATATCGCGGTTGATCTCTCGGAAATGCCGCTTGACGGCTTCCCATGCGCCTTTGGCGGTGATGCCCATCTTCTTGTGGTCGTAGCCGGCCGAGCCGCCGCTGGCGAAAGCGTCGTCGAGCCAGAAGCCGTGCCGCTCGCTGATGGCGTTGGCGGTGTCGGAGAAGGTCGCCGTGCCCTTGTCGGCGGCAACGACGAAATACGGATCGTCCGGGTCGCGGCGCACGACGCCGGCCGGCGGGATGACACCCTCGAGGCCGATATTGTCGGTGATCGACAGCAGGCTGGAGACGAAGTTCTTGTAGGCCGAGGTGCCGGCCTCGAAGATCGCGTCACGGCCGGCGGTCATCGGCAGCTTCTTCGGGTAGAAGCCGCCTTTGGCGCCGACCGGCACGATGACGGCATTCTTGACCTGCTGGGCCTTGACCAGGCCGAGCACCTCGGTGCGATAGTCCTGGGCGCGATCCGACCAGCGCAGGCCGCCGCGCGCCACCGGGCCGAAGCGCAGATGCAGGCCCTCGACCTCGGAACCGTAGACGAAAATCTCCCGCCACGGCCGCGGCGCCGGCAATCCTTCCACCGCATGCGAATCGAGCTTGATCGCCAGCGACTGGCCTTTCTCTTTCGTATCGGCAACGAAATGATTGGTGCGCAGCGAGGCTTCGATCAGATTGAGATAGCGCCGGATGATGGTGTCGTCGTCGATGTTGGGAACGTCTTCCAGCGCGTCCTTGATCTTTGCCTTGAGGTGCTTTGCCGCCACCACGCCTTCGGTCTCGGCTGTCGGGCCAAGCCTGGCGATGAACAGCGCATGCAGGCCGCGCGCGATATCGGGATAGCGATTGAGCGCGGCGGCGATGAAATCCTGGCTCTGCGGAATGCCAACCTGCTGCAGATAGCGGCCATAGGCGCGCAGGACGGTGATCTCGCCCGACCACAGGCCCGCGGTCTGGGCAAGGCCATTGTAGCCGTCATTGTCGACGTCGCCGCGCCAGACGGACAAGAACGCGTCCTCGAACAGCGCTCCACCATCGGTCAGATCGATTGGCTTGCCGTAGCTGTTCTCCAGCTCCATGTCGTGGATGAAGACCCGGCTTGGCTGATCACTAATGATCATGCCGGGCTGATCACTATTGATCATGCCGGGCTGACCGCTACTGATCTGGCCGGACTGGCCGTCGCCGACTTCGAAGGTGCGTTCGCTGATGACGCGGAAGCCGATGTTTTCCAGCACCGGCACGCGCCGCGACAGCGCCACCGGGCTGCCGTGGTGATAGATCTTCAGCGCTGCCTGGTGCGGCTTCTGCTCGCCATGGCGATAATAGTTGATGGCGATCGGATTGCCGGCGCTGATTTTGGAAATGCGCCCGGCATCGGCCAGCGCTACCGCCGCGCTAAACGAATCGCGGTAGCTTTCCGGCAGCCGCGCGGCGATGCTCTTCAACGCCTGATCGGCGCCATTGGCCTCCGCCGCATCTGAAAGCGCATCTTCCCAGGTACGCACGATGTCGCGGATCGCGGCTTCGATCGTCGCTTGCTCGACCTTCGGCGTCTTGCCGCCGGAACGGCCGATGATGAAGTGCACGCGCGCCAGCCCGCCTTCGGGGAATGCCGGGTAGTAGGCCGACAGCCGGCCTTCGAACACGGTTTTCAGATAGAGGCCGATCTTCTCGCGCACCACGCTGTCGTAACGGTCGCGCGGCACGAAGACGAGGATCGAGACGAAGCGGTCGAACTGGTCGGCGCGCACCAGCGCCCGCACCCGCGGCCGCTCGACCAGGCCAAGAATGGCGGCGGCGTGCTTCCTCAGGATCGGCACCGGCACCTGGAACAATTCGTCGCGCGGATAGCTTTCCAGCACATTGATCAGCGCCTTGCCGGAGTGGTCGTGCCGGTCGAAGCCGGACTTGGCGATGATGGTTTCGGCCTTGGACCGCAGGTAGGGGATCTTCATCACCGAGCGCGTGTAGGCGGTCGAGGTGAACAGGCCGACCATGCGCAATTCGCCCGCCAGCGTGCCTTTGGCGGTGTAGGTCTTGACGCCGATGTAGTCGAGATAAATGCGGCGATGCACGGAAGACTTGGCATTGGCCTTGGTGACGATCAGCGGCTCCGGCCCATGCAGGAAGGCGCGGATCTCCGGCGTTGTCGTCACCGCTTCGGTGCCGCGCCTGAGCACCAGCACATCGGGATCAGCGAGGATGCCGAGGCCGGCCTTGTCGGCGCGCTCCAGTGTGCCGCTTTCCTCGCCGCCGGTGTATTTGAACTCGCGCATGCCGAGGAAGGTGAAATTGTCGTCGCGCAACCACTCGAGGAAAGCGATCGCCTCGGCAACGCTCTTCTTGTCGAGTGGCACCGCCGAATAGCGGAATTCGGAAATCGCCTGATCGAGGCGGGCCAGCATCGGTCTCCAGTCGTGGACGGCGGCATGAACCTGGCGGAGCGTCTTGCGCAACCGCTCGGTCAATCCGCTCGCCTGCTCCGCGGTCAGCCGCGGTATGTGGACATGGATGACGCTCAGCCGGTCGTGGCTGCCGTCATCCTTGGCGAAATTGCCGTCGCCGAGGATCTCTTCCACACCGCCTTTGCCGTGACGAACCACGATGACCGGATGGGTGACCAGCATCGGCTCGCCTGACGTCTCGGTGATTTCGCCAAGGATGGAATCGAACAGGAACGGCATGTTGTCGTTGACGACCGTGATGACCGTCACCGGGCGGCCGTCTCGGACAACGCCGGAATCGGCGTCGACGGCGACGACGCACTCGCCTTTCTTGTGAACGGCGATTGCCTGGCCGGCGAGATCGGCGGCGCGTTCGAGATCGGCCATTTCATAGGCGGCGAGATCTTCAGCCGGCGCGCGGGCGAGCAGATAGTCGGCGAGCCTGGCTGGCCTTTCCTCCGCTTTTGTCGCTGCCGTGGTTTTTTTCTTCGGCTTGCTCGCGGATTTCACGCTGGCCATGAGGCACTTCCCTCCCGTCAATGCTTTTACGACTATGGTAGCAGATGACCGCTGTTTGGCGACAAAGGTTTGACGGCTTGCAAAGAAATATCGGAATTCCGCAACAAGACGCCGTCCAACGAGGAGAAATGACCCATGACCGGCAAAATCACCGCGCTTGACCTTGCCTCGGGAGATCTGAGCGAGGCGACAAAGACCTATTTCGCCAAATGCGAGGAGAAGCTCGGCCTCGTCCCCAACGTGCTGCGCGCCTACGCCTTCGATGACAAGAAGCTGCGTGCTTTCACCGACATGTACAACGATTTGATGCTCGGAGAATCCGGCCTGTCGAAGCTGGAGCGGGAGATGATCGCGGTCGCCGTCTCTTCGATAAATCATTGCTACTATTGCCTGACCGCCCATGGCGCGGCGGTACGCCAGTTGTCCGGCGACCCGGCGCTCGGCGAAATGATGGTGATGAATTTCCGCGCCGCCGATCTTTCGCCCAAGCAGACCGCAATGCTCGAATTCGCCGTCAAGTTGACCGAGGAGCCGGCGAAGATTGTCGAGGCCGATCGGGCAGCACTTCGCAAGGCCGGCTTCACCGATCGCGACATCTGGGACATCGCCTCGACCGCGGCCTTCTTCAACATGTCGAACCGAGTGGCCGCGGCAATCGATATGCGGCCAAACGACGAATACCACGCCATGGCGCGATGAGGCGCGGCAACTGGGGCCAGGTCGGATGTTATATTAGCTGTCTCGCATTCTCATTGCTTGTTTGCCGGTTTGGTCCGATGATCGGCAGGCGGCATGACCGCATGCCGGTTCGATGCCGCTCACCAAGGGAGGAGAACATGGCGAAGTATCTCTACGTCTATCATGGCTCGGGCAAGATGCCGACCGACGAGGCCGAGCGGAAAGCGGCAATGGACGCCTGGAACGGCTGGTATGGCAAGCTCGGCTCGGCCGTGGTCGACGGCGGCAATCCGGTCGGCATGTCGAAGATGGTGCTACCCGGCGGCAAGGTCGAGAACAATGGCGGCAGCAATCCGACTGCCGGCTACACGATCGTCGAAGCGAAAGATATCGACGATGCCGTAGCCAAGGCCAAGGATTGCCCGATCCTGATGGACCCGGGTTTCAGCGTCGAGATCGCGCCCATCATTGAGATGATGTGACGGGTTATGACCGCGCCGCGATCGCCGCGGCCGCGCCGGCCATCGTCGTGGCACTGATGCGGTTGGCGATCTTCATGGCGCGCTTGCTCCTGAGGAGCTTGCGCGCCTGTGATGCGGCGAGCACCCAGGCCAGATCGATGGCGACCAGCACCACGGCCATGGTCGCCGTCAACTCGACCCACCCGACGATGCTGACGGAAGCGAGGTCGATGATGGTCGGCAGCAGCGCCAGATAGAACATCATGATCTTGGGATTGCCGAGCGTCACCGCCATGCCGGCGAAGAACAGCTTTGCCGGAGAATCCTCGCGCGGCATCTCGCCCTCTTTCGCATCGACAGGTGCGGTCCACATCTTCCAGGCAAGGTAGGCGAGATAGGCGACGCCGGCCCATTTCACGACGACAAAGGCGAAATGGAAGGTCTGCGCCACCACGGCCAGCCCGAACACCGCCAGCGACAGCCAGATGCCCTCGCCGATCCACATGGCAAGCAGGAACGGGAACACGTCGCGAAAACCTTTCGAGATGACGCGCGCGACGAGCGCCGCGATCGATGGACCGGGCGAGCCGGCGGCAACGAACAAGGCGGCGGCGAAGATCAGGAGCGATGTGAGGTGCATGGCCAGGGTTCTTCAACGTTGGAGAGCGAAGGATAGCCGATCGACGGCGATTTGGCAGCGAAATTTCGCCCTCTGAAGAGGCGTTTGCGCCGCCCCTCATCTGCCTGCCGGCATCTTCTCCCCGTATAGTGACGGGGAGAAGGACGCCTTCGCAAAGGATTTCGCCAATCTCCAACGTTGCGGAAAAGGTGCCAAGGTTGCGGCCAGTGTCCAGCCGATAGATGGGTAACAGTTTGAACCGGATACATAGGTAACAGTTTTCCCCCTTATGATTGGTTCGTCGGCGCGCCAA
>NZ_JAMYKW010000112.1:0-9399 GCF_040317555.1 Mesorhizobium sp. M1406 | reverse complement strand
AGGGCTGCCCACGCCAAGGGGCGAAGCCGAATGGCCGAGACCGCCTGAGCTTGCCGAAGAAAAGCGGGCTCGGTTCACGAGCACCTGGTGCGCGTCGTCAGGCGCGCGGGCGCGCGCCAAGTTTTTTCGCACATGGTCAGGCGGCGCAGTTACGTCGAGAACCCAAAGGCACCGCCGCCGTGCGCGCGGCTTCCTCCGAAAACCAGCGCTCGCCTTTCAACAAATTGAGGCATTGTCCTAGACAATATTCCTGTCCGGATCATGATAGATGCGGCGCGCCCGCTAGGACCGGAGGCTGGACAGAATCTCGCACGGATCAGCGTCAATGGCCGCAGTTATGTCGAGAAACTCGATGACGTCGAGACGCCGCTCTGCGCCCTCGTACTTGGCCACGAAGGATTGGGGACGACCAAGCTTGTCAGCCAGCTGCTCCTGGGTCAGGCCTTTGGCCTTGCGCAGCGAAACCAGCTGGGCCAGAAACCGCTGGTGGCGGGGCGATCGAAGGGATTTGGGCATGGAGGCGAACCGGTCGGGTAAAGACCGGATCAGCGACTAATCCCGGTTTCGGATTATCCCATTTTGGGATATACTGCGTGCGCTCACAGGCGAGGTTCGCAGGCATGAATGGACCAATGGGAACGGATGAGACTCGAAGCTCAACTTTGAGCGATGAAGTCCCCTGGTCGGAGAACCTCACGAGCTACGACAGGGAGCATTTCACAATCTACCTGCGGATCCTGGATGCCTGCGCCGACAATGCCAGCGAAAAGGAGATGGCCGAGCGCATTCTCGGCATCGACCCGTCCATTGACCCGGTCCGCGCCCGCAAAGCTCTTCGCAGCCATATCGACCGTGCGAACTGGATGGTGACGACCGGCTACAAGGAACTGTTCGCCGGCTGATGCACAACGCCCACTGCCACGTGTTTCGAGCAGGCAAGTCTCTGTAGCCAAATTCGGCAGCGCACGGCCGCGACAGCCGGCGCGGCGGGAGCGGTTACAACTGGTTCGCGTGCTGTTTGACTGCCATTTCCAGTGCTTGCATCAAAGGCACAGCCTTGGAGAAGAGGAAGCCCTGAGCGGTTCGGCAGCCAAGCTTGTGCAGGGTTTGCCGATCCGCCCCTGTTTCGACGCCCTCGGCCATGACCTCGATCCCGAGCATGTCACCGAGTTCGATGACCGATTTGACAAGCAGTCGGTCCTCTCGGGACTTGGCCAAGCCGCGAATGAAGCCCTGGTCTATTTTCACCTTGCGTATCCGACGGTCCTTGAGAGATGCCAAGGTAGAAAAGCCGGTGCCGAACTCATCGAGCGCGATGGAAATACCGGCATGTGAAAGCCGTCCGAGCTTTTCATCCACTCTGTCCGGGTCCACCGGCGATTCTTCGGTAATCTCGATTTCGAACATCGTCGCAGGCAGGCCTCTTGCCGCCAGACCGTCCAGAACCATGTCGTCGATATCGCCGGCTTCCAGTTCGCGAGGGGAAACATTCATCGCCACACGAATGTCACGACAGTCAGCTTTCACCAAGCCGTCGATAAAAGCACAACAGTCGGCGAATACGGTTTGCGTCAGCAGCTGAAGCATTCCGGTTTCGCGTGCGGCCGTGATGATTTCGGGTGGAGAGATGGCACCATGCGTCGGATGGGACCATCTCAGCAAGGCTTCAAAACCGACCACCGTCTCGGTTTCGAGTTTCACGATCGGCTGGAACCAAGGTTGCAATCTTCCCGTCTTTATCGCCGAATGAAGATCCCGTTCGATCGACTGGCGACGTTGCAGTTCCCTGTCGAGTTCGGCATCGAACAGGCAAAATTCGTTCCTGCCATGGCGCTTGGCCGTATACAGGGCGATATCCGCCCGCAACAACATTTCAGTCAGGCTCGGCGTCTGCGCCAAGTATATCCCTATCGATGCCCCGACCCGAACGGACGCGACCTCGATATAGGGGCGAGCAATTTTGGCTATGATATTGGAGGCGAGATCACTGGCAGAAAGCGAAGCTCTCGTTGAGGGAAAAAACAGCACGAATTCATCGCCGCCGATACGAGCGAGCGTTGAGCCTTCGGGTGCTTCCTGCTCTATGCGGCGGGCGATCATGACAAGCAGTTCATCACCGGTCCTGTGACCGTAGGTGTCGTTGACAGATTTGAAGCCGTCCAGATCAATCAGCATTGCCACGAAGGGGCCATCCGCGGTCTTGAACCGACCGATGGCGTGTTCAAGGCCCCGCCTGTTGAGAAGGGCGGTCAGATGGTCCTCCCTGGAGTTGCGCTCCATTTCCGACGCAAATCGCTCTGCCTCATGTCTCAGGCGGCTTGCTTCGCGGAAGCGCGCCTGCCCAACAAACGAAGCTCGGACCAAGCCGCCCATGAAGAGCAGAACGGTGAAAGCCAGAATGTAGCGTTCAAAATTGCCTTTCGCCAAAAGGCACGCCACCGTGATGAGGAGTGGAGGTGTGATGAAGCTGGTCGCCGCCGCGGCATACGAACTGCCATATGTAACCGCACCAGCTGAAATGCCCGCCAGTATGACCAGATGCATCGGTGCTTGTGGTGTTGTGTATCCAACAGTCAGCACGGCCGGGAAGGACCAGGCAAACCCTGCCAGAAGGGCAAGGACGCCAAACATGCGAAGGCGCGGCAAAACGCCAAGCAAATCCTGATGGCGCCCCGTTTCCTTTAGCTGAAAACGGGCGAGTGCAAGCCGGGCGGCATTTAGCGCATTGACGACCAGGAACCAGCTTGCAGCGGCAAAGCCGCCGCCAGAAAGGGCCTGCACCGCGCAAATCAGGCCTGACAGGATCGCGCTTATCGGCATCGACACGAAGAGACCGGCCCTCAGGTCAGCAAGCTGATCCTGACGGATTTTGGCCTCCAGCGATTCTTCTTCCTTTAGGGGTGCCATGAATGGACCAGCTTGCTTGCGTCGTTGTTCGCGAGGACCAAACCTATGCAAGCCCACTGAAGGACGGGTTAACTACCCAGCGAGGGTAACCAGTGCGCTCACCATGCTGCGGGTCACACCTTTGGCTTAGCATTGCCGAATCATCAAGGCTTCGCCCGCGCGCGTGCCTTGATCCGAATCATGCCATGATCGGCAACGTCACCAGGAAGCAGCCGTGCCCGCGACGACGCGCGCCAGCAAGACAAGGAAGCCTCGCCGAGACAGCGTTCCAGAGCGGCAGCGCTCTGTGCGATTCACCGCCTGAGCATGGCCGAAATGCCATGGCGGACAAAGGGAAGATGTTGGGCAAAGCGGAGCGCAGCATGTCTTGCAAGCCGTGCCGCCGGGTGCTCGCTTGAGTAGAGACCGACAAGCATGTTGGTGGCATGATAGAGCGGCCCCGCCGACAGCCGCAGCCGGCTTTCGTATCTGCCGAGCATGTCGGGATCGGCAATGTCGCGGCGGGCGCGACATGCTGTCAGTATTTTATGAGCGAGTTGCTTCTGGCCGCTGAGGCCGATGTTGAAGCCATGCGCGGTCACCGGGTGCATGCCGATGGCAGCATCGCCGATCAGTGCCGCACTCGGAGCCGAGAACTTGTGCGCCCAGGTCGTGACCAGCGGATAGGCATGGCGGGTGCTTGCCAGGGTCATCTGCCCGAGGCGTCCTCGACACCTGTTCATCAATTCCATGCGGAACAATTCGTCATCGAGAGCAGACAGTCTGTCGGCCTCGCTTGAGCGCAAAGTCAGAAGCAGCGACGACACGCCTTCCATGAGCGGCAACATCGCTATGGTCTGATGGTGGTCGAACCATTCGACCGCGATCTGGTGATGGACGCGCTCGTGCCTCACTCGGCAAATCAGCATGGAGTGGCCAAGCGGATGGATGTTGGCGCCAATGCCGAGCAGGTCGCGCATCGGGGACAAACGCGAATCCGCTGCTACGAGCAGCCGAGCGGCCAATTGCCTGCCATCAGAAAGCGTTATGACCGCCTCGTCTTCGCTATTTGTTGCATTGACGACCGAGTTGCCGCACAGGAGCCGGGCATGATCCTGGAAGTGGACAATTTTGAACAGGGCATCGCGGATCCGACAATTTGGGACCAGAAATCCGAGTGGTTCCCCAGATCCGCTGGGAGCATCGAAGCTCAGGGCGAAAGGGCTGGATCCGTTGAGCACGCGCGCGCCATGAAGCGGTGATTTGTCCGATGCGGGGATGGCATCCCAGGCGCCGAGCTCGCGAAGGATTCTCACTGATGCGTGGGTCAGCGCGATCTCGCGACCGTCGAAAGCCGGATTCGCCAGGCTGTCGAGCGACTGCCGTTCAACCACTGCCACCTTGAGTCGGCTCCAGGCGAGCGATGCTGCGAAGGCAAGTCCGACCGGCCCAGCTCCGACGACAATGATGTCGAATTTGTCGACATAGCCGGCCATCAGCGTGCCGCCATAGCGGCTATCTTCGATACGAAGCGCTCTTGAAGCATCGCAATCACCCACGGTTTGCCGCTCATCTCCCCAACTCGATAGACATGCGTTCTCCGTTGGAAGCCTGGTCAATGAAACCATGCCGATGAAGAGATAACGCTGATCTGAATCAACCAGGCTCGACAAACCCGGCAGCGGCGGGTTCACGGTCGAGTGGTCGATTGCCGTGAAAACGTCTGCATGTCTGGGCATTCTGAATGGTCGGCTTCCCAATCGCGTGCCCCTCCTGGCCAAAGGTTCGGCAACGCATTGTGGCTGATCCGTTCTTCGCACGCGCGCCGATATCGTCATGACGCGGGCAATCGCCAGCAAAGATTCGGTCGACTGACGACCAGCATCCGCACAGTCGTTGGCGCCGCCAACCGGTTCAGCCTCGCGGCTCTTCCCGATCGATAAGGACCCGCTCGGCGGAGCCGTCGAGATCTTCGTATTGGCCGCTCTTCAAGATCCACAGGAAGCCCCGGTCCAAGCCCCACCAAAACAGGCAGCGGCCATCGCATTTCCGTCAGGACGGGCGTCTTGCTGCCGACAGCGTGCTCTCCGACCATAACGCGCTAGACGCCGAAGGAACTCGCCGACGGCCTCATGTCCAAATGATGTGGGAAGGGAGCAAACCAAAGGGACTCTGCTTGGCGTCCCCGCTTTTTTCGCAGCTATGAAACCATCACTGAGAACGGATCCGTACTGAGGAGGAGGCGGTCCTTGACTTGCCCGACGCCGGCAACCTTCTCAGCCGCAACGATCGCTGCCTTCCGCTGACGCTCGTCGACAATCGCCCCCTTCAGTTCGACAAGGCCGTCGCTGACCCTCACATCGATCAAGTCCCACCGCTCCAGGTTTGTGGCTGCAGTTCGGCAAGGATAGCCTTGCGGATCAGTTCGTCATCGGGTGGCGTGGTTCCCTGTTTCGGCATGGCGGATCAGGACAAGCAGCAAATCAGTTCGCGTGATGATGCCGACGACCCTTTCCCGATCGACAATCGGGACATTGTTGATGCGGTGTTGCATCATGAGGTCGACAGGAGGCGCCGAGATGAGGTGTGTGGTCATCACCTGATGGATGATCCGTCCATTCGAGCGCACACATAGTCATTGGCGGTTGTGCCCGGGCCAAGATCAAGCTCCAGCCATCGCGGACGCACACGCTGGGTTCCGAGTTCCTCTCGGCGCAAGAAGTCGCTTTTGCTTACAATGCCAACCAAGGTGCCGTCGCTGGTCGTTACCGGCAGGCAGCTGACTTTGCTTGAAAGCATGACCGCTTAGGCGATCGTCGCGTTCGCATGCGTCGTGATGACTGGCTTTGTCATTAAGGATTCGGCTTGCATCCTCACCCTCCTGATCTTTCGTCGGACGACGATAGGACATCCCGACCCGCGGCGCGTTGATCTGAGTCACTTGGAACGAGTGGCATTCTCCGCGCCGTCGTCGCTGTCGATGAGAATGCGCTCCGCCGCGCCATCGAGATCCTCGTACTGGCCGCTTCTCAACGCCCAAAGGAAGCCGGACAGGCCGAGTGCGCCAAGGAATAGCGCTACGGGGATGAGGTAGACGAGCGTCGTCATGACGATTGAGCCATGGCGCCGGCGCGCGCGGGCCTGTCTTGCCGCGCAATTGCGGACGACGCACCCGTTGCGAAGCCTTGCAGACGCATGGCATTTCCAACCACGAGCAATGACGAGGCTGACATGGCAATCGCGGCGATAAGAGGCGTGACATGCCCCAGTATGGCGATCGGCACGGCGATGGCATTGTAGACGATCGCGATCACGATGTTCTGGCGAATCAGGCTTCCCGCCTTGCGCGAGACATCCAGCGCGAGAGGCACTGCCAGAAGGCTTTCGCGCAGGAATACGAAATCGGCCGCGTTGCGGCCAATGTCGGCGGCGGTGGCAGGAGCGATCGAGACATGCGCAGCGCTCAGCGCAGGCGTGTCGTTGAGACCGTCGCCAACCATCAGAACCCTGTGTCCGTCTTTCGCCGCCGTCTCAATGCGTTCGACCTTGCCGGACGGCAGCAGGCACGGAATAAAATTGTCGATACCCAGCATTTTTGCAACTTCGCCGCAGGCGCCCGCGGTATCGCCCGACAGCATTTCCACCGACACCCCAGCATGGGTCAATTGCCCGATCGCCGCCCTGGCGTCGGCGCGCAGCGCGTCCTCAAAATCGAAGGTCGCGACAATGAACCCGTCTTTTGTCAGCACCGTTCCGCCATAGCCATGTTTGCCTTCGCCGCCGGTCCGGGCCTTCCATCCAGCCCATCCGCGCCGGCCCAGCTGCCAGGTGCTACCTGTCGCTGTGGCTTCGATCCCGAAACCCGGGTGCTCGGTGACGCCATCGAATTTGTGCTGCCCGCCAAGGCGGGCAAAACCGGCTATGGCCTTTGAAAACGGGTGACGCGAGTGCGCAGCCATGTCTCCCGCGATTGCCAGCATGGCCGGATCAATCGAGTCCGCATTGACCAGCCGGGGCTGGCCGAGGGTGAGCGTTCCGGTCTTGTCGAACACCGCTCTATCAATCGTCGCCAGGCGCTCCATGGCCGAACCGTCCTTGACCATGATGCCGCTCTCGAACAGGCGCCGCGCCGCGACCACCTGAACGATCGGTACGGCGAGGCCGAGCGCGCACGGGCATGTGATGATCAGAACGGCAATGGCGATGGTTATCGCCCGGTGCCAGTCACCGGTCGCCGCCATCCAGCCAAGGAACGTCGCGAAGGCGGTCAAATGAACCACCGGGGCATAGAGCGCCGAAACACGATCGGCGATCCGGCGATAATGCGCGCGGCCGCCCTCTGCGGACTCCATCAGCCGAACCATTTCCGCCAGAAACGAATCTTTCGCGGCGGCGGTCGCCTCAATCGTCAGCGGGCCGGTTAGGTTGAGGACACCGGCCTGCACGGCTTCGCCTGCCGCTACGTTTCGAGGGGTGCCCTCGCCGGAAACCAACGAGCAGTCCAGATCCGAGGCCCCTTGAATGATCTTGCCGTCGACGGGGATTCTCTCGCCGGCAGCGATCAACAGCAGCATGCCAAGTTCGATCTCGCCAACCGGCAGATAGTCGCGTGCACCATCGCCGCGCAGCACCATGGCACCACGTGCGGCCAGCTGCGACAGGCCTTTCACGGCGGTCCGGGCACGTTCGCGCATGACATGATCCAACGTGCGGCCGATCAACAGGAAGAACAGCAGTGACACCGATGCATCGAAATAAGCGTGGTCGCCATGGGTGATCGTCTCGTAAAGGCTCATGGCGTAGGCAAGCGACACGCCGACCGCGATCGGCACGTCCATGTTCATGCGACCGTGACGCAAGGCATTCCAGGCCGAGCGGAAGAAGATGCCGCCGGCGAAGGCGAGCGCGGGGATGGCGATCAGTGCCGAGACCCAGTGGAACAGGTCGCGTGTCGCGCCTTCGGCACCGGACCAGACCGAGACCGAAAGCAGCATGATGTTGCCCGCCGCAAAGCCGGCGACAGCAACGGCGCGGATCAGCTCCGAAAGCGTCTTGTCCTTGTTGTCGACCTCGGGGTCGAACAGATGCGCCTCGTACCCCAGCCGTCCCAGCGCGGCGACGAATGGTGGTACCTGGTTTCCACGCCAGCGGACCGCGACCCGCTTCGTCGACAGGTTGACACGAGCGCTCTCCACTTGATCGAGCTTTCCCAGTGCTGTCTCGATCGCCTGGATGCAGGCCGCGCAATGAACCGTGGGGACCGAAAGATCGGTCTGGCGGAGATCATCGCCAAGCGATCGGCTCGCCAGCCTGATCTCCTGGCTGGACGGCAGGACCGATCCGGCGTTGACCAGATCAAGCGCCATTTCGGCGCCCGGTGCACAACAACTCACTTCAGCGCTCCATGGGAAATCATGATCCTGCGGACGTCGCGATACGGTTTGTCCAGACCGGCGTCGGCGTCGACTTCGACAATCCAGACGCCGTCCTTCGGCATGTGCTGGGCTGCGAATTCCTGGCCCGAGGCGAGGACGAGCTTGATGGATTCATCCTCTTTTTCGTAAGCGGGATGGCGAAACAGCGCCTTCACGCCATGCAAGGGAACCGGTTTGCCGGCGGCGTCGATGAGGCCGTAGCGGACTTCACCCGATGCGATGGTCAGCTTGCCGGTCCAGCCGAGGGCTGCCTGCGCCCGCCCTTCCTCGGCCTTCCTGTTGAACTGCTGGCTCGCCACATAGGTGTTTTCGACGACCAGGCCGGTCCAGCTCGTGTTGGCAAGCGTCGCCATGGTCAGATTGACCGCGATGACCACACCGAAAAAGGCCAGGATGATGGCCAACATGTGCCTGCCGGTGAATTCGCGGGTTTTTTGTGTTCTGGCGCTCATCTGGCAGTCTCCGGCGCGTTGAAGGTGGCGGTGTACTCGTTCGACTCGAAGCTGGCTCTGTCCTCGACGCGGAACTTGAAGGTCTGTGCCGGAGCGCGGATCTGGTCCGCCGGCTGGCGAACGAAGACCCTCAGCATTTTCAGGCGGTCGGGTTCGACCGGAATGGCGAAGGAACGGCCTGCGGGGATGTCGTCGCCGACGACGACGATGTCAGCGCCTTCAAGGCCCTGCATGGTTACGACGATCGTCCTCGGCTCGGGGATCATGTTGAGCAGCTTGACGGTGTAGCCGTTGCGGATCGAGCCGTCGGAGAGCGTCACGAATTGTGGATTGCGGTCGTGCAGGACATTGATTTCGAGCCGGTCGCGCGTCAGCAGCGAGTAGAGGAGGCCCAGGCCGATCAGCGACCACATAGCCATGTAGACATAGGTGCGTGGCCGAAAGATCTTGCGGATGTGGAAATGCGCCACTCTGTCCGAAAACAGGCCGTCATCCGTCCTGACCAGCGCCGGATTGACTGAGCTGGACCCGCCTGCAGTCGCCAGCATCATGTTGGCGTTGTAGTCGGAGAGCGTCGCATAGGCGATCAGCCCACGCTCCTTGCCGAGCTTGTCCATGACGCCGTC
>NZ_JAMYKW010000111.1:0-9620 GCF_040317555.1 Mesorhizobium sp. M1406 | reverse complement strand
TGTGCTGGCCCCGCCGCCGCCTCGCTTGGGCGGACCGGGTTGAAGAGTGCGCCACTGCGGCGCAGAAATTGCCGCGGCTGGCAGGACAGCACCCCCTCTGGCCTGCCGGCCATCTCCCCCGCAAGGGGGGAGATTACGCGTTCATCGGCTTTCGCCAATCTCCAGCGTCGCAGGAGCTGCCGATCTCCCCACTTGCGGGGGAGATGGCCGGCAGGCCAGAGGGGGGTGCTGTCCCGCTGTCATCGAAGTTTTTTGCCACTACTGAAAATTACGCCCCTTGGGCATCACTTGTTCCGCCTCTCCTGATAATGCCGCGAGATCCTGTCGGATCGGTGCGCTCCGGATTGTGGGTCGACCGTTGCGATTCGGATCCTCCCAGGCGGGGCGTGCCGGTCCAGCTTCGCTGACCTTCTCAAGAAGCACGGTCAGCCAGGGCGTCAGGTCCTCGACCTTTTCCGCGACGATGTGGACCACACCCGATTCCGACTGCAATTTCCCGGTGACCCGAACGAACCGCGCGCCCATCACGATCGGCCGGTAGCGGTCGAAGGTTCTTTGCCAGAAAATGATGTTGGCGACGGCCTTGTCGTCCTCCAGCGTCAGGAAGATCGCGTTGCCCTTGCCGGGGCGCTGCCGCACCAGAACAAGCCCGGCAACGGAGACACGCCGGCCGTCGCGTACGGAAGGCAGGTTCGCATTGGGCGTGACGCCGGCGCGGTCGAGGCGCTCGCGCAGGAAGGCGACCGGATGCGCCTTCAGCGACAGGCCGAGCGAGCGGTAGTCGTGGATGACATGCTCGCCGAGCGGCATTGTCGGCAGCTTCGTCTCGGGCTCCAGTTCGCGCAGGCGGAGCGCCGGCTGGTCGAACAGCGGCAGCCTTTCGGCGGCGCTCTTGCCGTCGAGCGCGCGCACCGCCCACAAGGCTTCACGACGATCGAGGCCAAGCGAGCGGAAGGCGTCGGCCTGCGCCAGCCTCTCGATCTCGCCGACATCCAAGCCGGAGCGCAGCCAGATATCCCTCACGGACTCGTAGCCTGAACCGCGCCGCTCGACGAAAGCGTCCATGCGTTCCTCCGACAGGCCCTTGATCTGGCGGAAGCCGAGCCGCAGCGCATGATCCGTCTCGATGACGCCGCGCATCTCGGCATGACGCGCGAGGATGCGGGCCGGATCGAAAGGCGCCTTCTCCAGCGTGCAGTCCCAGACCGAAAAATTGACGTCGACGTCGCGGATGTCGACGCCATGATCGCGCGCGTCGCGCACGAGCTGGGCCGGCTGGTAAAACCCCATAGGCTGCGAATTCAGGATCGCTGCGCAGAACACGTCGGGATAGAAGGTCTTGAACCAGCAGGAGGCATAGACCAGCAGCGCGAAGGAGGCGGCGTGGCTTTCGGGAAAGCCGTATTCGCCAAAGCCTTCGATCTGCTTGAAGCAGCGTTCGGCGAAGTCCTTGGTGTATCCCTTGCCAACCATGCCGTCGATCATGCGCCGGCGGTAATTGCCGATGGTGCCGGTGCGCTTGAAGGTGGCCATGGCGCGGCGCAGTTCATCGGCCTCGCCCGGTTTGAAACCGCCCGCGACGATGGCGATCTTCATCGCCTGTTCCTGGAACAGCGGCACGCCAAGCGTCTTGCCGAGGATCGCCTCCAGTTCCGGTTTTTGATATTCGGGTTTTTCCTTGCCCTGCCGGCGGCGCAGATAGGGATGGACCATGTCGCCCTGGATCGGGCCCGGCCGGACGATCGCCACCTCGATGACGAGATCATAAAAATTGTCCGGCTTGAGACGCGGCAGCATCGACATCTGGGCGCGCGATTCGATCTGGAAGACGCCGAGCGTGTCGGCGCGGCAGATCATCTTGTAGACCTGCCTATCCTCCGGCGGCAGGGTGGCCAGCACATAGGGCTGCCCATACGGGTCCCTCGCCTTCGGATAATGCTCAGTGAGCAAGGTGAAGGCGCGTTTCAGGCAGGTCAGCATGCCGAGCGCCAGCACGTCCACTTTGAGGATCTTCACCGCGTCGAGATCGTCCTTGTCCCATTCGACCATCTTGCGCTCGTCCATCGCCGTCTTGACGATGGGCACGATCTCGTCGAGCCGGTCCCTGGTGATGACGAAGCCGCCGACATGCTGCGACAGGTGGCGGGGAAACCCCATGATCTCGTTGGCGCGTTCCAATACATGCCGCGACACTGGATCGGCACGATCGAGGCCGCCGGCGCGGGCCTCTTTCTCGCCAAGCTCCGAGGTGGACCAGCCCCAGATCGAGCCTGACAAAGACCCTCGGACATCTTCCGAAAGGCCCATTGCCTTCGACACTTCGCGCAACGCCGAGCGGCCGCGATAGCTGATCACGGCGGCGGCCAGTGCGGTGCGCTTGGTGCTGTATTTCGTGTAGATGTACTGCATGACGATCTCGCGCTTCTCATGCTCGAAATCGACGTCGATATCCGGTGGCTCGTTCCTCTCCTCGGAAATGAAGCGCTCGAAAAGCGTGTCGATCCTGTCCGGGCCGACTTCGGTGATGCCGATGCAGAAGCAGACGATCGAATTGGCGGCCGAACCGCGCCCCTGGCAGAGAATGTCCTGGCTGCGGGCGAACTTGACGATGTCATGGACGGTCAGGAAATAACGGGCGTAGTTGAGGCGCTCGATCAGAGCCAGCTCCTCCGCGATGCGCTTGGTCACGAAGGCAGGCACACCCGCCGGGTAGCGGTTGGCCGCCCCCTCCCGCGCCAGCCGTTCCAGTTCGGCCTGCGGCCCGAGGCCCGATTCCGTCGGCTCGTCGGGGTAGTTGTACTGGAGGTCGCTCAGCGAAAACGTCAGCTCCTGCGCAAAGCGCAAGGTCTCGGCCAGCGCCTGCGGATGCCTGCGGAACAGGCGCGCCATCTCCATCGGCGGCTTCAGATGGCGTTCGGCATTGGCGGCCAGTTGCAATCCGACCTCGGCGACGGGCGTGTTGAGGCGGATCGCGGTCAGCACATCCTGCAGCGGGCGCCGTTCGGCGGTGTGGTAGAGAACGTCGTTGGTCGCCATCAACGGGATGCCGGCGCTCTCGGCAAACGCCGCCGCCTGCTCGATCCGGAAACGGTCATTGCCGGCATAGTCGGGCGAAACGCCAAGCCGCAGGTTCCGACCGAAACGATCCTTGAGGTCTCGAAGCAAGGCGAGACTGTCTTGCGGCCCCGCCGACAGATCGGGCAGGACCGCCAGCGACATCAGATCCCCCCATTCGAGGAGGTCGCCGCGCTGGAGAAGGGTGGCGCCCTTTTCACTTTCGTCGCGCAGGTTGGCCTGGGTGAGCATGCGGCACAGGTGCCCCCAGCCCTTGCGGTCCTGCGGATAGGCGAGAATATCCGGCGTGCCGTCGCCGAAAACCAGCCTGCAGCCGGGATGGTAGGAAAGCTTTTCCACCTTGGCCTGCTGCCAGGCTCGCACCACGCCAGCCGCCGTGTTGCGGTCGGCAAGCCCGATCGCGGAAAAGCCCAAAAGCTTGGCGGCGACCACCAGCTCCTCCGGCTTGGAGGCGCCGCGCAGGAAGGAGAAATTCGACTGGATGCCGAACTCGGCATAGGGGATGACGGTCAGCGCGTTCATGCGAAGACCCCATGCAGGAACCAGCGCGGCGGGACCTGCGAGGCGCCGCCGTAGAGACCTTGCCGGTAGAGCCAGTAGCGGCGGCCGTCGGCATCCTCGATGCGGAAATAGTCGCGCGTCGATGCCAACTCGTCGCTGGGCGCCTCGCGCCACCATTCCGCCGCGATGCGCTCCGGCCCCTCGGCCCGCGTCACCCGGTAGAGCGCGCGCCGCCAGCGGAAGTTCAGCGGCGGTCCCTCGGGCATTTCGGTGGCCGGCACATCGATGGGTTCGGGCGAGCGGAACAGCCGGATCGGCCGTTCCGGCGGGAAGATGGTTTTGGGCGCCTGCAGCCTGTCCGGCCTTTTCGGCGGCGTGGTCCGGCGCGGCGCTTCGGTGAAGGGGATGGTGGCGACGGCACGCTCCGGCAGATGGCTTTCGACGACGACCGGTTGCAGCACCGCGCCCTCGCCGAGCCGGGCACGGATGCGGTCGGCGAACAGCGCGATGTCGGCGCCGTCGTCGATCACCTCGCCGGCAAGGTCGGCCTGCTGCATGTCGAAAGCGGCTGATGTCAGCACAGAAAGCCGCACCAGATCGAAGCCATAGCCGGCATCGATATCCTGTTCGAGCGCGGCCAGCCGCTCATGGAACAATTTCTGGATCAGCTTGGGCTCGCGCAGCGGCCGCGAGGTGCCGAGAGCGATGCGGCTGACGGCGCCGTCGACGCGAAAGAGCAGCAGCGCCAACGTCCTGGCGCCCTCGCCGCGACGCTCGAGGTCGATCTTCAAGGTCGTCGCCAGCATGCCCACCAGCCGTTCGATGTCCTCGATCAGGGTGACGGGCTCGGCGAGATGGCGTTCGACCGAAAGCGGCGCGACGGGAAGGCGCGGTGACACCGCCTCGTCGAGACGGCCAAGCGCCTGGTCGAGGCGCAAAAGCAGCAAGGCGCCGAAGCGGCGGGCGAGCGGCGCGCGCGGTGCCGCCATGACGGCGCCCGCCGTGCGCAGGCCGACGCTTTCCAGGCTGGCGCGGGTCGCCGGCTCGATGCGCAGCGCGGCCAGCGGCAGGGGTGCCAGCAGCGCTTCCTCCTCGCCGCCATCGACGATGCGGTCGCCGGCAAACCGTGCCGCCGCCCAGGCCGCTCCCGGTGTCGCGGCAAGCCCGGCGCGGACGTCAAAACCCTGATGGAAGAAACGCGACAGGATGTCGTCCAGCATGGCGCGCTCGCCGCCGAACAAATGGGTGCAGCCGGTGACGTCGAGGAACAGGCCGTCCGCCCCGTCCAGCGCCACCAGCGGGGTGTAACGGTCGCACCAGTCGGCAAGGCCTTCGAGCAGGCGGCGGTCGGCCTCCGGATCGGCCTCGACGACGTCGATCGACGGATGCATGGCGCGCGCATCGGCAATGCCCATGTCGCGCTTCAGGTGCAGCGCCTCAGCCCGCTCGTCGAGGGCCGAGATGCGCTGCGCGTTGCGGTCGCGATGGCTGATCACCAGCGGTGGGTGAGATGGCGGCAGGTGATCCGACGGCCGGGAACGCCAGGACCGCCCCAGACGCTGCCGCAGGATCCTTTCCACTGCCAGATAGGGAAACCACAGAGACAGGATTCTTTGCCCGGCCTCTCTCTTCGCCCCTTCTTTCGTCGCCCGCTCTTTCGTCGAATGCGCGTTCATCGGGGTTCCACTCCAGTGTGAATTGTCCAGGCAAGGCCGTGCGGCTCTTGCCGATGGTGAGGGTGAAGGCCGGGTGGCCGATCGAGCCGGCGAGCGGCCCGGCAATGGTGTCGCGTGGTGCTGCCGGCGCCGAGGCGACGATGAGCCGGACGGGGGCCGCCGTCGGCTCGGGCTCGGCCGCCTGCCGCAGCAGGAACACCGGGCGGCCGGCACCTTGCGCCCTTGCATGCAGCCGGCGCGTCGCGGTCAGGTCCAGCCGCCGCGGATTGCCGCGGATTTCAAGAATGACAGCCGCGAGCGCCGTCATTCGGGCTGCTTCCTCGGCGACCCAGAGCGCATCGACAAGTCTGGGCGCCTCGGAAAACAGCAATTGTTCCGGCTCGATGCCGAACGAGGCATGAAGCCCCCTGGCATAGGGAAAGCCGGCTTCGCGGAAGATTTCCGTGGTGCCGATCCACAGCACCGGCAACCCTGGCGTCCGCTTGAGGATCAGGCTGGCGAGCGACAGGGCGAAGCCGGCGACGGCCCCGGCATCGCGGGTTTGCGTGCCATGGATTTCGCTCAGGGCTGCCTTCGGCAGGCCGCCACTCAAAGCGGCATCGAGACGCTCGACGCCGGTGGGCAGGAACGCATCCGGCAAAGCCGCGGCAATGCCGCGCCGGACGATAGTGAGATCGGTATTGGACGTGACATCCGTGCTGACGTCAGCATCAAGGGGCGCGCCAACCGGCGCCCGCAGGCGCTCGGGCAGCGTTCCCTCGATTTTCGCGATCTGGCGGCGCAGGGCAAAAACAGTCTCCCGCGCCACGGCGGTCATCGCCATGACGGTCAGCTTCCACTCACAATTGTTCCTGTTATGTTCCTATAGATTCCAGAGGGGGCCGGAAGAGTCAAGCGGAGTCATGGGGAATTTATTCCTCTCCACCTGATGATGCAGGCGCATCAGCCCGTCCATTTGCCGATTCCGGTGCGAAAGCCTATATGCCCGGGATCAAAGGACAAAGCATGGCCCGTATCTACAAGACCCGCACCTGGCACGACGAACTCTCGCCCTCGATGGAGGAAATGGAGTTCCTGGCGCTGGAGGCGTATGCCCATCTGCCGGAGGATTTTCGCAAGCTGACCGGCGAGATCGTCATCCAGATCGCCGAGTTCCCGACCGACGAGATCATGGACGATCTATCGCTGGAGACGCCCTTCGACCTGCTCGGGCTGTTCGAGGGACGCGGCATCGCCGAGCGCTGGAATCCGCAGACCGGCGAAGGCCCGAACCGCATCACGCTCTATCGCCGCGCCATCCTCGACTACTGGTCCGAGAACGAAGAAACGCTGGGCGACATCGTCACCCACGTGCTGATCCACGAGATCGGCCACCATTTCGGGCTGTCCGATGACGACATGGAGAAGATCGAAGAGGCGGCGGAGTAACTGGTTCCTACGCCGCGTGAACTGTCCATTCCTCTCGAGTCGGTCCAGAACCCAGCGGCGGCAAAGGCCTCTAAGATTTCGATTCAGGCAGGTTGGTCATCCGGCTGATGAAAAGATGCAGCGCCTTGCGCACGGCGAGCGATGGCGCCTCGGACGGATGCCACAGCGGAAAATGACCATCAACCACCATTCGTGCCAACCCATAGACAAATGCACGAGCGGCAAGAACCAGATGATCGAAGTCCGTGTTCGCAGCCAATCGACCCTGTTGTTGCGCCTGGGTCAGCAGGTCGATCATCTTCCGGCGAATGGCTTCATTCTGACCCCGAAGACTGTCCGACCCGTCGAAATCAATCAGCGTTCGGGAACTGATGATCTGGAAATGCGTGGGATTGGCAATCGCCCATTCCAGATAGCCTTGTCCGATTGCTTCGAAGGCCATGACGGGATCCGCGCTGTCGATTTCTGAAAGTGCATTGGCGACGGCCTCTGTCAGCCGGCTCATGGCCTGTTCGGCGACCGCGGTCAGCAGCGCTGTTTTCGACTGAAAATGCCGGAAGGGTGCGCCGGGGGAAACGCCGGCCCGCTTTGCGGCTTCGCGCACGCTCACATTGTCGGGGCCGCCTTCCTCGACAAGTTGAATTGCAGCATCGATCAGCGTGTCCCGCAAATTGCCATGGTGGTAGCTGGCGCGGCGAGGCGTCTTGGCTTCTGCCATCTCGTTCCCTTCGTTCGGTAGAACTGCTTCACGCGTCCGTAGCATGATTCCGCAATTTATGTAATCACCGTTTACAATTCCGGCAAGAGAATGTAAGCAACGATTACAGATGGGATCGGAACAGGCCCGCGGTCTTCGCGGCCGCCGTTTTCCCAGATGAGGAGACGACCATGCTCGCCACAACCGCCGAACCCCGCCGTCCGCAATCGCTCATTTCGCTTCAGAGGCCAGCCGAAGGACCTCGGCACGAGGAGAATTCCACGACTGTCCGGTCGAGCGCGGCTGTGCCCAGCGCTACGCTCTATCGGCTCGCTTCCGTCGCCGGGGTGGGAAGCGCGCTTATTCTTCTGGTCAACGCGGCTAAACGCAGCTCGCTCATCGCGACCACCGATCTGACGCAACTTCTGGCGCCAGTCGCCGAGATCTTGGCGCTTGGACTTGTCGTAGGCCTGTTTCTTGCATTTGGCCGGCGCGCGGGCCTGTTCGGCATGATCGCGTTTGTCGTCAACTTCGTGGCATTGGCAAGTTTGGTCGGCGTGGAAGTGGTGATCAATCTCGTATTTTCGAAACTTCCGCCGACAACCATCATCGACCTGCGCGCCGGGCCTCTCGGGCTGGCTCTGGTCGTCAGTTCAGTTCTTTTTCTGCTTGGGACGCTCGCGTTTGTAATCTCTCTTGTCGTTGCAAGAGGCGTGCCGCGCATTCCACTCGCTCTCTATTTCATTGGCGCGGTGCCTATCGCGCTCCGTGCGTTCGTGCCGGAGTTGGCTCTTGACCTGGGCTTGGTGACGCTTGCGGCGGCGATTGCCTGGCTGGCCGGGTGGCTGTGGATGCGAGCGCCGACTACCAGTCGCTGAGCTTGGTGTCCGGCCCGTATTCCTGTCCATCGATATCCTTCACGACGGCTTGGCCGCAGCGCATCGTCTTGGCCTTCTTATCGTAAGCATAGGTCGGCGAGCCGAACAGGTGCCAGCCCTTGTTCAGCGCCGCCGTTACCTTGTGGCAGAAGCTGGCGTCGTCCGGGCCGGTCAGAAAGCGGTAGAGTTTCATAGGGTGATTCCTGTCGTGAGTAGCCCGCAAGCATAGGGCTGATATCATGCGTCGATGGCCGCTGCCTTCGCCAGCAGTTTTTCGGCCTGCGCCAGGTGCAGCCGCTCGACCATCCTTCCGTTCAGCGCAATCACACCTTTGCCGGCATTTTCGGAAAGCTCGAAGGCCTCTTTCACCGAGCGCGCCTCGGCCACCGCCTCGGGCGACGGTGCAAAGGCCCGATTGGCGGCTTCGATCTGGGCCGGGTGGATAAGCGATTTGCCGTCGAACCCCATGGCCGCGGCTTCCGTGCACTCACGGGCGAAAGCGTCGAGGTCGCGGAAATCGTTGGAGACGCCGTCGAGCATGTCGATGCCGCCGGCGCGCGCGGCCAACAGCATCTGCATCAGCCAGGGCACGAGATAGCGCCGGTCAGGTGTGACCAGCACGCCGGTCTCCTTGACCAGATCATTCGTTCCGGCAACGAAACAGTCGAGCCGCGAGGCCGGATCGCGGCCAAGCTCGGCAATGGCGCCGATGTTGAGCATGGCCTTGGGCGTCTCGATCATCGCCCATAGTTTCACCGCATCGGGGGCAAAATTGTCGTCGAGCACGTCGCCGACTTCCAGAATGTCGCGCGGCGTGTCGACCTTGGGTAGCAGGAGTCCGTCAGGTTCGCATTTGGCCATGGCAAGCAGATCGTCGGCGCCCCATTCGCTGGACAGCGCGTTGACGCGCACGATCATCTCGCAGCGGCGGCCAATATCGTTGACAACCGGACGTTTGGCCAAAATGCCAGCCAGTTTTTCGCGGGCGGCAATCTTGTCGGCCGGTGCGACGGCGTCTTCGAGGTCGATGATGATTGCGTCACAGGAAAGCTGCGCGATCTTGGCTAGCGCCTTGTCGTTGGAGGCCGGGATGTAGAGTACGGAGCGGCGCGGGCGGTAGGTTTCCATGGGTGATCTATGCCGCGTGTGGTTGGTCGAGGCAAGCGCCGGGGCAATGGATCAGGTGAAGTTTGCGCGGGGTCAGCCAATCGTCAAGATCAGCGCTGCCCCTCATCTGCCTGCCGGCATCTTCTCCCCGTATAATGAGGAGAAGGACGCTCTGTCCGAACCGGATAGATAGGTAACAGAATGGACTGATTAGATGGGTGACAGTTTTCTTCCTCGCCGGGAGGACCGGCGATGGTT
>NZ_JAMYKW010000110.1:0-9704 GCF_040317555.1 Mesorhizobium sp. M1406 | reverse complement strand
ATCCCCATAGCGCACAGCATGCGGCCCGTGGGTTCCTGCATGGGAGGCTTTCGTACGCCTGACGGCACCCGAAACCCTTCACAATTTCGGCCATTGCGACGCTCCCGTCCATTCACCAAAAGCGGACATTGATGTTTTCGGAAGCCACAGTCAGCTTTGATTAGCTTTCGCATTTCCTGAAGACAGACTGGTTAGGAAAAGGCACAGATTGTTGCCAAGCTGCGTCCGATTGATGTGCTGTGACGTGCTCCCCCGTTTGGCCCCGTTTATGAGTTAGCCCTGTTCACGTTGTGATCCTGTCTTTCGTGTCGGGTACCAAGCGTTAGATTTGACCACTAGGTGGCCGGGCGGATGTTCTGGTTGATGTGGAAAAGGTTGGTAGGGTCGAACTTGCCCTTTAGCGCGGCGAGGCGCGGGTAGTTGTCGCCGAAGCTCGCCTGGACGCGCTCTTCGCCTTCGTCATCCATCATGAAGTTGGGATACGCGCCGCCGAGGTCGAACGGATGCACAGCTTTCCAGTAGTCGGTGGCCCATTTCTTGAGGACCGGCGCCATTCCCGGATCGGGATCTATCCCGGCGATCACCATGGACCAGGTCACATCACGAGCGTTCCAGGCGCTGTCGCCCTTGCCTCGGCGATGCACCGCCCCGTCGATTGGGTAAAGATGCATGCACGACGCCGGGCCGGCCCTGCTTGCATGCAGGAGATGGGCGTCGATGGCGGCATCTGGCAGCGCTCGGACAAAGTCGCCCTTCCAATACCATTGCTGTCCGGCCGGATAGAGCGCATCGAATAAGGTCTGCAACCCCGTGTAAGGAATCGGGCCCGCCCAGTCGAAGAGTGGCTTGGGGAGAGCCGCCCGGATGGCATTGACGGCCGCTTCGCCACCCTCGCCGTTATGCGCGACAAGGAGGACGCACATCTTCTTGTTCCAGTGCTCCTGCGGGAATGGATCGCCGCCGGGCACCGATTGCAGTCCGAGGAAGATGTAGAAATCCTCCGGAGCATTCGCCTGGAAATCGCGATACCAGCGCATAATCTCGGCGGCATCGCCAAGGTCGAAGACGATCGGTCCGCCATAGAGCATTTTCGCCGGGTGCGTGCGAAACAGGAAGCTGGTCACGATGCCGAAATTGCCGCCGCCTCCGCGAAGCGCCCACAAGAGATCCATGTTCACCGTTTCGCTGGCCGTCATGAAACTTCCGTTGGCCAGCACCACGTCGGCTTCGATGAGATTGTCGACGGCAAGCCCATACTGCCGGCTGAGGTAGCCGTGGCCGCCGCTCAGCGTCAGACCGGCGACCCCGGTGGTCGAGATGATGCCGAACGGCACTGCCTGGCCAAAGGCGTGGGTAGCATGATCCACGTCGCCTGTCGTGCAACCAGGCCCGACCCGCACCGTGCGGTTCTGTGGATCGACGCGAACGCCCTTCATCGTCGAGAGGTCGATCACGAGGCCGTCGTCGACACCGCCGAACCCCGGTCCGTTGTGACCGCCGCCGCGGATTGCTATCGGGAGGTGGCTGTCGCGGCCGAAGTTCACCGCAGCAATCACATCGGCGACGTCCGTGCAGCGCGCAATTAGAAGAGGCCGCTTGTCGATCATGCCATTATAGAGTTTGCGAGCTTCATCATAGTCGGCATGATCGCGACCGATCAGCGTGCCTCGGAGATCCTGCGCGAATTTGGCAATGGCACCGCTGTTCATTCCACCCTCCGAGAAATCCCAATACCGAGGTTCCGAGTTCGGATCGAAGGTCGATCAGATAGTTTTAGGCGCGCCGCCTCCCGGCACGGCCCGCCTAGCTGACAATGTTGACCGGCAGCCGTCGCTTACGAATAACGCCTACTTTGCCCGAAAGTTACCCCTTGGTCCAAGGGAATTCGTGAAATGAGGCCTCATCGTAACTAAGCTGATCCTTAGTGCGGCATGGTGCTACGACTAACTTCGCGCTAGTTTAGCATGGTGACATGGGCAAAACGCTCGATGCAGACGATCGAAGACTGGCTGAGCCAGCTCGGCCTCGACAAATACCTGGAGGCGTTCGTCCAAAACGACGTCGACCTGCGAGCGCTCCCTCATGTCACTGAACGCGACCTCCAGGAGCTTGGTGTCTCACTGGGGCATCGCAAAATTATCATGGCTGCTGTAGCCGGACTTGCTCAGCCAAATCTCACCGGGTCCCTGGTCCCTTCACCTTCTCCTGCGGGTTCGGAACTTCAGGCCAGCGACCTCCCTCAGGAACCGACTGCAGACCGGCGGCTGCTTAGTGTGCTCTTCTGTGACTTGGTCGGGTCGACTGCGCTATCTGCCCAACTCGACCCCGAAGACATGCATGAGCTTACGCGGCGCTATCAGGACAGTGTTGCAGGCGCGATCACGCGCTTTGGAGGCTTCGTCGCGAAATATCTAGGGGACGGCGTGCTTGCATATTTTGGATGGCCCATGGCTTACGAGGACCATGCCGAGCGTGCCATTCGTGCAGGCCTCGAGGCCCTCGCTGCAGTCGAGGCCTTCCAGTCCCCCAGCGGCGAGCAATTGAAGGCGCGGATCGGCATTGCATCGGGGCACGTGGTCGTCGGCGATATCGCCGGCAGCAGCGCAAATGAGCGGGCTTCAATCGCAGGAGATACTCCCCATCTCGCGGCTCGCCTGCAAGCTGCTGCTGCGCCTGGCCAGATCGTGGTGGCAGACGCCACGCGGCGGCTCGCGGGGCAATCCTTCGAGATCGAGAGTCTCGGCGCGCAGGAATTGAAAGGCTTTCGATTGCCTATTGCCCTGTTTGCGGTCCACGGCGAACGAGAAGTGGAAAGCCGTTTCGATGCCGCGCAAACTAGTGCGCTCTCAAAATTCGTTGGCCGCAGCAGTGAAATTGGAATGCTGCTGGATCGCTGGGAATTGGCTAAAAACGGTCAAGGCCAAGCAGTCTTTGTATCGGGAGAGGCGGGAATGGGGAAATCGCGCCTCGTCGACGCGCTTGAGGAACGGTTGCATGAAAACCAGCCCGAGTTAATACGACTGCAATGTTCGCCCTATCACTCCACCTCGGCCTTCTATCCCATCATTCAGCGCCTGAGCCGGCTGGCAGGTCTTTCAGCCGCCGACGAACCTCTGATGCGAGCCGAGAAGCTGCGCGCAATTGTTCAACGTTACGGCGAAGATCCCTCAGAAGTCGGCTCGACATATGCCGAGCTGCTCTCGCTGGACCTAGCGGGTGAATTCACGCCGCTCGATCTCTCCGCCCAACAGCGCAAAGAACTGATCGTCCGCACACTGGCGAACCGAGTGCTGCTCGCGGCAAAGAGGGCACCCGTTTTATTTGTTGTTGAGGATGCGCACTGGATCGATCCGTCGACCAATGAATTTCTCACAGAGGTCGTCCGTCGCATGCATGGCGCGGCCGTTCTTGTCGTCGTAACGCACCGGCCCGAATGGACGCCGACCTGGGCCACGGGGTTAGTGCACGTGACGACGCTGGCCATTGGTCGGCTGACGAAGCAACAGATGCGCGAGCTGATCGACTCGATGCTCGCAGACGTTCCGGATCAGCTTGCCGACAGGATCGTGGAGCGAACTGACGGTGTGCCGCTATTCGTGGAAGAATTGACACGTTCGATTCTGGAAAGCGGAAAGGCGGCGTCTCTCAATGTTGAGATTCCCGACAGTCTGCAGGGATCTCTCATGGCCCGACTTGACCGTTTGACAGCGGCAGCCAAAGAGGTGGCGCAAATCGCCTCTGTCATAGGCCGGGAATTTGACCGCGGCCTACTTTCCAAGGTTGCCGGTCTCGATGACCCAACTCTCGGCGAAGCGCTCAATGAGCTCATGTCTACCCAGCTCGTTGTCGTCGGCGGAGTGGTACGAGACGCGCTGGTATTCCGACATGCGCTCATTCAGGATACGGCATACCAATCGCTGCTCAGCAAAAGGCGCCGTCAATATCATGAAGCCATCGCTAATGCGCTCATCGACGCATATCCGGATCTCATCGTCACCCAACCCGAGCTCATCGCCCAGCATTATGTCAAGGCACAGCAAGGTGCGCTCGCGCTGCCTTACTGGATGAAGGCCGGCGAACGGGCGCTAGGACAGTCAGCCAACTATGAGGCGGTCGATCACTTTCAGAACGCTGTCGCCATCGCGGAGCAACTGCCGGGAGGACCGGCCCGGCAAAAGGAAGTGCTCGAGGCGACCCTAAGGCTCGGCGAGGCACTGAGTGCCGCAGGCCGCTTGTCGGACTCAGTGGCAAAATACAAGCTGACCGCGCACTTGGCTCGCGAGACCCATGACACCAAGGCGTTCGTTCGTTCTGCTCTTGGTTTTGACGGCGCCCAGTTCCTGACTTCGAAGCGGCTCGACGAATCGCTTCAGCTGCTCACTGAAGCAATGGGTATGCTCGAGCCCGATGATCAGAGGTCGCGGTGCCAGCTCCTCAGCCGCCTCACGCGTGCATATTTTTACCTTAGCGACAGCAAGAACAGCGCCAAATGTCACGCAGAAGGGGTCAAATTGGCTCGGCAACTAGGCGACCAAGCTTCGCTTTTTGAACTGTCTGTCCTGCCTTTCTTGACGCCCCGGACAGTGAAGTCCGCGGCAGAGGCAACTCAACTAATGGCGCGGATAGATGAGATAAAGCGCCTTGCGGCCGGCATCAACGACGATGACCTGCGCGGCCGCGCTCTCGCGCTTGACGTCTACGTCTCGACTGAGCTTGGCGACCGCGCGCGCGCCGATCAAGCCGTGGCCGGGCTGGAAGACTTGGGAACGTTGCGCCAACGGCTCAACATTCTATGGCTTGCGTGGAACGCGAGGGCGATGATGGCCATCCTCGATGGACGGTTCATCACCGCCGAGAAGCTGGCTGGAGAAGCGTTGGGTCTGGGCAGACAGACGCATGGCGCGGAAGTCGAAGGCGTCTATGGCATGCAGATGTTCACGATCCGACGCGAACAGAATCGCCTGTCAGAGGTGGCTCCGGTGATGAAGAATCTTATCGATGAAAATCCGGATGAGACCACATGGTTGCCAGGGTTTGCGCTGGTTGCGGCCGATTTGGGATATCGGGACGCAGCGCAACGCAGGTTGAGTGAACTAGCGCGTGCCAATTTCGCAATGCCGCCGGATGGAAAGCGAAGCGCATCGCTCTCATTCGTGGCTGAGGTTGCTGTTAGTCTGGGCGACACGAAGGCGGCACGGACAATCTACAACCTTATGCTCGCCTACAAGGATATGACGATCACGGCAGGAGTCGCAACTGTCTGCTTTGGAGCGGCAAGTCGCTATCTGGGAATGTTGTCGGTATCGCTGGGCGATTTTGGGAAGGCCGCCGAGCACTTTGAGCATGCGATGGATATGAACGCAGCCAGCGAATCACGACCTTGGCTGGCGCATTCCCAGGCTGAATATGCGAACTTGCTTATGAAAAGGGGTAGCAAGAAAGCGATTGAGAGGGCAATGTCACTTTCGGAGCAAGCCTCGGTGACCGCGGCTGAACTGGGTATGGTCCGTTTGCAGAAGAGGCTGGAGACAACGCTTCACTAGGTAGGCTCTCATGCCTCGCTGCATCACCACGGTTGAGAAGGAGCATGCTCATGCCACGCTACGTCATCGAAAGGGAGTTCGCGGAACAGCTCAACCTCACAAAGGAGGGCATTGAGAATGTCAATTTGATCAATGACCAGGAAGGCGTGCAGTGGATTTTCTCGTTCCTCAGCGCCGACAAGAAAAAGAGCTATTGCCTTTACGAGGCGCCTAACCCGGAGGCTATTCGGGCTGCGGCACGAAGGAACAACATCCCCGCAGATGCGATAATTGAAATTGGTGGCGAGATTGGACCGAATATGTTCTCGTAGCACAATCCTGCCCGGCAAAACGTCGCGAGTACGCCAAAAGCCGGGGGCCGCCTTAGTAATGCACCTGAGCATCCGCTTTCCGGCCGATTGACCGTAGGGAACACGCCGAGGTGGCATCGTAGCGGAATGTCCGCTTCTTCGCACCCTTTACCTAAAACCAGTCGGTCATCTTCCGGCCCCCTTCCGGTCATTCACAAGCCGGCCGATAGCCGAAGTGAGCCAGTGCTGTTTACGTCGGAAAATACATAGGCCGCCACTACATGTTCGCGTTTTGTGCTTCGAAAGTCGCATAATTGGCAGAAAGGAATGTGTCCCGAACGGGAAGTACTGACACACCCGTAACGACGACATGGTGACCTGGCTGCAGCAGGGCCGCGCTGCTTTTGGGGTGCTGCCCTTCGCGCGCTTTGCCCAGCTCAACAATCCCGAGCAGTCCACCTTCCCCGGCAAGATCAAAGCCATGGCCTTCCCTGGCTCCAAAGCGCTGTCGGGCGGCGCGGAAATGGCGGCGGTCGTGGAATCATGGGCGATGGCGGTCCCCGCCAATTCCACCGACAAGGAGCTTTCCTGGAGCTTCATCAAAGCGGTCTCCAGCAAGGCGGTCACGCTTGGGGCGGCGCGAAACGGTAATGGACCGGTTCGCGTATCCACCTATGCGGATGCCGAATTCTCGGCATCCCAGCCGCTCGCAAAGGTAGAAGCCGCCACGCTGGCCAAGGCGCGTCCGGCATTCCCGGCCTTTCCCGAAGCCGTGCGTGCGCAGGCGACTTTCCTTGAGGAGGTGCAACTCGCGGTGCTTGGGCGCAAGTCGCCACAAGAAGCTGTCGCGGCGATCGTGGAGCGGGTTACGGCACTCATGCCAGATTGACCGGCAGGATTTCGCTGCTTGGAAGCAGGTTGATTTACGTCATTACCCATGACGACGGCTGTGAGAGGCGGACGCCGATCCGGCCCCATCCGCCAGGATGATTGCCATGGGCGTGCTTTCATGTTTGCTGGAACTATGTCACGACCACGCTTGCTGCCCGAAAACAGTTTTCCTACCTATGCGTACCTGCCTGGCAAACATCCTCATCCGGTGCGCGATCCCTTGGGCCACAGTTACCAAAGCGACCCGGTGACCGTCGCGGTTGAGGAAGCTCTGGGCTCAGATGTATTTCGTTGGGGAATCGACCTTTTCAACCACGGCTACTACTGGGAAGCTCACGAGGCTTGGGAGCCTCTTTGGCACGCGGCGAAACAAAGCACTCAGTATCGCCTATTCTTCAAGGGGCTGATCCTGTTGGCTGCGGCTGGGGTCAAGATCCGCG
The DNA here is from genome assembly GCF_040317555.1 of Mesorhizobium sp. M1406. Taxonomy (NCBI): domain Bacteria; kingdom Pseudomonadati; phylum Pseudomonadota; class Alphaproteobacteria; order Hyphomicrobiales; family Phyllobacteriaceae; genus Mesorhizobium; species Mesorhizobium sp. M1406. The sequence goes on along the minus strand of NZ_JAMYKW010000110.1, from coordinate 2,540 downwards.
AGGGCAAGCGGGTCGCTGCCGCGCGCCATGCGGTAAGAGCTGCGGCGCTTCTTCGTCAGGTGGTGAGCGCGCCGAGCCCGCCTTTTGAAGCCGCACTCGGGATGCCAGCTGCCGCGCTCGCAGAACACGCCGAAGCGGCCACAACTTCCCCCGCTGTTTTGCAGGAGCCTGCGCCTGGCCAGCCTGAGCCCGTTTTCGATTTCATCCTCGCACCAAAATCCGAGAGTGTCTGATTGGCAATCCTACGATACCGTTCAAGGTCAGCTTCGTCAGCGGGAAGCGGGCGTTGATCGTAGGTCAAGCGCAGGGTTCATCGGTTGCGCGCCGGGTTACCGTTTGGAACGAAGGGAAGACCAAAGACGTTCAGACGGCTAAATCTCAGGATGGATTTAGCCCAGGAATGCTTGCAAACGCTGAGCGTGATGCAACGGACCATCTCCGAGGCGAATACCTGCCTTGCGCACCTGCGATGAAGTTCGTCGAGCGAACGGTCGCCCCGAACTCGTTGGGAAGCTCCAAATACTGATGATGCATCTCGAGGACGCCAAGGCCGGTGCAGTTAAAGGCAGAGGCAGTTAAGGCTGGAAAAGCTGCTGGTCATTGACATCGAGATCGGGACAAGACCGGTGCAGCCAACACCGGCCAAACCGGCTTGACGGAACATTAGCGATCTCTAACTATTTGTGCTGTGGCAGACGATGCACACCCCATCGCCTGCTGAAGATCGCGATCTTTCACCGGCTCTCGATCGGCCCGCGCCTCCCGCAAGTGGCGCGGGCTTTCCGCACCAGGGGTCGAGATGGCCGACAAGCCCGCCACCACCTACACCGTCCAGCGTCTTCGACAAGCCGCATTGGCGCACCGTGCTGACCACCAAGGACAAGGCCGAAGCGCTGGCCATGGCGAAGGGGACTGGCGACAAGATGAGGATCGAGGAGATCACGTCGAAATTGAAGTAGGGCGCTGGGAACCGAGTTTAGCAGGTGACGTTTTCCCCGCAGGTCACGCTAAATGACCTAACTACGGAGGAAACAATGAACATCAAGATGCTCACAATGGGCGCGATGGCGCTTGCGATGATGACTGGTTCGGCTCTTGCTGGCAGTACATCCGCGCTGGACGACCCGGCAAAGATGTCGCCGTTCTTCACCGATGCCGGCATGAAAACCTTGAGGACAGAAGCGGATTTCAAGACCGCATGGATGTCCCTGAAACCCGATGAACAGAAGGCCGTGTTGAAAGACTGCGGCGATACCACGCTCAACAAGTCGCATGCAGATTTCTGCGCGATGGCAAAGAAGATGGGTGGCTAACAACGTCGAAGGCGGGCGCACTGAGTCCGCCTTCGCGTTGACTGCGCAATGGCCGGCGCCACTTCGAGGTTGCCTGAAAAAAGCGCCTGCCAGGGGGCGGTTGGGTTTCCGCTGGGACCCCGACAACCTAACAGGCCGACGGCCGGGAAAGCCCAGCCTACGCGCTCCCGTCCGTCTCGCTTTCCTCATCGATCATCAGCACCGGCAGATAGGCCTTGGTTTCCAGCCACTCCCGCAGAACGATCTCAATGAGATCCGACGGACCAATCTTCATCTCGGCGGCTATGTACTTCAGCGCGTCTTCCGTCGCCGCCTCCAGTGGCACGCCAGCGACGTTCCTGAGCATCAAGGCAGCGCGCCGAAGGATGATCTGCGGGTCCGGCCGCGACATGTCCGCGATGCGGTCGGCGGCGCTCTCAAACGCCGCCACGGCTCGGCATAGTCAAGGTATTCGGCGTCGCGAATGTCTCAGTTCGATGGTTTGCAGTCGGTCCGCTTTTTGGCAGGAATTGAATGAAGCGGACGTTCGCAGACGTGTTCGCAATTCATGAGGAGCTGGAGTTTGCCCCCACCGATCGCCGTTCGCTTGGCACCCATAATGCAAGCTGGCCCATTCGTGCGGCCGGCGAAGCAGCCCGGCTCCAACAGCATGTGGCATCGATCCTTCAGGTCCACCACATCGGCTCAACCGATAGCGCTGGGCAAGCCCCAGGCGCTGGTTCCCGAGCACGCGCACTGGAAGGAGAAAAGCCGGACGCGACGATATGCACCGGCTTCCGTCTGGCGCGATGCCGCCGCCTGGTACGATCATGTGGACATGCGGATGATGCGTCATTGCCGAGCCCCAGGTGTGGAGGACGGCGGTGATGCCGATCCTGGCGCCGAGGTGCCTGCTATCGGCCGCGATCGTCAGCATCGTCTCCGATGCCGCCTTGAACAGCAGATCATAGATCAGCGCCTTGTTATGGAACGCGATCTCGGCGACTTCGGCCGGCAGCGTGAAGACGATGTGGAAGTATCCGACCGGGAGCAGATCGGCTTCGCGCTCGGCGAGCCATGTACGCGCGGCCGCGCCCTGGCACTTGGAACAATGCCGGTTGCGGCAGGAATTGTAGGCGATGCGCCGCTCGCCGCAGTCCTCGCAGGCTTCGACATGCCCGCCGAGGGCCGCGGTGCGACATTGTTCGATCGCCGACATGACCTTGAGTTGCTGCAGGCTCAGATGAC
>NZ_JAMYKW010000109.1:0-9715 GCF_040317555.1 Mesorhizobium sp. M1406 | reverse complement strand
GATCACAATGATCGGAAAGTGTCGTTCCGTTCGCGACAGCGCCTTCTCACGAAGCCATGAAAGGCGCGCCAGCAGCCCGGCGACAGCGACGTGATCACCCAGCTTGACCGGCTCAGTTCCAATGAGACATCGCGCAGAGATTGGTGCGGATGGCGGTCGGTGTTTCGGATCGGTCAGTTGAAATATGCATGGTCGTCTCCACAGGGTTGGTTCAGCAACCTCACTCTGTCAGAGAGCCGATCGCTTTCCACGCCCATGGAATCTACAATCTGAGCCTGCGCGATCTGGAAGAGATGATGGCCGAACGCGGCTTGAAGGTCGACCACACGACCATCCACCGCTGGACGGTCCGTTTCGCGCCCTTGTTGCTTTCGGGTCCGAGGAAGCCCCGCTTGCCGACGCCACGGGCCTCGGAGCCATCGAACGAGGCGGAAGCCGTGTGCGTGTCGACGACAAGCGGATGATCAACGCCCGCGCAGACGTCAACCAGCTCCTGCCGCTCAAATACCGCTGGGCGTGGGAAAAATACCTGTCCGGCTGCAACAACCACTGGATGCCGAACGAGGTGTCCATGCAGGCTGACATCGCGCTGTGGAAGTCGAAAGACGGGCTGACCGAGGACGAGCGGCGCATGTTGAAGCGCAATCTCGGTTTCTTCGCCGCGTCCGAAAGCCTGGTGGCGAACAACATCGTGCTGGCAATTTGCCGCCATCTCGCCAATCCCGAATGCCGACAGTATCTGCTGCGCCAGGCCTTCGAGGAGGCGGTGCACACCCACACCTTCCAGTACATCGTCGAAAGTCTCGGCCTCGACGAGGGCGAGCTCTTCAACATGTATCGCGAGGTGCCGTCGATCACCGACAAGGCGGCATGGGCGCTGAAGCACACCCAGCATCTCGACGATCCGGATTTTCGCACCGGCACGCCGGAAGCGGACCAAGCCTTCCTGCGCGACCTCGTCGCCTTCTACGTGATCTTCGAGGGCATGTGGTTCTACACCGGCTTCGCACAGATCCTGTCGCTCGGCCGGCGCAACAAGATGGTCGGCATCGCCGAGCAGTACCAGTACATCCTGCGCGACGATCTGATCCATCTGAACTTTGGCATTGACGTCATCAACCAAATCAAGATCGAGAACCCGCATCTCTGGACCGCGGCGTTCCAGGACGAGGTTCGCGGTATGATCAAGACGGCGGCCGATCTCGAGGCCTCGTATGGCAGGGACACGATGCCGCGGGGATTCCTTGGGCTGAACGCGGCTCTGTGCGAGCAGTACATGCACTTCATTGCGAACAGGCGCTGCGCGCAACTCGGCCTTTCCCCGGTGTTCGCGGAGGTCGAAAATCCGTTTCCATGGATGTCGGAAGCCATGGACCTGAAGAAGGAGAAGAACTTCTTCGAGACCCGGGTGATCGAATACCAGAACGGTGGAGCGCTGGCATGGGACTGAGTGCCGAGCATCATGTTGCACGCCGTCCGATAGCGGGCCTGCCGCAGGCGGAGGACGTATTCGTATCCTGGCTGATGGCCCAGCCCGAAGGTTCCGATCTTGCCGCGGCCGCGGACATCGAGATCCGTCGTCTTGACCGATACGAAGGACGGCATCCAGGCCCGCAGAAGCTGGCCGAGCTGTTTCGGGAGTTCCAGCGCTGCCTGAGCGCAGACCCCGTCGCCGAAGCGACCCAATGAGCGCAAGGTGCTCATCATAGGTATCGGCGCCGGCAACCCGGACTTCGTCACGATCCAGGCGGTCAACGCCATGAACCAGGTGGACGTGTTCTTCATCCCCGACAAGGGGATTGAGAAGGATGAGCTGGCGCGTGTCCGGCGCGAGATCCTCGAACGTCATGTTCGGGATCGGCCATTCCGAACGGTCGAATTCAAGGCGCCGGAGCGCAAGCGAACCGGCGAATATGAGGTGGACGTTTCGGATTGGCATGACGATGTCGAGGCGGCTTACAGCAAGCTGATCATGGAGGAACTCGATGCCTCCGAAACCGGGGCCTTTCTGGTCTGGGGCGATCCGACGCTTTACGACAGCACAATGCGCATTTTGGACCGGCTGAAGGAGCGCGGAGAGTTCGAACTCGACTACGAGGTACTTCCCGGAATCAACAGCATTCAGGCACTTGCCGCGAGACACAAGGTTGCCTTGTGCAATATCGGCCGGTCGATTCTGATCTCGACCGGCCGGACGATGGCGGAGGGTTTTCCCAACAAGGTCGACAGCGTCGTCATCATGCTGAATGCGGAGAAAGCGCTCCGCGCCGTCGACGGTGATCTCGACATTTACTGGGGAGCTTACGTCGGCATGCCCGACGAAGTACTGGTCGCGGGAAAGTTCAAGGAGGTGATCGACGAGATCGAGCGTATCCGCGAAGAGGCGCGGTACGTCATCGTCCGGTTCTTCGCAATGACGACGTTGAAGCGCCCGGCGCTCCGCATTATGATCTGCGATCATGAGAACCACCACCACGATACATGACAGCTCGACCAGCGCACGCCAGAGCGTTTGGGTGGTTCTTGTCGTTGCTCTGAGCATTGTCTTCAGCCTCGCGCTCGCCTGCGCCACGCCGTTTGCGGCAATCGCGACGGTTGCCGGCGCCAACATGTCCCGCCGGGGAGCGCTGCTGCTGACCAGCATCGCGTGGTTGGCAAATCAGGCGGTCGGCTACGTGTTTCTCGGCTATCCGACGACATGGGACAGCTTCGCCTGGGGTGCAGCTATCGGCATCGCGGCTGCCCTCGCGACAGGTGCGGTGCTGTTGTTGCGCGGCCGGATCCCCTCCGAACTTCTGACGCTCCTCGCCGGCTTTGTGCTCGCGTTCTTCGTCTACGAGCTTGTCCTGTTCGCGGCGACAGCGATCCTTCCATCCGGGGAGGATGCATTCTCGCTTGAGGTCATTCTGCAGATCCTCTGGCCGAATGTGCTGGCGCTGGCCGGCCTGACGCTGCTGCACAAAGCTGCTCTTTCTGTTGGCCTTCTTTCACGCCCGGCGCCTGTTGGCGACGGCGCTCTTGCCTGAGGGCGATGAGCTTTCCTCCAGAGCGGATCGTCTGCCTGACCGAAGAGACGGTCGAGACGCTCTATCTGCTGGGCGAACAGGATCGGATTGTCGGCGTGTCCGGCTATGCCGTGCGGCCCCCGCAGGTAAGGCGGGAGAAGCCCGCGTTTCCGCCTTCACATCCGCCGACATTCCGAAGATCGTCGCGCTCGAGCCCGATCTCGTCCTGACCTTTTCCGACCTTCAGGCTGATATTGTCGCCGCTCTGATCCGCAAAGGTGTTGCGGTCCACGCCTTCAAAAGCGTGACATCGCGGGCATCCTCGCAATGATCCAGACGGTCGGAGCGCCTGTCGGCGCGACGGCGAAAGCCGACGGCTTGGCGGTAGGCTACGACCAACGCCTTGAGCACATCAGATCCGCCACCAGGGGCAGGAAGCGGCCGCGGGTCTATTTCGAGGAATGGGACGAGCCGCTCATCAGCGGCATCGGCTGGGTCTCGGAACTGATCGAAGTCGCTGGCGGCGATGATATCTTCCCGCAAAAAACGAAAGCCAAGGCGGCCAAGGACCGGGTCGTCACGCCAGAAGAGGTTATTGCTGCTCAGCCCGACATTGTCCTGGATTCCTGGTGCGGCAAGCGGGTTGTGGCGGAGAGGATCAGAGCGCGGCCGGGCTGGGACCGGATTCCTGCCGTGCGCGACAATCGCATCGTCGAGATCAAGTCTCCGCTCATACTGCAGCCAGGGCCTGCGGCACTGACGGATGGGCTCGACGCCATCATCGCAGCCCTATCCGGCATTCGATGAGTTGGCCGATCCTTTCTGCTTCAATGCGGCGACACGCATCGCAAAGGGCAACATAGCTCAAATCTAGATATGGCCATGGCCGCTTGATCAAGGCAGCGCGATTGGCTACGAGGGAGTGTCGGTTTCCGCAAGGAAATAACAGGGAATTCGGCGCGGTCTTCTTCGGCCGCGAAACGAAACTGCCCCCGCAACTGTAGGCGGCGAGTCCATCTCGATCATGCCACTGGGATTAGCCCCCGGGAAGGCCGAGACGGACGATGACCCGTCAGTCAGGAGACCTACCGACGTCTGTAACTGAACGCGCCGGGCGGGGTTGTCCGGGGAGGTTGTCGATGTCGTTAGCCACACCTGAGGTGCAGCCGCATCATGTCCTTACGGGCATGAGCTCGATCATTGTCGTCCTGGCCCCAGTCCTCCGATCCCCGCCATCAACCGATCGGAGATCTTCGCGCCATGACTGTTTCACGCCTGGCACTCGCTGCCTCTAGCTTTGTATTCTTCACGGCCGCCGCCGGGGCCGAACCGACCAAATATCCGCTGACCCTCGAGAACTGCGGCGAAACGCTGACCTTCCAGAAGGCGCCCGCCTCGACTGTCACGGTCGGACAGGCGGCGACCGAGGTGCTCTATTCGCTCGGCCTCGGCGACAAGGTTACCGGCACCTCGGTCTGGTTCAACGAGGTGCTGCCGGAGTTCAAAGAGGTCAACGACAAGGTCGAACGCCTGGCCGACAACGATCCGAGCTTCGAAAGCGTCGTTGCCAAGAAGCCGGAACTGGTAACCGTGCAATTCATTTGGCACGTCGGACCGGACGGCATCGTCGCCACGCGCACGCAGTTCCACGATGTCGGTATCCCGACCTATGTGCTGCCGGACGACTGCGTGGCGAAGGACAACACGGTCGGCGTCGACGGGACGCGCAGCGAGCTCTTCTCGACTGCGTCCATCCATCAGGGCGCGCGAGAACTGGCGCAGATTTTCGACATCCAGGACAAGGGCGAGCAACTCGTCGCCAGCCTGACCGAACGCGAAGACAAGGCGATTGCGGAAGCGAAGGCGCTCAACCTCAAGGACGTCTCGGCCGTGTTCTGGTTCTCCAGCGCCGAGATGGACATCGATCCCTATGTGGCGGGACGCAAGGGCGCTCCCGCCTACATGATGGACAAGCTCGGCATCAAGAACATCATCGAGTCCGACGAGGAGTGGCCGGTGGTCGGCTGGGAGACCATCGCCAAGGCCAACCCGACGTTGATCGTGATCGCCAAGATGGATCGCCGGCGCTTCCCCGCTGACGACTATGAGAAGAAGCTGGAGTTCCTCAAGACCGATCCGGTCGCCAGCCAGATGGAGGCGGTGAAGAACAACCGCATCGTCGTCATGGACGCGCACGCCATGGACGCGACCATCCGCACCATCGCCGGCATCGAGGTGCTGTCAAAGTCGCTCAAGGATTCCGGACTGGCCCAGTGAGCCTGACCGCCTCGCAAGCGATCTACGTCTCCCGGCTCGGCCGGGGGACGCTCTGCTTCGCGGCGCTCCTCGCGGCGGTGCTTGCCGGCACCTGCATCGGCGAGACGCCGATCCCTGTCTCGACCGTCGTACAGATTTTGGTCAACAAGATCCTTGGTTCGGCATACGTACTCGACCCGATCGACATGGGGATCATTTGGAACTATCGCCTGCCGCGCGCGATCATCGCGGCCTGTTGCGGATCGGGTCTGGCAATCTCGGGCATGGTGTTGCAGTCGCTGCTGCGGAATGCACTTGCTGACCCGTACCTGCTGGGGATTTCCGCAGGAGCCTCGACCGGCGCGGTTGCGGTGACGGTCGCCGGCCTGGGCGCCGGCGCGATTTCGATGTCGCTCGGCGCCTTTGTCGGCGCTGTTGCGGCCTTCACCCTGGTGGCGATGCTGGCGCGGGCGGCCGGCGGCAGCGTGACGCGTCACGGTACCGGTCAGATCGTCCTTGCGGGCATCGCCGGATCGCAGCTCTTCAATGCGCTGACATCCTTCATCATAACCAAATCCGCCAATGCCGAACAGGCGCGCGGCATCATGTTCTGGCTGCTCGGCAACCTGAGCGGCGCCCGGTGGCCGGATGTCTGGCTGGCGGTGCCGATTGCGCTGGTCGGATTGGCCGCCTGCATCTGGTTTGCGCGCGCCCTCGACGCTTTCGCATTCGGAGCGGAATCGGCGTCGTCTCTCGGCGTGCCGGTCCGCACCGTGCAGGTGATCCTCATTGGCATCACGGCGCTCGTTACCGCCGTCATGGTCAGCATTGTCGGATCGATCGGCTTCGTCGGTCTCGTCATTCCCCATGCCGCGAGGTTCCTGGTCGGGGTGCGGCACGGCCGGCTCGGGCCAACGACGGCGCTCGTCGGTGCAGCATTCCTCATCGCCGCGGACGTGCTGTCGCGCACCATCATTCCTGGACAGGTGCTGCCGATCGGCGTCATCACGGCACTGGTCGGAGCGCCGGCCTTTGCGCTGATCCTGATCCGTGGGCGGCGCACGCCATGATATTGGAGACGCGCAATCTCGGCTGGTCGGTTCGCGGCAAGCCGATCGTTTCGGGCGTTGATCTCGTCGTCCATGAAGGCGAAACACTCGGTCTCGTCGGACCGAATGGCTCCGGCAAGTCGACGCTGATGAAACTGCTGGCAGGCATCCGGCAACCCACGTCAGGCGATGTTCGCATCAAGGGTGAAGCGCTTCGCGCGATGCCGCGTCGCGCCGCCGCGCAAACGATCGCCTTCCTCGAGCAGCAGGCCGAAACGACGGAAGCTATCACGGTGAAGGATGCGGTCGAGCTTGGCCGTACGCCTCGGCTGACCCCGTTGCAACCATGGTCGGCTGAAGACGATCGCATCGTCTCGCAGGCACTTGTCGACACCGACATGGAAGGCTTCGAACGGCGTTCCTGGGCAACCCTGTCTGGTGGGGAACGCCAGCGTATCCATCTTGCGAGGGCACTGGCGCAGCAGCCTCAGATCCTGCTTCTCGATGAGCCGACAAACCACCTCGATATCCAGCACCAGCTCTCGATCCTGGATCTGGTCGCAAAACTGCCGGTCACATCGGTTGTCGCGCTGCACGACCTGAACCAGGCGCTCTCCTGCGATCGCGTCGGCGTGCTGTCCGGTGGCCGACTCGTTGCGCTGGGTCCAGCGCACAAAGTGCTGACCGTCGAGCGGATTGACGCGGTGTTCGGCGTTCGCGCAAGCCTCCTCACCGACCCGACAGACGGCATGCACATGTTCCGCTTTCATGCAGCTTCCTGAAAGGAAACCCATGCACTTACGAATTCTCACCTTGCTCTTGTCGCTAGCAGCGTCGTCGCACGCCTATGCCGAGATGCACGAAATCAAGATGCTCAACCGCGGAGCCACCGGACCGATGGTCTACGAACCGGATTTCGTGCGCGCCGAGCCAGGCGACACAGTGAAGTTCCTGAATGCCAGCACAGGCCACAATGCGGCGACGATCGACGGCATGGTTCCCGAGGGCTACGCCGGCTTCAAGGGCAAGATCAACGAGGAGATCGCGGTCACGCTCGACCAGGAAGGTTTTTACGGCATCAAGTGCTCGCCGCATATCGGAATGGGCATGGTGATGATAATCCGGGTCGGCGAAACGGCACTTCCCGAGAGCTTTCACGCGGCAGATGTTCCCGCCCGCGCTCGCAAACGCTTCGACGAAATCCTCGCGCGAAACGGCTTCGCCCGCTGAGCATGAACCATCCAGCTACTCATCGTGAAAACTTCCATCTCAAGGAATCAATGCGGGCCTACTGGTCGGAGCGGGCCAAGACGTTCGATGATGCCTTCGGCCACGGCATTCTTTCGCCGGATGAGTTCAGAGCCCGGCAGAAGCCGATTCGAGACACGCTCGGCGCAAAACCTTTGCGGGTGCTTGAACTGGCGTGCGGGACCGGAGAGATCACCAAGCTCATTCACGATCTCGGTCATGACGTCACCGCGCTGGATTTTTCTGAGGCGATGCTCGATGTGGCCAGAGCCAAGCACGCGGGCAAGCCGCGGCTGCGCTTCCTGCTCGCCGACGCCGAAAACACAATGGAGCCGGACGAATGCTACGACGCGATCATCTGCCGCCATCTCGTGTGGACATTGCTCGAGCCGGAGCCGACGTTCCGCGAATGGAAGCGACTGCTGACTCCGGGCGGGAAGCTGGTCGTCTATGACGGCGACTGGTCAAAGCCGACATCGGTTGGACGGATCGCGGCTTCCCTGGTCGCCGCGATCGACCGGTTCTTCGGCGCCGATCCCTACTATGACGGCTCCTTGAGCGAGCGGCATGCGGAGATCATTCGCGCATTGCCATTCGCCGGCGGCCTCCATTACGAGGCGCTGGCGCAGATGCTCGAGGACGCAGGTTTTGTAAGCGTTTCCAGGATATCGCATGCACCGATCGCGAAGGCACAAAGACGGACCGCAAACCTGCGCAATCGTCTCCGTACCCATGTCTATCGCCGCTTTATTTTGACCGCGTCACGGCCTATGGAGATGCAGACCGGGTCAGATTGATGCCCCGGACTAGATCCCGTAGATCGCGACGGGATGAAGCATCGACATAATCGGCTCTTGCAGGTCTTCGCGCCAATCAATGGCCCGGTGCGTCGTCGTCTGCCGCTTCGTCGGCAACCAAATCGTGAAAACGCCGCCACGCGCAACAAGGAATGACGGATGAATCGAGGTGGGAACCCTAGCCCGGATATCTCACACTGTCTTTTGGCGTAGGTCTGAAGCGGGGATTTTACGAGCGCGTGAGTTGCAGGCAAGGGCTGTCGCCGCGCGAAGCGGTGGTTGTGGTTCGGCGATATCCTTGTGTTGACGGGAGGGTGGATCGGGGCGCTCAGATGGCGGCTGCTGGTAATCGGGCGTAGGTCAGGGCCCACTCGCGCCGGAAGGGGCAGGCCGAGTTCATGGCCAGCCTGATGCGGCGCACCGAGACATTGACCAGGGGGCCGATCTTGAACAGTTTGAGGCGGATGGTGGCGCAGCTTGCCCTGGCGAGCCGTGTGTCCACCAGGCCGATGCGGCGCAGTGCGCAGATCAGCACATAGGCCATCGAGGCGAACCAGAGCCTGAGCTGGTTGGCGCGCAGGGTGGCGGCAGAGGTGCGGTCGGCGAACAGGTCGAGCTGGCATTCCTTGATGCGGTTCTCCATCTCGCCGCGGGCGCAGTAGAGGTCCTCGTAGAGGCATTGCGCCGGCCAGGCCTCGGCGTCGAGCGAGGTGACCACGAAGCGCGGGTTGGCCTCGCCTTGCGTCCACTCGGCCTTGGCCACGACCCGGCGCCGGCCGCTCCAGCTCTTGCGCGTGGTCCATAGGAAGTCCTTGAAGCGGCGGGCGGGCCGGCTGGTGAGGGCACTTTCCACCCTGGCCGCGTCCAGTTCAGCCGCGATGTGGCGGACCAGCCGAACATTGCGGGCCAGACCGAACAGGTAGTCGACGGCGTTGGTTTCGCACCAGGCCATCAGCTCCTCGCGGGCGAAGCCGGAATCGGCGCGCAGCACGATGCGGACCTTGGGCCAACGCTGACGCAGCTGGCGCACGATGCGCTCGATCTCCTGAACCGCGCCGGCGGCCGCGTCGATGTTGGCGGGTCGCAGCTTGGCGCACAAAAGGTGATCGCCGCAGAAGATGTAGAGCGGCAGGTAGCAGTAGTTGCCATAAGAACCGCCCCTCCTGGTTGCCGTGCAGGGGATCGTCCGTGGCATCCAGATCCAGCACGATCTCTTCGGGCGGGGCGGCGTGCGCACCCATGAACAGCTCGACGAACAGCCTCCAGCCGGTTGAACGTCGACTTGCCGGCGACGGCCGCGCATTTCTTGTGACGCCGTGCCTTGAGCTTGCCGGCCAGCACCGCCAGCACCGGATCATGG
>NZ_JAMYKW010000108.1:0-9918 GCF_040317555.1 Mesorhizobium sp. M1406 | reverse complement strand
CGTTGTCTTTTTTCTTTTTTATCCCCCACCCGCCCCCCCCCCCCCCCCCCCCCCCGCCCCCCCCGCGGGGGGGCCCGGCCGCCGCGGGGCGCGCGCCCCCCCCCGGCGGCGAGAATGCAAAGCGCGCCGATCGGCCCGCAACCGGTGACCAGGACGCGCTTGCCGAGCAGCGAGCCGGCGCGGTTGAGGGCATGCAGCGTCACCGCGAACGGCTCGGCGAAGGCAGCTTCGTTGATGGAAACGTGATCCGCGACCTTGTGGCATTGCCACGCCTCCGCGACCAGGCGCTGGCGGAACGCCCCTTGTATATGCGGCATGGGCATGGCGCTGCCATAGAAGCGCATGTTCAAGCACTGGTTCTGCATGCCTTGCAGGCAGTAGCGGCAGGCATTGCAGGGCCGGCTGGGCGAGATAGCCACGCGGTCGCCGACAGCGAGGGTGGAAACCCCGCCGCCCATCGCCTGCACCGTGCCGGCAACCTCGTGGCCAAGGATCATGGGTTCACGAAGGCGGATCGCGCCGAAGCCACCATGGTTGTAATAATGCAAGTCCGAGCCGCAGATACCGCCCGCTTCGACGGCGATCTCGACCTGCCCATCGCCAGGAACGCCCGGATCGGTCTCTTCGATCCTCAGGTCTTTTGCCGCATGGATGACGATCGACTTCATGAACGCGATCCTTTCTCAAACGACCGGTGTCAGCAAGGATTGCCCGCCGAAATGGGCGGCGAGGTTGTCGCGGACAAGTCGACCCATGGCTTTGCGGGTCTCAACCGTGCCGCTGGCGTGGTGTGGTTGCAACACGACGTTGGAAAGCTTCAGAAAGCGCTCGTCGATTGTCGGCTCATTCCAGAACACGTCGAGCCCGGCGCCCTTGATCGCGCTGGATTCCAGCGCGGCGAGCAGCGCGGTCTCATCGACCGTGCTGCCGCGCGAGATGTTTATCACGATGCCGTCCGCTCCGAGCGCTGCCAGGATCGCCGCATTGATGATGTGTTTCGTGCTTTCGCCGCCCGCCAGCGTTACGATCAGAAATTCGCTGTCGCGCGCCAGTTCGAGCAGATCGCCGACAAAAGTATAAGGAAGATCGTCGCGCTTGCGATTGTCGAAATAGGAAATTGCGCAGTCGAAGGCAGCCGCGCGCCTCGCCACCGCCGCACCGACGCGGCCCATGCCGACAACGCCCAGCCTTTTTCCGCAGACACGCGTAACCAGCCCCATATTGCCCTTGCGCCAGCTTCCATCGCGCACATAGGCGTCTGCCTGCGGGATTTTTCGCGCGACGGCGAGCAGCAGCCCGATGCCGATATCGGCCACATCCTCGGTCAAGACATCCGGCGTGTTGGTGACACGGATGCCGTTCGCCCTGGCGTAGTCGAGGTCGATGGCATCGGTGCCAACGCCATAACAGGAAACGATTTCGAGCTTCGGCAGTTTTGCCATCAGAGCGGCGCTGGCGCCCAGCTCGCCGCGCGTGGCGATGGCGCGGATCGCGCCGGCGTGGCTTGAGAGCAGCGCGTCCTTGTCCTCTTCCTGCCAAAGCTTGTGGACGCGATATTTCGCCTCAAGGTCTCCCATGTCCCAAGCCGGATAGGGGCCTGTCATCAAAATGTCGGTCACCGCGTCATCTCCTGTGCGAGTTCATTTTTCCCATTGACTATGTTATCGATAACATTCATGTCAATAGGGTCTGGCCGCGGCGCGATGGAAATCGCACCACTTCAGGGGACATTCTTCGGGAGGAGCATTTGAGCAGTTCATTGTTCGATTTGACCGGCATGCGGGCGCTGGTCACCGGCTCGGGTCAGGGGATCGGCCTGGCGCTGGCCGAGGGGTTGGCGCAGCACGGCGCCGAAATCGTGCTCAATGGACGCAGCGCCGAAAAAGTCAGAACGGCGGCGGATGCACTGACAGCGAAGGGACACAAGGTCGACAGCGCCGTCTTCGACGTCACCGATCACGCAGCGGTCGTCAAAGGCGTCGCCGAGATCGAGGCCACGCTCGGCGCGATCGACATCCTTGTCAACAACGCGGGCATGCAGTTTCGGGCGCCGCTCGAGGAGTTTCCCGCCGACAAGTGGGATGAATTGCTGCGCACCAACATCTCCAGCGTGTTCTTCGTCGGGCAAGCGGCGGCGCGGCACATGATCCCGCGGCGGCGCGGCAAGATCATCAATATTGCCTCGGTGCAGAGCGAACTGGCACGGACGAACATTGCGCCCTATACGGCCACGAAAGGCGCTGTGCGCAACCTGACGCGCGGCATGTGTGCCGATTGGGCGAAGCATGGCTTGCAAATCAATTCCATCGCGCCGGGTTACTTCAAGACGCCGCTCAACCAGGCGCTGGTCGACAATCCCGAGTTTTCGGCCTGGTTGACCAACCGCACGCCGGCGGGGCGCTGGGGCAATGTCGGCGAACTGGTCGGCGCGGCGGTTTTTCTGGCCGGCCCGGCTTCATCCTTTGTCAACGGACACACGCTCTATGTCGATGGCGGCATCACAACCTGCCTTTGAGCCCCCGCTCATCGTCGTGATGGGCGTCAGCGGCTGTGGCAAAACGAGAGTCGGCGTCGAGATCGCCGCGCGGCTTGGACTTGCCTTCGTCGAAGGCGATACGCTGCATCCGCGCGGCAATGTCGAGAAAATGTCGGCGGGCATACCGCTTTCCGACGATGATCGTTGGCCTTGGCTTGACCTGTTGGGTGCAGCCTTGCGCCATGCGGATGAGGAAGGCCATGGGCTCGTCGCGAGTTGCTCGGCGCTGAAGAAATCCTATCGCGATCGCCTTCGCCACGGGTCTGGCGGGCGGTTGCTTTTCGTATTTTTGGACGGGTCACATGCCTTGCTACAGGCCAGGATCGCCGAGCGACGCAGCCATTTCTTTCCACCGGCGCTGCTCGACAGCCAGCTCGCCACACTGGAGTATCCCGGCGACGAACCGCTGGTGGTCACGGTGGACATCGCCGCGCCCGTCGACAGGATTGCCGATGCGGCGTTGCAGGGGCTGGGCGCCTTTGGGGTCGCCCCTGTCAGGATCAAGGAAAAAGGCACGTTGAGATGACGCAAGCAGTAAAAGTCGCCGTTGTCGGCGCCGGCATCATGGGGTCGGCGATCGCCACCCGTCTGATCGAGACGGGGCAAGTGGTTACGGTATTCGATCTGGACAAGGCAAAGGTCGCCGCCCTGACTGCAAAGGGTGCGGCTGCCGCCGCGTCAGTTGCCGAGGCAACACGGGTGAGCAGCTTCGTCATCCTCAGCCTCAACCATGCCGATATCGTGCGTTCGGTGGTGTTTGGCGATGGCGGTGTCGCGGCGAGTGCGTCACCCGAAAAATTGCTGATCGACATGTCCTCGATCGATCCTGCCGACACCGCGCAAATGGCCAGCAGGCTCTCGGCCGAGACCGGCATGAAATGGCTCGATTGCCCGCTTTCGGGTGGCGTTCCGGGCGCATTGGCCGGCCGGCTGACTATCATGGCGGGCGGTGAGGCGGCCGATTTTGAACACGCCCGTACGGTGATGCGGCATCTCTGCGCCAACTACACGCTCATGGGGCCGAGCGGGGCAGGGCAGACGACCAAGCTGATCAACCAGCTGTTCTGCGCGGTGCTGTTCCAGGCCGTCGCCGAAGCCGTAAAACTCGCCGAAGCGGGCGGAGTCGATCCGAAGGCGATCCCGGAGGCGCTCAAGGGCGGCCGTGCCGATTCCAGCATCATGCAGGAGTTCATGGGGAAGTTCGCCGCCCGCGATTTTTCGCCGACCGGCCGCATCGACAATATGCTGAAGGATCTGGATTCGCTGCAGGCTTTCGCGCTGAAGACCAAGACGCCCCTGCCGATGACAGGGCAGGTCGTGGAGCTTCACCGCCTGCTGTGCGCCGCCGGACTGGGGCCTAGGGATTCGGCCGAGATGATGCGACTGCTCGACGGCAAGATAAGCTGATCGGGGGCCTTCGATCTTGCCGCTTGACGCCCGGAAATGTTATCGATAACATAATTTTGCGATCTCGGGAGGAAACGCTTCGTGGCTGAGGAAAAACTGATCGAGTTCAAGTCGATTACGAAGGAGTTCGGCGGCACCCGCGCGCTCTCCGACGTGACGCTCGATCTGCACAAGGGCGAAATTCTGGCGCTGCTCGGCGAGAATGGCGCCGGCAAGTCGACGCTGATCAAGACGCTCGCCGGTATCTACCGGCCCGATGGCGGCCACATCCTGTTTCGCGGCGAGCCCTATCATCATCGGCCGCCGCGGCCGAACCAGCGCCAGTCCGTCGCTTTCATTCACCAGGATCTCGGCCTGATCGAATGGATGACGGTCGGCGAGAATGTCGGCCTCGCCCAGGGATTTTCGCTTCGCTCTGGTCTGATCGACTGGCGTTCCACCGAACAACGTGCCCACGAGGCGCTGAAGCTCGTCGGTTGCGACTTCGACCCGACGACGCGTGTCCAGGACCTGACGCGCACCGAAAAATCACTGGTCGCCATCGCCCGCGCCTTGGCCACCGAGGCCGATGTGCTGGTGCTCGACGAGCCGACCGCCAGCCTTCCGGCCGACGAGGTCGAGCGGCTTTTCGACGCCATCCGTCCGCTCAAGCAGCGCGGCGTCGGCATGATCTATGTCTCGCATCGCCTCGATGAGATTTTCCGCATCGCCGACCGGGTCGCCGTGCTGCGCGACGGCAGGCTGGTCGGTGAGAAGAAGGTCGCCGATACAAAACCCGACGAACTGGTCGAGATGATCGTCGGCCGTCCGGTCAGCCAGGTTTTCAGCAAGGCTCAGACGCAGGCCGGCGAGACGATCTGCGCCGTGCGCGACCTTGTCTGCGCCGGCGCCGGCCCGGTATCTTTCGACGTGCGCAAGGGTGAGCTGCTCGGCCTGGTCGGCCTGCGCGGCGCCGGGCAGGAGCTGGTCGGCCGGGCGCTGTTTGGCTGCCAGGCTTTTTCTGGATCGGTGACGATCAATGGTGTTGCGCCCGACCTGTCGAGCCCGATCGCCGCCATGGGCTCCGGCGTCGGCCTGATCGCACGCGACAGGACAGAGGAGTCGATCGCGGCCTCCTTGTCGATCCGGGAGAACAGCTTCCTCAATCCCGGCGCCGGTCAGCGCGGCCTGTTCTCCTTCCTGGCGCCACACAAGGAGGCTGCTCTCGCCCGAGTGATCGGCGGCTCGGTCGGACTGCGCCCCAACGACCCGAACCTGCCGATCGAGGCGTTGTCCGGCGGCAATCAGCAGAAGGTGGTTGTCGGGCGCTGGCTCCATACCGGTCGCACATTGCTGATCGCCGAGGATCCGACCGCCGGCGTCGATGTCGGCGCCAAGGCCGAGATCTACCGGCTGATCGGCCGCGCGCTCGAAGCCGGTCTCGCCGTCGTCGTGGTGTCGACCGATTTCGAAGAGATCGCCCATATCTGCCATCGCGCTTTGGTGTTTTCGCGAGGACGCATCGTTCGCGAACTCACAGGCAACGACCTGACCACATCCGCCGTGATCACCGCGGCATCGGCTTCCGAAGCCGCCTGACTTTTCCGGAGCAAAGCCATGCAATCGATCGAATCCAGCGCACTCGAACCGACCCGCGGCGAAATGGCGGGCTTGCCACTTAGCCAGAAGATCATCAGGTTGCTGCCGGTCTACGGCCTGGTGATCCTCACCGTATTGCTGATCCTGCTGTTTTCGATCCTGCTGCCGAACACGTTCCCGACGCTGCTCAACCTGCGCTCGATCATCTCCGACAAGACGATCATCGCGCTTTTGTCCCTGGCGGCGATGATCCCGATGGCATCCGGGCGCATTGACCTTACCGTTGGCTACGGCATCGTGCTGTGGCACATCCTCGCCATCAGCCTGCAGACCATGTTCGGCGTTCCGTGGCCGCTGGCGGTGATGATCGTGCTGCTTCTCGGCGCCGCGACCGGCTTCCTCAATGGCCTGCTGGTTGAAGTCGCCCGCATCGATTCTTTCATCGCCACGCTCGGCACCGGCACGGTTCTCTATGCCCTGGCGCTTTGGCATACTGGCGGCCGGCAGGTTATCGGCGTTTTGCCCAACGGCTTCTACGCGCTGAACGGCACCATGGTGTTCGGGCTTCCGATCACTGGCCTCTACGTCTTGGGCATTGCCGTCGTGCTCTGGATCATCCTCGAATATCTGCCGATCGGCCGCTACGTCTATGCCATCGGCGCCAATCCGAAGGCTGCGGCGCTGAACGGCATTCCGGTGCGCCGCTTTGTCATCGGAGCTTTCATCTCATCAGGCTTCCTGACGGCGCTGACGGGTGTGCTCCTCGCCTCCAAGCTGCGCATCGGCCAGGCCAGCGTCGGGCTGGAATATCTCTTGCCGGCTCTCGTCGGCGCCTTTCTCGGCTCGACCACGATCAAACCCGGACGCGTCAATGTCTGGGGCACGATGACAGGCGTCATCATCCTGGCGGTCGGTATTTCCGGCATTCAGCAGTTCGGCGGCTCGTTCTTCGTGGAGCCGCTGTTCAACGGCGTGACGCTGCTCGTTGCCATCGGCATTGCCGGCTACGCCCAGCGCAAGCGCGGCGCCACCCACAGGGCCAGCATCAAGACTGTGGCACAGTCTTCGAAGTGACTAGCCGAACCAACCCCGTGGATCATGAAATGAGCCACTACGAGGTTCTCGACGATCGGTTCCGCAAGCTGACGATCGGGCATGCCAAGCTCGAACGGCTATGGACCGGCAGCCGTTGGGCGGAAGGACCGGTGTATGTACCGGCCGCAAGGCATTTGCTGTGGTCGGACATCCCCAACGATCGGCTGCTGCGCTACGACGAAGGCGATGGTTCCGTCAGTGTCTTCGAGACCCATTGCAACAATCAGAACGGCCACACGCTCGACCGCGAAGGCCGCGTCGTTGCTTGCGAGCATGGCGGACGCCGTGTCTCCCGGCTCGAGCATGACGGGCGCTGGCGGACGCTTGTCGAGACCGTTGCCGGCAAGCGGTTCAATTCACCCAATGACGTGGTGGTCAAATCCGACGGCACGATCTGGTTCACCGACCCGGTCTACGGCATCGAAAGCCACTACGAGGGCAAGATCGCCAGAGCGGAGATCGGCGGCTCCCATGTCTACCGGTTCGACGAGGTTTCGGGCGAGGTGAGCGCCGTCATCACCGATATGGTGCAGCCGAACGGCCTGGCTTTCTCGCCCGACGAGACGATCCTCTATGTTTCGGACAGCGGCGCCAGTCACGTGCTCGGCCTGCCGCGCGCGATCAGGATTTATGATCTTGCCGACGGCCGGTCGGCGCGTGCACGCGGCATCCTTGCCGAATGCGGGGCAGGCCTGTTCGATGGTTTCCGCCTCGATCGCGACGGCAACATCTGGGCCTCCAGCGCCGACTCGGTGCGCGTCCATGCACCGGACGGAACCCTGATCGGCCGGATCCTGGTTCCCGAACTCGTATCCAATGTCTGTTTCGGCGGTCCCAAGCGCAACCGCCTCTACATCACGGCGCAGACATCCCTCTACGCCATCTACGTCAACGCACATCCGGCCGGCGTTGGTCCGGTGGCGGGCGATATCAGTCAGTGACATGACGGCAACCCCAATCGAAAGCCGAGTTCGGAAAGACCATGCAATTTCTTGAAACCAAGGGAGGTACCAACATGCAACGCAGAACATTCCTGAAATCGTCCGTCGCCTTGATGACGATCGCCATCGCTGCTCCGGCCCTGTTCGCCGGCCAGGCCCGGGCGGACGCGATGGCCGACGCCATGGCGATCGTCCAGAAATATGCGCAGAAGGTCACGGCCTGGGATGGCCCGACCACCGGTCCGAAGGCGCAGCAAGGCAAGACGATCGTCGTGCTCGCCGGCGACCTCAAGAACGGCGGCATTCTGGGCGTTACCAACGGCGTCGAGGAAGCGGCCAAGGCGATCGGCTGGGAGGTCAAGGTAATTGACGGCGCCGGCTCGATCGGCGGCCGCACCGCTGCCTTCGGCCAGGCCATGGCGTTGAAGCCGAATGGCATCGTCATCAACGGTTTTGACGCCATCGAGCAGGCGCCGGCACTGGAACAGGCGAAGGCCGCCGGCATTCCGTTGGTCTCCTGGCATGCCGGACCGGTGATCGGGCCCGACGAGAAAAGCGGCGTGTTCGCCAACGTGTCGACGGACGCCATGCAAGTCTCCACCGCTGCGGCCGACTGGGCCTACGCCGATGCCAAGGGCAAGCCCGGCGTCGTTATCTTCACCGATTCAACCTACGCCATCGCCATCGCCAAAGCCGACAAGATGAAGGCGGAGATCGAACGGTTGGGCGGCAAGGTGCTCGAATATGTCGACACGCCGATCGCCGAGACCTCCCAGCGCATGCCGCAGCTGACCACTTCGCTGCTGCAGAAATACGGCGACGCCTGGACCCACTCACTAGCGATCAACGATCTCTATTTCGACTTCATGGGGCCCTCGCTCGCCGCCGCCGGCAAAGCCGGCACCGACGCGCCGATCAATGTCGCCGCCGGCGACGGTTCGGAATCGGCGTATCAGCGCATCCGCGCCAGCCAGTTCCAGAAAGTGACGGTCGCCGAACCGCTCAACTTGCAGGGCTGGCAATTGGTCGACGAGCTCAACCGCGCCATCGCTGGCGAAAAATGGTCGGGCTATCTATCGCCGCTGCATGTCGTGACAGCCGACAATGTCGAGTTCGACGGCGGCCCGAACAATGCGTTCGACCCCGGCAATGGCTACCGGGACGAATACCAGAAGATCTGGGGCAAGTAGCCGCGCAGCGATGCGGGCGCATCAAGTGATGCGCCCGCACCGTGGCGTCATCCCACCGCAAATCCGGAACTGTCCGGTTTTTCACATTCCGCCATCGGGCGACAGCCTTCTCAACCGCAGAAAATCGGGAAACCTCCGACATGATTATTCGTTACGCCCTCTTCGAAGGGGAAATCCACGCCGGGCGCGAGAGCGAGTTCCGGCGCTTCGTCAAGGAGAGGCTGGTGCCGCTGTGGACGCAGTTTCCTGGGGCGGAAGAGGTGCGCGTCCTGGACGGCACCGCGCGTGACGACGGCGCTCCCGTCTATGCCATGGCGCTTGCCATCCGCTATCCCGACATGGATACCTGCAGCCGGGCGCTGCAGTCCAATGTCAGGTTTCAAAGCCGCGACGTGACCGGAGAATTGCTGAAAATGTTCACCGGGCGCGTTCATCATCACGTCTTCGAATCCAATGAGTACGCACCAGTCCGATCGGGACCTTGATCGACAACGTTCTCAATTGCCGCCATCGGCGAACGGCCGTATCGGTGATTGCGTGTCCATGATCTGAACCTTCGGACCTGACGTCGCGATTGGCCGAGGGACTGTATGGGACGATACGAGGCATTTTGACGATGCGGGCCCACGCCGAGGGCCGCTGCACCAATCCGCTTGAGAGAAGCCGATCGACCAACGGGCTTGTTGGTAGTGGTTCAAGTTTCCCTGCAGAAACCAGATTGCAAGCGGTCTTTGCGTCGAACAGGCCAATGATTCAATAGATCCAACAACCTCATTCGCTGCAAATATCAAGTCCGTGCGGAAAGGGCCCGATATTGGTTGCCAGGCTGTACTGGCGCTTTTTCTAGTCTCGTCTTCTGGGTTCCAAAACGCCGAAAAGCGCGCGGTTCCTCGGTGAGCCTCTTGTGAGCGTATTCACGCCGAGTCGAATCCCAAGACTTTTCGGTTTTTAACGCCCGGACGGACGCTAGCAATTTTAGTCATTGCCGGCTCGAACTCGTCGCTGGAAGGTCTCTGGGACCGGCTTCGGCACTGGCACCACAGCGCTCATTCGACATTGGCTTGGAAGGCTACATGTGCGTTAATGTCGATCGTGTCCCAGGAAGTGGTGTAGCTGACGGCTTGGTCGCCGCGTTCTCCGGCATGGGGCCGGGCTGATCAGCGTGCCACGG
>NZ_JAMYKW010000107.1:0-10129 GCF_040317555.1 Mesorhizobium sp. M1406 | reverse complement strand
TCAGCGACGCGGCGGGCAACACCAACAGCGGCACCACCGATTCCAACAATTACGCCATCGACACGCTGCGGCCGACGGCAACCATTGGGATCAATGACACCGCGCTCACGGCCGGCGATGTCACGACGGTGACCTTTACCTTCAGCGAAGTACCGTCGAACTTCACTGCAGCGGACGTGAGCTACGACACCACCAGCGCAACCTTGGGCACGATTACAGCTACGGCCGATTCGAAAGTTTTCACCGCCACTTTGACACCGCTGGTGTCGATCACCGACGCTACGAACGTCATTACGGTGGGTACGGCGTGGCAGGACCTGGCTGGCAACGCCCCGGGTGCTTCAAGCAACTCGGTTAACTATACCGTCAGCACCGCCGTCGACTCGACGCCGCCGACTGTAACAATCACTAGTACGCCCTTAGATAATACAATCGGTTCTACCTCCATAGTCACCTTCCAATTTAGTGAAATTGTGACTGGTTTCGATCCCAGCAGTGCGACCGATGTTACATTGACACGTAGCACGCTGAGCAACATTACTCATGTAGACGGTGATACTTGGACAGCGACCTTGACGAGAACTGCTAGCGGCTCTGTAAAGGTTGATGTGATAGCAGGTAGCTATACGGACTCGGCGTTTAACCCGGGTGCTGCAGGGAGTCTAGGACCTCTCAACCCCGCCGGCGTTGCCGGAGAGCCGATTAATCTCGCCCTCACCGATCCATCGCATGAGGGTGCGCTCATCACCGTCACGGTGAAGGATGTGCCTTCCGGCTGGACCATCGACGGCGCAACCCACAACGCTGACGGCAGTTGGACGGTGCAGACCAGCGACCTGCACGGGCTGACGGTCACCACGCCTGCCGATTTCGCCGGCGCAGCAGTGCTCGACGTCCAGATGTCCTGGACCAACGCGGACGGCACGACTGGCAGCGCGTCCATCGCCGACAATGTCGAGGCCTACGCTCCGGGTTCGCCGATTTTTGCCTGGTCTGGCGACGATGTGCTGACCGGATCGAGCGGCAACGATCTCTTCGTCTTCTCGCAGCCGATCGGCGCCGACACGGTGCACAGTTTCGATGCGGCGGCCGACCAGATCGACCTTATCGGCTACAACGGATTGGCAGATTTTGCCGATCTCCAGACGCATATCGCCGACGATGCCCACGGGAACGCGGTGATCACGCTCGGCGATGGGCAGTCGATCACGCTGGACGGCGTCCACTCGGGCGCACTGATGGCAAGCAATTTCGTCTTCGACCAGACGCCGGTGGTCAACAATGCCGGAACCATGACGATCGGCGACGGCGCCTTGCTGCCGCTGAGCGGCACGATCAACAATAGCGGCCTCATCTCGCTGGACTCGACCGGCGGCGATACGCTGCTGCAAATCATCCAGCATGGCGTGACCCTGCAGGGTGGCGGGCAGATCCTGCTCTCCGACAGCGCCGCCAACGTGATCTCCGGCACGGGGCCGGATGTCACTCTGGTCAATGTCGACAACACGATCTCGGGTGCCGGCCAACTGGGCGGCGGGATGCTGAGCCTCGACAACCAGGGCACCATCATCGCCTCCGGCGCGAATGCGCTCTTCATCGATACAGGGGGCAGCGTCGTCATCAACTCCGGAACATTGGAGGCGACCGGTTCAGGTGGCCTGACGATCACCGGCGGGCTGGCGAATTCCGGCATGCTGTGGGCCAATGGCGGCGACATCGTCATCGACGGCCAGGTTACCGGCGACGGTGACGCCACGATCGGCAATCTCTCGAAGCTCGAATTCGGCGGCGCCTCGTCAACGGACGTCACCTTCGCGCACGACGCGGCCGGCACACTGCAACTCGACGATTCCTTCGATTTCAGCGGGCGGATCGGCGGCATCACCAATGACGACAGGCTGGAGCTCGAGGATATCCTGTTCGGTGCGGGAACGACGGCCGTCTATCAGGCAAACCAGGATGGTAGCGGCGGAACGCTGACCGTTTCGGATGGTACCCACGGTACCGCGCTGCATCTGGTCGGCTCCTATGATGCCAACGGCTTCAAGCTTGCCGATGACGGCCAAGGTCATACCGCCGTTTCGTACAATCCGGCGGAGTTCACGCTGACGGGCGTCGGTAATGGAGCAATTTCAAGCGACTTCGTGGTCTGACCAGAAGGGCCGCCGTCGGCGGCGGCCCACCGGCCTGACGAGCACCGAGTGGGGTTCTGGAATTGGATAGCAAACCTCGAGTTGTGAAGGATGCGCTTCGGGCATGCCGCCGCTATTTCCTGGTCGCGGCGGCATTCAGCCTGGCAATCAATCTGCTCTACCTCGCGTCCCCATTGTACATGCTGCAGATCTACGACCGGGTCGTCACCAGCGGCAGCGAAACCACGCTGGTGATGCTGACCCTGGTGTTGCTCGCGGCCTTCCTTTCATTGGCCGGCCTCGACCTGGTGCGCGCCGCTATCCTGACGCGCGCCAGCGCGCGACTCGACCGGCTGCTCTCGGCAAAAATCCTTGCCGCGTCGGTCGAAACCCCATCGCCCGGTTCGTCGCAAAGCCAGCCTATCCGCGACTTCGACACGTTCCGGCAGGTCATCACCGGCAGCGGCGTCCATGCCCTGTTCGACCTGCCATGGTCGCCAATCTATATCGGCATCATCTTCCTGCTGCATCCATGGCTCGGCTTCTTCGCACTGGGTTGCTCGCTGCTCCTGATCGCCATGGCCGTGCTCAACGAGTATCTCGTGCGTTCGCCGCTGAAGCAGGCCAACGACCTGGCGACCACCAACTATAATTTTACGGAGATGAGCCTCAGGAACGCGGAAGTCGTTCGCGCCATGGGGATGATCGACGGTCTCATTCGCCGCTGGGGGCGCGACCGCAATTTGGCGCTGCGGCGCCAGGCGGAGGCGAGCGACCGCGCCGCCTTGATGTCGGGCCTTATCCGGTTCCTGCGGCTCACCATGCAGTCACTGATCCTCGGCCTCGGCGCCTATCTGGTGATCGAGCGGCAGATCACCGGCGGCACCATGTTCGCCGCGAGTCTACTGCTGGGCAGGGGGTTGCAGCCTGTCGAGCAGATCGTCGGCCTCTGGCGCAGCCTGATCCTGGCGCGGGCTGCGTTGGCAAGGGTCGAGAAACTGGTCGACGGGGGCGCGCGGAACGAAAGATCGTTCAACCTGCCCAAGCCCAGCGGCAAGATCTCCGTCGAGCAGGTCAGCTACGCAATTCCCAGCCAGCAGAAGGTGCTTCTGCGGGACGTATCGTTTCGACTGGAAGCGGGCGAGGCGCTCGGAATCGTCGGCCCTTCCGGCGCCGGCAAGTCGACGCTGGCACGTAACCTCGCTGGCGTCATGCAGCCCAGTCGCGGCACCGTCAGGCTGGACGGCGCCGACATGTCGCAGTGGGGGCATGACGCGCTCGGCGACCACATCGGCTACCTGCCGCAGGATATCGAACTGTTCTCCGATACGGTGGCCGCCAATATCGGGCGCTTCAAGACGAATGTCGACCAGGAGGTGATCGAGGCCGCGCGGCTCGCCGGCGTACACGAGATGATCATCCGCCTACCGCAGGGTTACGAGACCCAGATCGGCGAAGGCGGCGCCGTGCTGTCGGGGGGATATCGGCAGCGGATTGCTCTTGCACGGGCGGTGTTCGGAACGCCGAAACTGATCATTCTCGACGAGCCGAGTTCCAATCTAGACGCCGATGGCGACCGCGCGCTGAGCGAGTGCGCGATCGAGCTCAAGCGCCGCGGCAGCACGGTGATCATCGTCTCGCACCGGCCTTCGACCCTGGCGAATGTCGACAAGATCCTTCTGTTGCGCGATGGCGCGGTCGAGGCCTTCGGCATGAGAAACGAGATCGTGGCGCTGCTCAACCAGCGCTCGGCGCCAATGGCGGTGGCAACCCAATGAACCGCGGCCGGAGAGATCGATGAGCGACGGGGCCCTCACCTACCGAAGCCTGCCCGGCGAAACCGGTATCCTGGCCCCGGATTCGATCCAGGTGCCGGCCTATGTCGGCCTGCTGATCATCGTCGCCTTCTTCGGCATCTTCGGCGGATGGGCGGCATTTGCCCCGCTGAACGGCGCCGTGCTCGCCGACGCTGTCGTCAAGGTGGAAGGCAATCGCAAGAGCGTGCAGCACTTCGACGGCGGAACGGTGAAGGAGATCCGCGTCAAGGATGGCGACATCGTCAGGAAGGGCGACATAATGCTGGCGCTGGACGACACCAGGATTCGCTCCGAGTTCAATCTCTATGCTCAGCAATATGCGCTGTTTCGCGCAACCGATGCCAGGATTCGGGCCGAACTGGACGGCAGCGAGGCTGTTGCCTTCCCGAAGGACATCCTCAAGGAGCACGAGGCCTACCTCAGGGATGCGATGGCAAACCAGATCGCCGACCTGGAAAGCCAGCGCGCCTCGATGGCCGGCGCCAAGCAGATCCTCGAGCGGCGGATTGGCGAACTCGAGGAGCAGATCCAGGGCAAGCAGTCTCGTGTCGAATCCTACCACGCCCAGCTGCAATCGACGATCGACGAGAAGGCCAGCCTTTCAAAACTGCTCAAGGCCGGATTGACCACCCGCCCGCGCATTCTGGAACTGGAAAGATCCGCCTCGGATCTGCAAGGCCTGATCGACGAAAACCTCGGCGCAATCGCCGGCAGCCAGCAGAGCAAGGCCGAGCTCGATAGCCAGATCGCGCAACTGACCAATGAGCGCCGAGCCAAGCTTTCGGCCATGCTGATCGAAACCCAGTCGAATCTTGCCGACCTTGTGCCAAAGATGTTTGCCGCCCAGGCTGCCATGGACCGGGCCGAAGTCCGCGCGCCTTATGACGGTCAGGTAATGGATCTCAGCGTCTTCTCGATCGGGGCGATCGTGGCGCCGGGCCAGACAATCCTCGACATCGTGCCGACCGAGAATTCGCTGATCGTCCAGGCGCAGGTTCGCGTCGAGGACATATCGAACCTGCGACCCGAGATGGCGGCCGAAGTTCGCTTCACATCATACAAGCAGCGCTCAATTCCCACAATTCATGGACGCGTCACCCGCATTTCGGCGGATCGCATTACCGACAGCAAAACCGGGTTTCCCTACTATCTTGCCGACGTAGCGGTCGATCCGATGGAATTGGCGGCGGCCCCCCAGATTGCGCTTTATCCAGGCATGCCAGCGTCGGTCATGATCGTTACCGAGGAACGTACCGCACTCGACTACATTTTAGGCCCGCTGGTCGTATCGTTCCACTCCGCCTTTCGCCAGAAATGACGGAGGTCGCCAATCGATTGGCGATGCAAAGTTTCGACGAGCCTGTCAGGCCTCCGTGGATCAAGACAGGCCTACGGACTCCGAGACCATGCCTGCAATCGCCAGTTAAATGCCAGGAGCTGCCGTTTCGGTTTCGGCCCCGACCTGCAACGCTGGGGCTTCCCGTTTCTCCATCGGCCAATCAAGGCCGAGGAGAACTCACATGAGTCACTCTCAATACGATGATGCTAGCCGCGAGCGGGCCGCCTGGAATGCAGGAAATGAAAGTAGGAACCAAGCGTCGGCTCACACAGAAACAGATCTGGGCTGTTCGCTTCTTCCTCGATCGCGAGGGGCGCGTTCGAGACCGTGCGCTGTTCGATCTGGCAATCGACAGCAAGCTTCGCGGCTGCGACCTGGTCAAGATCAGGATTAGAAATGTGGTTTCGGGGCCGGAGATTAGGACCCGCGCAATCGTCGTTCAGCAGAAGACGGGTCGTCCAGTCCAGCTCGAAATCACGAGTCGCTGGCGGGAGTGATTGGCGACCTCTACTTCTTAGCAAGGTTCGTATTCCAAATATCCCGATGCAGTCGCCATTCGCCGTCGGCGCCCTTCTTCCAAACCACAATGTATTTGCCGATTTCCTCACTGGTCTTGCCGTCGCTACCGGGAATCTTGATAGAGTAGGTGCCCTCCTCATACGCGAGATTGCCGCTCTCCTCGACCTGCGCCGCTTTCAGGGTCAGATCGGTCAATCCTGCATCGATCCAGCTCTGCCACATCTTCTGAACGCTTTCGCGGCCGGCGACCCGCTCTTCGTTGGGAGGAAACGCTACCGCGTCTTCGGTGTAGTGTTGAGCCAAGCTCGCCGTATCCTTAGCGGCAAACTTCGCAACAAAGTCCGCATTGTTCGCCTCTATGCTTGATTGGGCTGTCTGGGCACCTGCAGATTCGCCACCGCCGATAACTAGTGCGACGAAACAAAAAGTGGCTAGAAAGTAGCGCATCGAAGTCCTCCCTTTTGAAAGCCGGCCAGCGAAGACCATGTGCAGATGAAGACAACGAGGGCGAGTAATTGCCGGGTGTTGTCGGACATCGGCGCCCAATCAATGTCTTTTACAGACGGGGCGTAGCAGGCCGCTTGCAGGGCTAATATGCGCTTACGCTAATACAATGACAATCCCAGCTAGCTAATATCCATGCCCCCCACTCACGCTGAGGCGCACATTGCGTTCGACGCGACATGCCGCTGGAAGATCGCCGCGAGCATCCAGTTTAGCCCCACTTCCTGGCGAGGCTAAGGCGATCATCCACCTGATCGATCAAGCCGGGCTCGAAGGTATGGTTTCGAAGCGCAAGGACAGCAATTCGACGGCCTGGCTCAGGACCAAAGCTTACAGCATTGACGAATACGAGTTGCTCGGCGTCGAGCGTGAGCCTGGGAAGCCGGCTTTCCCCCTGATGGCGGATCGGGCGACCGGGAGATATGTCGGCTCGGCCTCAATCAACTCGCGGGGCGCCATCCGAGACCGGCTGTGGAAGCGCGTCCAGGAACACGCCGGGCCGGCGGAGCGGAAACAGTTCGTTCCGGGCCGATTAGGCGCTAGATTGCTGCGGACGTTCCTGCGAAATCGTTGGCGGACGCCGATGCCGATTTTTTCAGTCAAGCACTCGACTGTCTATCGCTATAACCAACCGGTGAGGTTTGGCGAGCACCGGCTGATGTTCAGGCCGCGCGACAGTTTCGATCAACGACTTCTGGACCACGCCCTATCCGTGGACCCCGAGCCGATGGGAATTCGATGGATCCATGACGTTTTTGGAAACTGCGTTGCCGTGATCGAATTCACGGGTTCGGCCAATAAACTCCATTTCGCGACAGACATTCGGCTCGATCACACGCCGCAGCATGCGCCCGATTTCCGTATCGATGAGGCCGCGCTGAATTATCCATTCTCTTACGATCCCGATGAGGGGGCCGACCTCGCGCAAACCATGGAGCGCCATCATGCCGATGACAGCGACGAGATTGGCAAATGGGCACGGCAGTTCGTGAATGCCTCGGGACAAACCGAGACCGGCAAATTGCTGATGACGCTCTGCTACGCCATCCATGAGAGCTTCGTCTATTCCCGTCGGATCGAAACCGGGACGCAGCCGCCTCTCGTGACGTTGCATCTGCGCAAAGGCACATGCCGGGACTTCGCGCTTTTCATGATGGAGGCGGTGCGGTCGCTCGGCTTCGCAGCCCGGTTTGTGACCGGTTATGTCTATGTGCCGAGCCGCGACAGTGCTGATGTGCGCGGCGGAGGATCGACGCATGCCTGGTGCCAAGTCTATTTGCCTGGTGCCGGCTGGGTCGAGTTCGATCCTACCAATGGCATTGTCGGCAACCGGGATCTGATCAGGGTGGCCGTGGCCAGGCATCCCCAGCAGGCCATACCTCTTTCGGGAAGCTACTCCGGCAGCGCCTCAAGTTTTCTTGGCATGACTGTTGAGGTAAAGGTGGCGAAACAAAATTAGCTCTGTCTGATGTTCTCCGGAACTGTTTGGGCAATTTGGAGTTTGCCCGGTTCCTGAATCAAGGCATTGGAGCATCGATGCGCATCCGCGCGGGTTTCAACCTCACCTACGAATGTCCGCAGCAGACACCAATGCTGCTCGTCCTTGAGATCCATCCTTCACGCCGCGTCGATCTGTTGACAGAACAGGTCTTAGGCTTTGATCGCCCGATCGAAGCCCGCGGCTACATTGACGCTTTTGGCAACGCGTGCACGAGAATAGAAGCGCCTGCGGGCCTGACAACGATATCCACGAGTTTCGACATTTACGATACTGGGAAGTCTGATGTCGTCATGCCAGAAGCCATCCAGCACGACATCAAGGAACTGCCCGACGAGGTGCTCAGGTTTCTCCTGGGCAGCCGCTATTGCGACACCGACCGGCTTGGCGACTTCGCTTGGGCGAATTTTGGCAATGCCCCCTCCGGCTGGGCGCGGGTGCAGGCGATCTGTAATTTCGTGCACAATCACATCGCTTTCAGCTACCAAGCCGCGGACCCGCTTCGGACTGCCCACGGCGCTCTCGCAGATCGAACCGGCGTCTGTCGCGACTTTGCGCATCTGGCCATCTCGCTATGCCGCTGCATGAACATCCCGGCGCGCTATTGCACCGGCTATCTCGGCGACATTGGCGTGCCTCCGGTGCCGGATCCCATGGATTTCAGCGCATGGTTCCAAGCATATCTAAGCGGTCACTGGTTCACATTTGATGCTCGGCATAACCGCCCTCGCATAGGTAGGATCCTGATGGCGACGGGTTGCGACGCGACTGATGTTGCACTCTCAACCAGTTTCGGTTCATCGAGACTTGCTGGCTTCGAAGTTGTCACGAAAGAAGTCCAAGCGGAGCACGTGTTAGCGACTCCTATCGGAAATCCAGTGCCTTCACCTTGATCTGATCGCTGTGGCCAAAGCTCCGCGCCAGTTCGTGCTGCGAGAAAGGATTGAACTCTGAGTTGTATTAGTAAAGTCAAAGACTTATGAGATGTTTTGTACCATTGTGACGTCCGTCAAAATGGCCCTTCACCGTCATTAGTTGAAAGCCGAATTAAGGCCTGCAGCGAAACCAGCAACGGCACTGACCAGGTATCCGCCCTTCTCATTCGGTCACGGCGAGGCCACCGCACCATGTTCGCACATCAAGTTGCCGTAGAGCGGCCATTCGAGAAAGTCCTGCGAGAGCCAATGCGGACCGATGTCGGTCGCCCAGGCGACCGTGCGCCCGCGGCCATGGTTTGCGAACAGCAAGGAGCGCTAGATCGCGCGCTTGTCCAAGGACAACGTCGGTGGGAGGAGACATACCGAAATTGTGCAGCCGGCTCAGCAGCGCAATTAGCGTTCTGACGACCCGTGTTAACTGCCAATCAAGAGATCTTCAACATTCCTGATTACGAGGGCCAGCAGCGGGAGCGCAACCGCGACTGGAAGCCAACATTCGATCGATGAAAGTGGCGAAAAGGGCGCGGTCCGCGACGGCGCCCTTTGGCGATCGACGCTGTTCTACCAGCCTTGTCGACCATACCATTCGTCGATGTCTCGGCATACGCGATCCTTCTCGATGCCGTAGCGTTCCTGGATTTTGCCTTCGAGCTGATCGCGCTTGCCGGCGATGCGGTCGAGATCATCATCAGTGAGCTTGCCCCACTGTTCCTTGACCTTACCTTTGACCTGCTTCCAATTTCCTTCGACGCGGTTCCAGTCCATGGTGGCGACCTCCTTCGTTTCTCCCGTGGAAAAACGGTCGTATGGCAGTGAGGTTCCAATGCCGAAGAAGCGACAACCGCGATTGGAAGCCGATTTTCGATTCGACCAAACAGCCGGAACATTAGACTCTAAAAGTTCCTGCTTTGCGGCAGGTGGTGCCTTGGGAGAACCTGAAGCAGCCGAGCAAGCGGTGATCGATGACGCACGTCAGAGCATCGAGGCCTAACCTCAATCGAACTGGATTGGCTAAAGGATAGGCGCCCGCGCTACCCTTCGCGGGATGTACCGGCACTGAAGGGAGAAAATGCGGAAGCCGGCGACATAGCGTTCCATCGAACAGACCAGGACTGGATTGTTCGAATGGTTGCGGGCCGCAACCGCAACAAAGTCTCCCTAATTGGGCTTAGAGAGGACAAGCCCCGCTTCATCTACAGGGCCGACCATCTGGCCGTCGCTCAGCTCTCGCTCGGAGACCCAACTGCTGACGCATAAATTCCCAACCCGCTACAGCTTCAGCCACCGTGATTTCAAGGTACGCATCCGGTGAAGACCGCAGACGTGCATATCCGATGCCATGAGGACCTGAGCACCGCGGTGCTGGGGTCAAGCTTTCGATG